>NZ_LUKE01000001.1:0-300000 GCF_001592735.1 Bdellovibrio bacteriovorus
GTTTGGGATTTTCAAAGGCCCTCTGTGGGCCCTTGAAATACGATATAAAAGAACGAAATCCAGGTCAAAGGATTATGTAAATTATGTGTAAATTTATAATAAAAGGTCTAGGCGTTTAGTCGCAACGCCCCGGATGTCCCACCGACACCAGGAGTTTTTTATAGGGATCTTAAAAACTTAATCAAAGCTTCACGATCCGCCAACGGCAACTGCGTGAATTTTGTTTTTGAATAACGAGCTTCCCCGTCATGCCACAAAATAGCTTCTTCCAAGGTGCGCGCGCGTCCATCATGTAAAAAGCCCGCGCGAGGATTGATGGTTTGAGTGTGACCAAGGCCCCATAAAGGACGGGTCTTCCACTGCCTGCCATTGGCTTCAAAGTCTTGACGACCATCGGCTAAGCCGTCACCCATGTCATGCAAAAGCATATCGGTGAACGGATAAATCTTTTGATTTGAAAAGGCCGGGTTCTTTGCTACACCGGTGGTGAAACTGGGTTGATGACAGCTGGTGCAGTTGACTTGATGAAAAACTTCAGCGCCTTTAATCACAATAGGATCATCAATATGACGACGTTCCGGCACGCCCAAAGTTTCTGAATAAAAAACCAAATCATCGGCGACTTGATCTTTTGCTTCGACCGCCGCGGGCGCTTTATCTAGCCCCAAAGATTCATATAAAGCCGTGCCAAAAATACTTTCAATCGGGAAGGCATAGTTCGTAACTCCAAGATCCCCGTTTAAAGCCCCCAAGGATTGGTGAAAGACCGACGGCGTATTGGCCTTTAAACCAAATCGCCCCAAGGACACCGGATAAGCATCCCCCCGCATTTTCTTTTGCACATCAAAAACGTAATTCGGTTTTCCGTGAACGCCTTCTTCAGAAAGATCCCGAGCCGCTAAAGCTAAAATATCTTCTTCGCGAATCGCTTCAAGTAAGCCTAGACCAATCATGGGAGTTCCCATGCGCGGGCTTGTTTTTACGTCGCTAGAATAAATTCTTGGATCATAGGCATCGGTGATTTTAAAAATCGGTTTTCTTAAAACAACTTTCTTGCCATCAGGATAAGTGAATTCAGAAAACTCATGCTTCATCCAAACACGGGCTTGCCCCACACCGGGAAAATCTTTGCGCACGCCAAAACTGCCCAGATGAAACAACTGGGTTGAAAATCCCGGAACCGCGATCGGCCCCCCCCACCCGTGCGGTTCATCGCGGGGTGTTTTTGTTCCATCTTCCACACTGATACGCAAGAAAATGGATTCGTTTTGACGAAGCATCACCCATTCCTGCCCCGGAGGAACCAGCGGCAAAGCACCGCGCCCATCGCGAGCATGACAAGCCGTACAGCTGTTATTATTAAACACCGGCCCCAGCCCCGTCAGATCACTGTCAGGGCCTGAGGAAAATCCACGACCAAAAAGGATGTCGCCTTTAAGATGTCGAGCGATCTCACTTTCAGTGAGTGCGGGTGACGGCTGTTGAAAAGCAAGCGCGGACTCTCCGGGCACTGATGTTGTAGAGTCACCCCCACTGCGGGTGGCGTAAACATAGTCCATGGAAACAGGTGCGCCCCATGACTGAGGCGCGGTGAAAACTAAAATAAGCCCGGCAATAAATTTCATAAATTACAGAAGCGGATTTACTTGGTTTGTAAACATGTCTTCTAATTTTTTAAGCTCGGCAATCGCCGCAAAAATTCTTACGCGACCGTCTGGAGTTTTAATCGCACGCCCAAAAGAAATCCCTTGAGGACCGGCGATGTCGGCAATTTTTTGACGGCACAAAAGAATTTGAACTTCAACTTGTTCTGCAAGCACCGGATTTTGTTGCGCGACTAAAGCTTTTAAACCTGGACCGTTACCAATGCCACCGAAAGTTCCCGTGTAAACATTGTAGATAGAATCCACGTTGCTCATGTAATCATTTAAAGAATTCCATGAAAACGGGGATTCTTCTAAACGAGCATTCGCATCTTCAGGTGTTTCACCGGTGGCGTCCGGAAGTTTGGCACCGCTCGCTTCAGCCAAGATACCGACAATGCCGTTACCAAATTCCGCCATCACCGCTTCTTCGCTGGTGTAGAAAGGATTGCTCGCACCGGGCTGGCTGATAAGATAATAGTACCCCACAGAGCTTGTGTCTTCTGGATCATGGTGAGTGGTCCAAGAGTAAATCAAAAGAGCTACTTGTTCGTTTAATAGTTCCGTTGCGGCTTGAAGGTAAGCAAATTCACGAGGCTTGATCGTCCCCACACTGCGAGTGTTGGAAGTGATTCCTTCACCAAAAAGGAAGTATTCAATCGCGTGGAAACCTTGAACTTCAGAAGGCAAACCACGCACGAATTCAGTGTTGATTTCATAATTAGAAGAAAGAATTTTTTTAAGATCCGTTAAAGCCAAAGGCCAAGTATCGATCATCGGATCAATACCCAAGCTGTCCATCGGACCAAACAAAAAGCCTTCTGAAACTTCGTAAGAATAGCGAGCCGCTCTCCACGCGCTTTGGGCGGCCTCAAGATTTTTTTGCGTGGGCTGCGCGATCAGCGTATCGACAGAGGCTTTCAGCTCTTGAGATTTTTGTTGGAAATCCGCATAGGTTTTTAAGATCACGTTGTAAGAAACGTTCTGGATAACTTCCGCACGAGTCACGGCCTGCGCCGACACGGCAAAACCCAGCACCGCAAATAAACTGACAAAAAGGCTTTTCATAGATCCTCCGAATGAGAGTCTATGTAGTTGAGAACCAATTTCAGGTCAAAATCCTTGGTCAATTGAAAGCTAGTTGAAGAGCCGAATCCCGAATCAAGTTCCGGCCTCAAAACCCAAACGCCACGCTCATCTTAACTTTCTCCTGGCTAACCCATTGAAACTAAGAGGTTTTCACCGATCTTGACAAAGTATATACAACAGCATACACTAAGGAAGTCGACTTGGACTTTGATAGTCATCTTTTGCGAGCGCACGCCAAATAAAATTCGAATCATAGGCGCTAGACGAGTTACAAATAATGAAAGGGTACAATATGAAGAAGGAATATGATTTAAAAAAATTAACAAAAAGACCCAATCCCGTGAAGGCCGACAAAGAAGCAGCAAAGACCCCGATCAGCATACGTATTGATGGCGGAGAGCTTGCAGAAATCCGGACAGAAGCAGAACGCATGGGCATTCCCTATCAAACACTGATTAGTAGCATTCTTCATAGGTATGTTTCCGGAGAGCTCATAGACAGGTCAGCGCCGGAATTAAAGAAAATTTTTAAAGGAGTTTCTTAAGGACTGCGCTGGAAGGTCTTCCAGGACTTTCCTTCACGTTTATAGATGTAGCGCTCATGCAAACGGCCATTGAGGCCAAACCAGAATTCAATTTCTTCAGGGATCACGCGCCATCCCCCCCAATTCTGGGGACGCGGAACAGGCTGCCCTTCAAACTGTTTTTCATACTCTTGCACCCGACGCGAAAGCCATTCTTGATCCGGGATTTCAGAACTTTGTTTACTGGCCCAAGCACCTAATTGGCTTAACCGAGCGCGCGTGGCAAAGTACTTATCACTTTCTTCCGCGGAAATTTTAGAAGCTTTTCCCGTGATGCGGATTTGGTGCCACAGAACAGGCCAATGAAAATTCAAACACACTTGTGGGTTGGCGTCGATGTCTTTGCCTTTATGACTTTCATAGTTGCCATAAAAAACAAAACCTTCCTGTGAGACCTCTTTAAGATAGACGATTCTCACGGAAGGAGTTCCCTTTTCATCCACGGTGGCCAGCGACATCGCGTTTGCTTCCGGGACTTGTTTTGCGATCGCCTCTTTTAAGAGGCGATCAAACTGCACAAAAGGGTCAATGCTTGTATCGAACATTATTTCTTAGCTTTTGGTGGAGCTTTAACGATCTCGATCAACTCAACATCGAAAACTAGAACTGAGTTCGGTGGGATGCCTGGACGACCAGAAGGACCGTAAGCAAGTTCTGGTGGGATGAAAAGTTTAGCTTTGCCGCCCACTTTCATCAATTGAAGAGCTTCTGTCCAACCTGGGATCACGCCGCCCACGGGGAATTCAGCAGGTTGACCACGATCGTAAGAAGAATCGAATTGTTCGCCGTTCGTCAAAGTTCCTTTGTAGTGAACTTTTACGACGTCTTCTTTTTTAGGAGTGGCACCAGTGCCTTCTTTTTCCATGATGTATTGCAAGCCAGAAGCTGTTGATTTAACACCCGCCGCTGATTTGTTTTTTTCTAGGAATTCTTTACCCGCTTTAGCATTTGAATCCGCAACTTCAGATTGCTTTTTCATCGCCATTTCTTGAAGTTTCATCATCGCGGCTTGCATGTCTTCTTTAGACATTTCGTTTTTACCAGCCATAGCATCTTTCAACGCCATTGCCAGAGCATCCGTATCGATGTCGATATTTTGTTGTTTCAAGTTACCACCGATTTGTTGACCGATAGCATAGCTCGCTTTTCTTACGTCTGTGTCGAGCTTTACTTTCTTTTGGCACGCAGTTGTTACAGTCAAAGCTGCTACAACGAGGGCTCCAAGTACTAACTTATTCATTGCTGTCTCCCCTTCAAGGATGTTTTAAAATCAAACAAAGTTATTCCGGCACGTCCGGAGTGCAAGCACCTATCCTCCGACGTTTTGTCGGTTTTTCAAATAGATAACGCGCAGAGAAAAAAGCGATTTAAAAGTGCGGACAAACACATCGCAAAAAACAAAAAGGGACTCCATCTCCGGAATCCCTTTTAAGCCTCATCTTAAAAATCCTGATTTTAAGATTTTTTATTTACGTCTCGCTCTTCTTGTTTAACTTCCGATGGGTTCATCGGCGCTTGGTTATTGCGAGTCAGTTGCTCGCGATTCACTTCGCTTTCCTCTTTAGGATCTTCGTTAAGAGCTTTTTTAAATCCGCGAATAGACTCCCCCAAAGAACGTCCCAAACCGGGAAGTTTACTTGGCCCAAATAGAAGCAAAGCAATACCGCCAATCAATAGAATTTCCGTCCATCCAAGGTTCATAGGCTCTCCTCTCAAGTAACTATAAGCTACTATAAGGACCTATTGCGTGGCAACAAAAGCCCGTGCATTATATTGATATACGCATACGGAGGAACCATGCTGCTAGCCATCACTGCATTATTATTCATTGGTCCCTTATCAGTTCAGGCTCAACAGCCGGGTGAACAACCAGCCCCGACCGTCAAAGTTCCAGTCGAATCCCCGGCGACTCCTGCCCAAAAAAAAGGCTTAACTACGGATCTTTTTGAAAAAGACGAGGACTATAAAGAAGCCAAAGACGAAAACGACGGCCTGAAAAGTCTGACCGCCAAAGTCAAAGTCGTTCGCGAAGAATCCGATGGTGTGGAAGTCTTCTTTGAAGGAGATAAAAACACCGGCACATTCTTTCTTCATCGCGCAATACCGCACTATGCTAAAATCTTAAAAGACCTAGAGAAAAGTAAAAAACCGCAAGGCCCACCGGTGAGCATTTCATACACCGAAGATAAAAAGATTAAGAAGGTCGAACTAAAAACCGAAGACACCGGCAAAGTCGCCCCTAAAAACCCAAATGAAAAATGGGATTTGAGCCTTTAGTTATCCGCTTGATTCAGTGAAGGGGAAGTGAGAGGCTTCCCGTTATGCGTATTCTTGTCGTTGAAGACCAAGTCAAAATGGCTAACTTTTTAAAAAAAGGCCTCAATGAGGTGGGCTATGCCGTAGATATCGCCGAGTGCGGAGCGGCGGCGGAATCTTATATGGCTCAAGGTGAATACGATTTGGTGATCTTAGATGTCATGCTGCCCGATCAAAGTGGCATTGATACAGCCCGACACATTCGCACGGACGGATACGATGGACCGATCCTTATGCTCACGGCCCTTGCGACCACCAAAGACAAAGTTCATGGCTTAGATGCCGGTGCCGATGATTATCTTACCAAACCTTATTCTTTTGATGAACTTCATGCCCGGGTGCGCGCTTTACTTCGCCGAAAAACTCCATTGCCCAATGGAGCTAAATCCAACACACTGAAATATTCAGAGTTGGAACTTGATTTGATCCAACGTCGTGCGCGTCGCGACGGTCAGGAAATTTCACTGACCACCAAGGAGTTTGCGTTATTAGAATATTTCATGCGCAACCCCGAGCGTCCTTTAGGTCGCGTTTCGATTGCCGAACACGTTTGGGATATTCATTTTGATTCTGAAAGCAACGTCATCGACGTGTACATCAATTTATTGCGTAAAAAAATCGATGCGCCATTTTCTAAGAAACTGATCCATACGGTTGTTGGAACAGGCTATGTTCTTAAAGAAAATCTTTAGTCCTTTATCAAGTCTTAGTATTCGCCTTCGTCTCGCTATCATCTTTGTCTTTATCTTTGGGGCGACGACCATCGTTTTTAATATGTTTTTATTTAAAGCGATGATCGATACGCTTCAGCAGGATTTCGATGATGCGCTTTTTAATTATTCCGTCGACGTATCGGAAGGGATTGAAATCGGCATCAAAGGCGATCTTAGCTTCCCGCCTTTGCGTTTAGATCACGGTAAGATCTTGCCCTTTCCGTTAGGAACCGCCTTGATTCAAGTGCGCCACAGTTCGGGTGCCGTGCTTGCACGGGTCGGAAATTTCGGTGATTTTAATCCGCCTTATAAAAAAGATTTCGAACGCATTTGGAAGGGCGAAGAAGCCACCTATCGCACCATCAACAAGGTCAGCAACATTCCGTCAGCCGAAGCGGATTCTTATCGTTTGATTTCTTTTCCGTTAGATAATGCCGCCAAACCGCAGTTGTTGTTACAAATCGCCGTGCCCATGACTTTGCTTGAAACCCAAGTGCGCCAGCGCTTGACGTTGTTGCAAATCGGAATTCCCTTAGTTCTTATTATCGCGACCTTTGGGGGCATGTTCTTTTCTACGCGGGCGCTAAAGCCCTTAAAGAACATGATCCAAACGGCCAAAGAAATTAAAGCGACAGAACTTTCTAAACGCGTTCCGGTTCCGAATGCCAAAGATGAAATTCGCGAGCTGACATTAACCATGAACGATATGCTTGATCGCATCGAACAGTCTTTTCAAAGTCAGGAACGATTTGTCGCCGATGCTTCGCACCAACTGCTGACGCCCCTGACGATCATGCGCGGTGAATTAGAGCTTTTGCAAAAGACCGAAAAAAAAGACATCGATGGTTTTATTAAAAGCTCTTTGCAAGAGGTTGATAATTTAGCCGACATTGTCCAAGAGATGCTTTTATTGTCCCGCGTGGACGCAGGGATTGGAGCCTTAAATCTTCAAGACCTTGCGCTAGATGAAGTTGTTTTTGAGACGCTCCCCCGGGCTGAACGCCTGGCGAACTCCAAAGGCATCAAATTAAAATTTGATATCAATAATGAGTCCGGCGGCGATCGCAAAATGATCCGCGGGGACAATGATCTGCTGCAAAATCTGATTTTTAATATCATCGAAAATGCGATTAAGTATTCGCCCAATAATGAGATCGTGACCATCACTTTAAACTGGAAAGCTGAATCGTCAGAGCTAGTTATCCAGGATAACGGACCTGGAATTAATGAGGACCAGCTGCCTTATATCTTTGATCGTTTCTCTCGCGGCTCTAAAATTGAGACTCGCGTTAAAGGCTTTGGTCTGGGCTTAGCCATCGCCCAAAAGATCGCCATTCTTCACAACACAAAAATCAAAGCTGAGAATCGTCCAGGTCACGGCGCACAATTTAGTATTGAAATTAAAAACATTTAATACCCTTTTAATTGGGCATTTAACCTCGTCTGTTAGTCTTTTTCTTGTCGAGTTAACGACATTCTAACAAAACCAATGGAGGTTTTATGAAAATCGCTTCTATCATCATGTCTCTAGTATTCGCAGGTGTTATCGCTCAAGCTAACGAACCAGCTCACGGCACTGCAGCTCCAGCTGCTCCAGCTACTACTGAAACTAAAGTAGAGAAAAAAGAAATGAAGAAAAAAGGCCACGCGAAAACAGAAACTAAAACTGAAGAGAAAAAAGAAGAAGTAAAACACTAGTTTTACTTTCGAGTAGTTTGCTCTACTAGTTGAAACCCACAATCTTTGGATTGTGGGTTTTTTGTTTTTATTATCGTTATCGTTTAATTTAGAATGCGCGGATAAAGCTTATTTTCTTGCCGTCAATAGAACCTATAAATGCGGTATGGTCTCCTCCTAAACCGTCTTTAAAGTTCATGCACATTAAGATCTTCCCGGGGCCCGGATCTCTTGGGGCAAAAGATTTTTCTTTACTATCGCAAGGTCTTACTTTTTTTCTGGCCGCAGTCAGCGCGACAAAAGCCGTCGATGTACGCACTTGATTTTCCCGATCAACAGTATCGCTAAATACATTTTTTGCACAATGTAAATACTGATCAAAATCTCGGTTGAATTCTTTGTGGCAGGAAAAGATCTTTGCCATGCTCTTTTCTAATCGATCTGCATTCTCGGCCACGCTCATGCTTGGAAGAAAGAGCAGGATCAAGACTATTTTTTTCATCGGGCACCTCCAGCGGACTTGCTCCCTTCATCGTTCGATCCGGCCGCCGTGGGCTCCTGCAGGCCCAACTCTTGACACCGGGGCCCAATCACATCTTTTAGCGCACCAGGATAACGTTTTACTAAGGCCCTGCATTTCTGAGGCTCTATGGGGCAGGATTTTGCCGGCCATCCCTTTTTGCGTAAAACCTCACCTGAAGCCGCCATCACCGTCATTTTCATTTTACTACTCACATATTCGTTGCAGTTAATGCTTTCATCCCAAGCATCCGAGATATATTCATCCCAAGAAAATTTTCGTGCTTGCTTCCACCGACTGTGTTCGCAGACAAAATAGGGATTATCTCCAGACGTAAGATCGCTCCAAAAGCGATATCCCTCGTAATTGGCTGCGATATCCGCATAAGAATAAACACCCGTCCCCATTTTTCCCCATAAATTATTTTCTTGATATTGACTGGCCTCCAGCACCGCTGTAGCACCCTGGCCTCGAGTTTTGAGCTTCCAAGTTTTGGCGTCCTGTTCAATCAGCGCTTTGTTGGCGGAAAAACTAAAATCGGTCGGAGGTGCTTCGGGAGCGCGCTTTTCATCAAGGAAAGGGCGATCATTGGCGACGACGTACATTTCAAAACCGGTATGCAAAAAATGACCTAATTTATCAGCACTAAATACGCGCCCTTTGTAAGTGGCCAGGGGCGCGCAACAGGCCAAGGCCGCCATGGGAGCCTCGGCCATCGTGCCTTGATATATGGATTTTTTAAATTTTATTCCGGTGGCTTTGGCTTCTTTATTATCATCAAGCCAACTTTCAATCTGCGCAATCCCGAAACCGCCCATTGATTTAATCAGTTCGGTTCGTAATGCCTCAACACTGCAGTTTTTCACCTTGCCGGCCGCAGCGTTAAGCTCCTCATTCATTTTCTTGTCTAGCATGGCGGAAACTTCGGGGGCGTCCTCACGTCTAGTGAAATAATCCGCTTCGGCCGCCAGAAGGGGGGTTGACAACAATATCATCGCACTAAAAATACAAATGTGTCTCATGCTCTCAGTTTAAGACATTTCAAAAGCAAAACGATAGAATTGTCTAGACTAGTCCAGGTGCTACTTTAAAAATTCTTGGAAAGCATTCCAATATTTTTTGATAAATTCCTTCGTGCGCTCTTCGGTGAGCTTTCCATTTTCATCAAAGGCCTTATTGCCATTAAAATAAAATTCAGGCTGACACAGCATCTGCACATTTAAATGCGCCATCACCTGTCGCAAGTGCTGTTGGGCCCCGAACGTCCCGATACTGCCCGACGAAGCCCCCGTGATTGCACCCTTCTTACCTTCCCAAGAATTATCGGGATGAGGGCGCGAGCCCCAGTCAATGGCATTTTTTAAAACCCCGGGCATGGATCGGTTGTATTCAGGCGTGATGATCAGAACGGCATCGCAGTCTTTAATTCGTTGCTTAAAATCTTTTACAATTTTTGGCGCGTCTTTTTCGATGTCTTGGCTGAAATGAGGCAACAGCGAAATATCAAATGTATCGACCTCAAATCCACTGGGCGCATTTTCTTTTAAGGCGTTATAAAATTTTTTATTTAAAGAGTCTTTCGAGATCCCACCCACAAGGGCTAAAACTTTTTTTGCCATGCCGGCTCCTTTCGGAAATCATGGGTAGTTTAGCGGGGCCGGGCAGGTGTCGCTTTTTATTGATGGGGGTTTTGTGGAAAAACATCGATTTAACCTCATACCGGTCACCGGAAGTTCCACTCAGACAGGGACTAAGCATGATAATAGGGACTTGAGAATCCACATATAAACTAATCGAAAAAAAGTTCTCGTACTTTTGGCTTAAGCTTTTATCATTATTGGAGATGAAATTTTCAGATACAGTAAGCTTGCAAAAGTTAAAGCGCTCTAGGTCATTATCACAAAAAATAGAATCCTGGCGTTTTTCTTTAGAAAACTGAACATTCAATCCTAAATGATCTGACAATGTCCCATTTTGCAGGCAGATACAGTAACATCATTTAAGCTATAGCAAACAAAATCTATATCGTGGTTCATATCAACCTCGGTCTTGATTTCTACTAACCCATTTGAGTCTGTCTTCCTTGTAGATACTCAGCCCAAGCAGAACACCTTAACGAGACTACATAGTATCATATTTTACCGAACAATTTGTGGCACGATCCGGTATATGTTGGGGGGGGGGGCGGATAAGAATCTTTAGCACTACTACGACGCCCCAAGACTCGCTATCAATAAGACTCCACCCTAGAGGCAGAAAGGTGTGAAACCTTACCTGCAACAAAATGAATCTCAAAACTTGAACTAACATCCGCTCCCCCCTTAGGGCGCTGTTCAGCCACCTGATATTGATAAAGAAGTAGCTTCGATTGTTCTTTACTAGGTGAACCTAGTATTTTTTTAACAAGATCTTTCGACATTCCAACTCGAACCTCACCAATATTTAAGCCAAGGTTCACTTTCGAAGACTTAGTACAAATCTTCTTCAGCCGATACTGAGCTTCCGCTCCAAACAAACCAGCGGACGAGATCACATGCTCACTGCCACCCATTTCGCCGGATTCAAAAGTTATGACAGAACCGTCCATTCCGGCATAGCACAAAACGTATAAGCTATTTCCAGCATCTCCTTCGTGATAAACTTCACCACCGCCGAAAACGCCCTTAACATCGGACAGTTTTGATCGACCAACTGTTAAGCCTAGAATAGAGAGCTCAACATCCTGTTGTTTTCTCTGAATGACCTTGACCTTAGAAACACGGCTACCGTCACTAAGCTCTACAGAAATAGTCGTTGATTTTGCTGTCGCTACGTCCAATAGTAGCAATGTGCTTACTATCAAGATGAAAAATCTTTTCAAGTTATGGTCCAACATTAACTATCTCCCCCGCAGGAATAAGTACTCTATTACGTGGCAAAATCATACAACCATGGGATGCATCGTTAGATGAATTATTCCCATGTATCCTAAAGCTATTTGGGTCTCTACCCATCATAGTGATGGCAAAGCTTGTTGCCAAATCAGGATTGAGAGAAATGGTATTCGGGCCAGTTGACCTGAACCCCTTAACTTAATCCACCCAATAAGGTAATATTGAGGGGTAAATAGAGGTTTGTCTATGGCAAGAAAAAAATATACACCAGAACAGGTCGACCAGATCTTGGGTCACTGGCTTTTAGCCAACGGCTATGAAGAAATCAGTTTACAGTGCGAAAACAAATCGGCCTGCTATCAATGGCAGGGCACTTGGGTTGGCCGTTATCCTACTGGCAAAAAGTAGGAAAAAAATTTCGCCATTTATCTTCGTCCGGCGGACGTATAACAATTCGAAAGATGCATCTTAGGTCCATAGTGGTCGCTACCAATGAATCTCTAAAGTTGCAATGCGTCCCCTAAGTTAGTGTATTTATTAATGTAAATACATTATACATACGTCATATTTACAATTTTTAAAATTTGAGTATACTACAAATGAATTTCACTTGGGATTCACGTAAAGCTAGGGCTAATTTATCAAAGCATAGAATTCCATTTGAAGAAGCAATAACGGTCTTTTTTGACCCCTTAGCCAAAGCAGTTCACGATCCGGATCACTCAGCAGAAAAAAGAAACCCACGACTTTGAAGATCTTTAGGAGAAAATATGCGTAAGGAATATGATTTAAAGAAGATGAAGGCCGTCGATAATCCTTACATCGATAAGCTTAAACAAACGATCACAATTCGCTTGGACAGCGATGTCATTGAATACTTTAAGGATCTGAGTAAAAGAACTCATGTTCCCTATCAAACCCTTGTGAATGATTTTTTACGCAACTGTAAAGATCAAAAATTAGCTCCCAAGACTATTTGGCGAAGTACTGCAGAAACAGGCAACAAATCTCGCTCTAAAAAAGCTATTTAACTAAAAAGGCCCCTCGCGGGGCCTTCTTTTTTATCAGGTCAAACTTTCTTCAAGTTCTTCCGTACTAAATTCATCTGGTGTTCGAATGGATTTAATCTCCCCGGCCGAAATTTCAACCACCTTGTCACAATCCGCAATTGTTCCTAAGCGATGGGCAATAATCAACATGGTGACACCCGCAAAAGATTTACGAATCACGGCTTGCAACAATGCATCCGTCTGAACATCGACACTGGCCGTGGCTTCGTCCATCACGATGACTTTGGCTTTTGTTAACAAAGCGCGTGCTAAGCACAGAAGCTGTCTTTGACCTTGGCTTAAGTTTAAACCACCTTCGGTGACGGGTGATTGAAGCCCCCGTGGAAGAGAGTTTACATAATTCCACATCGAGGCTTGCTGTAAGGCTTCTTGAACTTGTTCATCCGAATACTCTTCGTAACGGTCTAGATTGTTACGAATCGTTCCCAGGAACAAGGTCGGATCTTGCGGAATGATCGCAAGATTGCGACGCAATCTTTCTAAGTGAACAGAGGCAATGTCTACGCCGTCAATCACAATGCTGCCTTCTTCAGCTTCAATAAAGCGGAAAAGACTTTGAAAGAAAGTACTTTTACCTGAACCCGTCCGCCCGATAATTCCCACACGGGTTCCCGGTTCAACAGCAAAAGACAAACCTTTTAATACCAATGGCAAGTGGCTTGCGTAACGCACTTTAAGTCCGCGCACTTCAATACCCCCTTTTTCTGGCCACGTTTCGCGTACAGGAGTTTCGGCGGGTTTTAATACCGAAACCTCTGAAGGCAGTTGCGCGAAAAATTTAAGACGTTCAATCGAAGTCATGCGCGATTCAATATCCGCAAAGACACGCACGCCCCAATTTAAATATCCCCAAAACGAAAGCGAGTACAAAGTCACCAAACCGGCAACACCCGCATTCATCACGCCGTAATAAGCCGAAATTGTGACCGCCACCGCGGTGGTTAACGAAATCACGCCGCCAATAAGTGGAATGCGCGCAGAAAACCAACGGTTCACCATGTAATGCGCGTAAAACATGCGTTGGCTGTGCGCCAGCTTGTCATAAAACTGACGCATAAACCACGACGTCTTGTCAAAACCACGAATGACCGCCAAACCTTGCAGGGATTCTTTAAAGTGCGCATATCTTGGCGAGCGGCCCACACTGTCAAAGCGTTTTACTTCCCGCGCTGGACGTCGATAGTCGCGTTGCAAGATGTAATACAAGGTCATCACCGGCGCGATCACAAAAATCATCAAGGGCATTAAACCTAAGATCAAAGCAATCGCCACGATGACTTGCATCCCGCAGTGAACCGCAGAATCAAAGCTCCATTGCAAATGCACGTCGACGGATTCAATATCGCGCGAAAACCTTTGCAAGATCCTTCCCACAGGTGTGGAGTCAAAGAAACGCACCGGCGCACCTAAAACACTTTTCAGCATTTTATCATGCATGCTTTTACCTGCAGCAATCCCACGTTCTAACCAGAACAGGTGATTTAACATGGATCCGACTAAAACCAAAATCCCGATCAAGCCGTAAATGCCGATGGCTTGTAAGGCGGTCCACTCTGCCACGTGCGCCGTGTAATAAGAAAGCCAGGCTTTCTGTAAAAGGGGCAATCCAATCATCGCCAGCGAGCCACCAAAAAGCAGAATCAAGATCAGAGGTTTTAATTTACTGTCTCCACCTAATGAACTGATATAATCCCAGTACACGCGACTTTTAACCGCACCCACTTCGCGGTCTTCATCTTCGGTGACGCGAGTTTTCTTTTCTTCAATCTCGACCGTCGCGACGTCTTGGGCCGCTTCTGCAGGTAATTGTTCTGCTTCCCCTTCACCTTGAACTTTTTTATGTTCACCATAAAACTTCGCAAAAGGTTCACAAATTTTTAAAAGCTCTGTCAAAGTTCCCACACCGTGAGCGCGACCGTCTTCTAAGTAAAGAATCTGATCAAAAGATCCCAAGTGTTCTAAACGATGAGTCACCACGATTCTGGTGACGTCTTTCCAGGCGCCAAAAATCAGACGTTCACAGAGTAAGTTTTCGGTTTCTGTATCTACGGCTGATAAGGGATCATCCAGTAAAACCACTTGCGGATGACGTAAATAAGCACGCGCTAAAGACACGCGCTGTTTTTGACCGCCAGAAAGGTTCACACCTTTTTCGCCAATTTCAGTGCGCAAGCCCCCAGCCCATTCTTTTAAGTCGCGAGTAAGACAGCTGGCGTGCACCGCGCGGCGCACGTCTTCGCTTGTGAGCTTTTCACCAAAGGTCATATTTTCTAACAACGAATCATTCACGATGTAAGCTTCTTGTGGCACGTAAGCAAGGCGCGGAAGATTTGCCAACGGCACATCCCCGTACTGCACTTTTCCTTGTGCCAAAGGCGCTTCACCTAAAAGCGCATAAAGCAAAGTACTTTTCCCCGCCCCAACCGGCCCCACAATGGCCAGTGAAGAGCCTGCGGGCACTTTCACTTCGATATTTTTTAAAGCCTCTTGATGACTGCCCGGATAAGTGACCGAAATATCCACGAGGTTGACGGCCACTGATTTTTCTGCGCGCGTGCCATCCACGGGACGAATTTCTTGCGATTCTTCTTTTAAGAATTTCAAAATACGATCCGCACCGACCTTCGCTGCCGTGTAACGGGAAATCAAACGCGACATATCCCCGAAAGGACCTTCTAAGAGTCCAAATAAAGAAATACAGGTGAAAATCAAAGCCGCGTCTAAAACTTCCCCGCGCCACGCATGCACCGCCAAAGCGACAAACAAGACCACGGTTGAAACGGCTAAGTATCCAAGGCTTGAAATCACTTCAGCACGTGCCAATTTTTTACGGCTGCGCAGTTCTTCCCCACGCACGGCCAGCACTTCTTTAGAAACGCTTCGCTCCCACGCAAAGTATTTCACCACCCGAATGGCATTCAGGACTTGCGTCATCATCGTCACGCGGTGATCGCGATGTTTCATCATTTCTTCATCAAGTGCGGTGAATCGTTTCGCGACAAAGCTTGTTAAAGGCGCCAAGGTGAATAAGACCGCTAACGCCGCAATCGCCGACACACCAATATAATAGAAAAGCATGGCCACAACGGCGGTCGCCATAAACATAGAATAGCAGATATCACCCACCACGACCGGAAAATCCGCAATGGATTCACTGTCCGAACTCATGTGGTTCACGATATCGCCGATCTGATTTTTTTGTCGCGCAGCTTGAGTTAAACGCAAGCTGTGACGAAAGATCTTTTCATTTAAGATATTGGTGATGATCTGATAAGACTGCAGCGTATTATAAAAATAATGTTGCAGACTTAAGCCCGCTAAAAATCCACACACACCTAACAACGACCCATAGGTCAACGCCCAAGAAATGTTCTGGGAAGTGATGCCCGCGGAAATTAATCCGACAAATCGATTCACCAACACCGGTGAAGCTAATGACATCAACGCCGAAAAGAAAAACCAGGCATAAGCATTACGGGTGAACGGCGTTAAAACACGGATCAACGAAAATAAAAAAACTTTCGATGACGACCAGTTGATCTTTTCCACGGCGACTTTGCCATGTTCAGGATGCAAGTGTTCCGGGAGTGCCGGTAAATCGGATTCTTCGATATGCTTTTTTTTAGAAAGCTTCACCAAAGAACTCATATGTGAAAACAACAAACGAGCGAAAATATTCATAAATATTCCAAAGCTATGTGCGACAGACTAAATAAACATAAGTCCGCGCTTTAATTTAATTTTTTTAGAATCAGAGAGTCAGGAGTGGTGAAAAGAACGCCGACTTAATTTTGATTCTGAGAGTAAGACATCATCGACTGCAGCATGGAATCGGTCACGATTCTTGATACTGAAATAATCATAGTTGCCTCCTCTCATTCTGTGAGATTTTTCAAAGATAAACAAAAACTAAGAGCAAGGCAAGCAGAAATAAAATTCGGACCCTTGTCCCAACTGACTTTCAACACCAATGACCCCACCCATGCGCACGACAAGCTCTTGGCTGATACTTAATCCCAGCCCCGTCCCGCCAAAACGACGAGTGATTGATGAATCCGCCTGGGCAAAGCGCGCAAAAATTGTTTTTTTATTGTCAGGGTCAAGCCCAATGCCCGTATCGCGGATCGAAAAGCGGACCGCTTTCCCAATCGAGGTTTGTTCCAGCGAAACCACAACCTTAACGCCCCCAAAACTGGTGAACTTAAGTCCATTAGCAATCAAGTTGATCAAAACTTGCTGCACCTTCATAAAATCACCGGTCATTTTTTCAGGAACATCCGGCATGACTTCGTATTCAAGGCTTAATTTCTTTTCAACGGCTTTCACCATCAATAACTCTGTGGCGCGCTTAACCACTTCACGCACCGTGAAGGGCACGTGTTCAAAGTTCATGACGCCGGCTTCAATTTTTGAAAGATCCAAGATGTCGTTAATAATTTGCATCAAGGACTCTGCCGCCCGTCCCATGATTTGCACGACCTTGATTTGTTCTGTATCCAAATTTGAATCTAAAAGAATTTCG
This sequence comes from Bdellovibrio bacteriovorus, assembly GCF_001592735.1. Lineage (NCBI taxonomy): Bacteria > Pseudomonadati > Bdellovibrionota > Bdellovibrionia > Bdellovibrionales > Pseudobdellovibrionaceae > Bdellovibrio > Bdellovibrio bacteriovorus. The sequence goes on from NZ_LUKE01000001.1 coordinate 17,007, forward strand.
GCCATGCCGATGATGGAATTCATCGGCGTGCGAATTTCGTGACTCATATTGGTTAAAAACTCAGACTTTGCGCGCGTGCCGGCTTCGGCCAGTTCTTTGGCTTTGACCAGCTCTTGTTGATATTTATGCAACTCGCTGATGTCGGTGGAAACACCCGCAATCGCCACGACTTTGCCGTTTTCGTCTAAAAGCGGAAATTTTTCAGATAAAAAATGCAGTTCCAATCCGCTATCTAATAAAATTTCATCCGGCGCCTTCAAGGTTTCTTTTTTCTCAATAATTTTATGATCCGAGCGCAGGTGGCGAAGAGCATCCCGTTTTTCAAAAAGATCAAAATCAGATTTACCTAAAAGCTGTCCCCGTGGACGCCCCAAAAGTTCTTCAAAACGACGATTTACTAAAATATATCGCCCCTCTAAATCCTTCACATAAAAAATGGATGGCGACGCATCCAGCAGACCATTTAAAAGATACTGTTGATAGCGTAAAGCACGATCTCCTTCTTTGACGTAAGAGATGTCTTGCATCACGCCGAAGGCGCGCGTGACCACGCCGTTTTCTTTTAATCCAGACCCCACAATTCGCACAGGGACTTTGCTGCCGGTTTTAGAAATCACCGTGGCTTCGATATCGTAACCAGTGCCATCGCTTAAGAGCTTATTGAAACTTTCTTTGATCAGGGCATTATCGGCTTCGCCAAAATACTCGCTACATCCATACAGAGTTAAAACGTCTTTTTTGGGATCAAGCCCGAACATATCGTAAATTTCTGGTGACCAATATCCACTTTGAGTCTGCACGCCGATATTCCAGACGCCCACGCGCGCGGATTTATTGGTCTGCTTTAAGATCTCTTCATACATAGCTTGGCGCGTGACATCGCGAACTATCGCAACGATCTTTTTATCTGAACTTTTGGCAATGAAGTTCCAACTTAAATATTTATAAGGGCCTTCTTTGGTCAGATAGCGCAAAGTCACGCAACAGGGCTTGTCTAAGTCTTCAGGGCCTTTAAATTTTTCGGTGACGTAAGAAATATCATCGGGATGAACCAGATCTTTAAAGCACATGCCGTAAAGTTCTTCTAAGCTCCACCCCAGGTGCTGTTCCCAAATACTATTTAGTTTAATGGGCCGCCAGTCAAAGCCCATAATCCCAACCATGTCCCCAGATAGCTCAAAAAATGCCTGACTAAGACTGTCCATCCGATCATGGTAGTTTTAAGACGGCGTAAAATCTAGAGGATTTAACTTACAGGACCCATAAACAGAAAAAAGCAACCGCGGTCGGAGCTATCGCTGACAAAAGTAAACTCAAAGGACTCAAGCCCGATTTAAAGCGATGACTTAAAATCGAATACCCTGCGGCATTAGGGGCATTGGCAATCACCGTTAAGCCCCCACCCACTATGGCACCCGCCACCAGGGAGTACTTGCTGGCATCACTCAAGTTTGTCACTTGAGAGCCTAAATAAGTTAAGGCCGCGTTGTCCGTGACGGCCGTCAAGGAGACGGCACCGACGAACAATGAAAATTCATTTAAACTGCTCAGCAATGGGGACAGCCACCATTCTTGAAAAGCCCCGAACTGAATAATACCGCCAAGGAATAAACTCACGAGCAAGCTTTCTTTTAAACGCAAAGAGTCTTGATAACTTTGAGTGACACTCGCCACCCCTAAGAATAATAAAAATATTCCTAAGAAAGCATTTTGATAATGCGAAGTTAAAACAACCCCCACAAGGAACACCACATGCAAAAGTGTTACCCCTAAAGGAATCGCTGCTTGCGCGCCCGCCATTCTGGTTTCAACTTCTTTTAACGAAACGCCTTTTTGCAAAGACGATTTAAAAATTAAAATCAAACCCAAAGTGTTTACAAAAATGGCGACGGCACTTTTCCAACCCAAATTAAAAAATACATAATTAAAGTCCCAATTCCACTTTTGCGCCACCATCAAAATGGGCGGAGCAGCAAAGGGAGTCAGTGCCCCACCGATCGAAACATTCACAAATAAAACCGCCAACGCGGCATAAAGTAACTTATCAGACTCTTTTTCTAAGATCGCATTTAACATGAACGCCGTCACCGTCATGGCCGCGGGTTCCGTAATTAAGCTGCCGCTTAAGGGACCTAACGTGAGCACTACGAAAACATCCGTCGCGATCGCAGGAGTGCGCAATATTTTTTGCAAACCCGAACTCATAGCCAAAATAAGCTGGCGCGCGCCCGTGAGGATCGGCCTGGTGGAACATATCACCATGATCGCAAAAATAAAAAATGGCTCCGTGAAGTTTAAAGACTTCTGATAAGCGATCGCTTTATCCCAGCCCTCAATTCCAATGAACAAACCCATAAGGATCGCGGCCCACACGGCAAAAACGACTTCGATTTCCCCCATAAGATGGAAAAAGCCATGCAAGAAAGAATGTTTGGGAAAGCGGTGGGAAATCTTGGTAAAGAAGCCCACGAGGAATGTGTGTAAAACAGCGACGCCAAAAAGGACTGTTCCAAGAATCTGTAAAGCAGTGATCATTTAAGAATTGTTACTGACACAAGTCCTTATTGTCAGCAATAAAGCGCCTCTGTTTTGCCAAATCACTTTGCGTATAGGCCAGCTCCGTGGCCGTGCAATGATTGTCTTGCACGAGCTCTTCGATCGCCGCTTTTTCTGGCGGCGTTAAACCTAAAGACCAAATAACTTTCACTTTTAACCACTGGGCCAGATATTGGCACTGGTAAGCTCGATTTGGCGGCACATACCCGTCGGGCCCGCGATCGCTTTTTCGCATATTTTCGGTACCCTCCACCGCGAGCAAGTGGAACTTGTTTCCGAGGTAGTTTGCATACAAACAGCGTTTTTTCTTATTCCATTTATCCGCACCACTGATATAGGCGTTTTTTAAGGGAACAAAGTGATCAATCTGTAAATCACGAGCATCCGTGAAACGACCGCCCGTGTACGGATCTTCCCAAGTGCCACGAGACACCGTGCAACCACTTGGCGACATAGTTACATTCGTTGAAGAATCACGGCGCAAAACCGCCGCACGCGTGTTTCCGCAACGACCTTGCGGATCATTCGCGGCTATCCAAGTGCCAAAGTGTTTCATTCGATTGTAAGGTTCAAGAACATTTCCAAAAGTAGCTTGGTGATGATCAAAACTTAAAAGAGAGTAAACCCGAGAACCCCATTCAACGGCCTCATCAACTTGATCCCAAAAAAGATCAATGGGGGTCGATGTCGTTTCTTGCGTGGCCACGTTTGCCGTGGGCTCTTTGACGGTGTAAAACTCATCAAAGTTGATGCGCTGCTGAGCATGCGCCCGCCCTGAAGACAAAACCCCTACAAGTAACAGTACAAGCAACGAGGTCTTCATGAGTTCTCCAATCCATAGAGTAACTAGTGTTGTTTGTTACTTCATTGAAATTCCAGACTAGCCTTTTGGCAACGACTATTTTGTTAGAAGTCTGTGAGGATCTTGCTGAACAACAATTATGTTACGGTTTTTCCAGTGTGAATGATCAAACGAAGTTTGTTTATCGTGTGAGCGGACAAGGCCTCTCCTTTTTCTTATGTCTTTGATTTCCCAAGGAATAACCTGGGACGGGACCATAAACCTTAATGAAGGAGATGCTTTATGTTTTCAAATACCAAGTTCTTAATCGCGTTGGCAGCGACGGCCCTCTTGGCGGCCTGCGCCAGCAAGCCGGTGAACATGCCCGCCATTTCGGAAAACGCCAGCGCCAGTGCGGAAATCCAAAAAACCGAGCAAATGATTAATGAAGCTCGTCAACAGCAAGTCGATGTTCTTTCACCGAAGAACTTCACCCAAGCTGAAAAACATTTAGCAAAAGCCAAAGTGATGCAAGAAAAAGAAAAACCCAATGCGAAAATCATCGAAGAGCTTTCTTACGCTCAAGGTTTTTTAGCGGATGCCAAGGGTAAATCAGAGATCTCAGCCCTTTCAATGAAAGACATCACCACCGCGCGCGAGGGCGCCTTGCAAGCTCGCGCCTCAGAAATCCTGCCGAAAGAATGGCGAGGTGCGGAAAAAGACTTAGAATCGGTGACTAAAAAAATCGAAAAAGGAAACCTTTCAAAAGCCGACAAAGAGGGTTCCGAGATTATCGCTAAATACCGCGAACTAGAAATCAAATCGGTAGAAAAAGCCCATCTGGGGGTTGCCGCCGCCAATATTGAAAAAGCCAAAAAAGACAAAGCGGATAAAAAAGCGCCAAAAACTTGGGGCCTGGCCGTCATGAAATATGACAATGCCACTAAAATTATCGCTTCCAATCCGAAAAATACCGAGGCCATTCGTGCCGCGGCCACCGACGCCACGAAAGAATCGGTGCGACTCAATGATATTTTAGGCAAAGTGAATGCGGGCAACTCTGAAGATTTGGTGCTGACAGCAGAACGTCAACAACGTCAGATCGGCACTCTTCGTAAAGGGGCTTCACAAACCGCGAGCGAACTTGCAATGACCGAGGAAGAACTTGCCTCCGCGGCAAGACAAAACCAAGCTCTCGCCGCAAAACAAAGTGAGCTGCAAAAATCACAAGATGCGCTAAAAACGGCCGCCACTTTGCGTGAGCAATTAAAGCCGACGGAAGCCGAAGTTTTCGTGGATCAAAACAAAGTGAAAGTGCGTTTGAAGGCTTTAAGATTTCCTTCCAATCAATCCGCCCTGGGACCTAAAAATCAAGCGTTCTTAAACAAGGTTGAATCCGCCCTGCAAGGAATTAATGTCAGCCGTGTGACCGTAGAAGGCCACACGGATGCGACCGGGGATGCCGACAAAAACGCGGTGCTTTCAGAAAAACGCGCGCAATCCGTTGAACAATACTTAACCGCGAAAGGTGGTTTAAAGTCAGACCAAGTCCAGGCGGTGGGCCTAGGTTCAGAACAACCCATTAGTGACAACAACACGGCGCGGGGGCGTGCAGAAAACCGTCGTATTGATTTAGTTATTGAAACCGAATAGGAGGTCGTTATGGCATTGATTCCTGGTGAAAAATGGACGGAGTTAAAAAAGGATCTTGCCGAACGCTGGCATGAATTAACTGAAAGTGATCTAGAGAACACCAAAGGTGAATCGCGTTCGGTGATTGATTTGCTAGAAAATAAATTGGGTTTGGCTTTTGACGAAGCCAGCCAAAAGTTTTCAGAAATGGCATCTCACTATCAACTTTACGATGAGCCGGAAGAAACCCCGGAAGATATCATCGAAGAAAAAAAAGAACGTGTCTTAGAGCTCAGTCCCAAAGCTCCGGCGAATAAGGACCGAAAACCTAAGAATCCTTTGACCAATCAATAGACTTTTGGACCCTTTGAGCTTGCCCCCTCGCGGGCAAGCTCAAAGACAAGTCCCCCTCGACCCCAACTGGCTTGCGTCTTATTTTCATATAGTTTTCATCTATTGCAATTTGGCACACATAGAAAATATCTATATGTCTCATAGAAAAAGAGAACTGGTTTAATCCTCCCAATCCGCCGTAATATTAAACATGGCAAGGGAGGTTTCTTATGAGATCATCTACATCACTGAAAGACAGTCAAAAATTGACAGCCGCACGCTCCGAATCAACGGCCACGTCGGCGGTTGTCGAAACCGCGAAAAAAACATTGGCTGACGAATATATTTTGCAGTTAAAAACCCAAAATGCGCATTGGAACGTCGAAGGCCCGATGTTCTTTTCATTGCATAAACTTTTTGAAGAGCAATACGAAAAGCTCTCTGAGTACGTGGACCGCACCGCCGAAGTCGTTCGCGCTTTAAAATCCCCTGCTCCAGGTTCTTTTGAGGCTTTTAAAGACCTTTCGGCACTGCAAGAGTTCTCGGATGGAAAAATTTCTGCCGAAAGCTACGTCGGTGCCTTGTCACAAGACCATACAAACATGGCTATTGCTTTGAAATCTCGTTTAGAGCTTGCCGAAGACGCAGAGGAAACTAGCTGTGTCGTACTTTATGAGGATCTGATCAGTTTCCATGAAAAGGCAGCGTGGATGATTCGCAGCCACAACGCCGGAACTCGATAGTCAGAATTTTTCGCAAGACGAAGGACGTAAGTTATGAGTGGTTTAATTGCAGGTGTTGTCGCAGGTGGGATCACAGGGTTATCAACGATCGTGGGAGCCTTGCCTGTGCTCAAAAAAGAAACTCGCACATGGAATCCATGGCGCAGTCTGAATTTAGACTTTGCCATCGGTATGATGTTAGCGGCCGCCGCCTTTAATCTGATTGGTCCTGCTTATAAAAGTTCACCGAACAGCACGTTTGGGGTGTCCCTGGCCTTAGCCCTGGGCGTGGTTTCGATTTACACTTTAAGTCACCTTATTCACAAGGTATCACCGACAGAATGGTCGTCGCATCGGCGCGCGTGGTTGTTTGTTACGGCCATGATGCTGCACAATCTTCCGGAAGGTTTAGCTTCTGGCGCGGCGTTAAGTGCTGATTCTATTTCTGCAAGCAATGGATGGACCGTGGTGGGGGCTATCGTATTTCAAAATTTCCCTGAAGGACTGGCTACGGCCGCGGCCTTCTTATCCATCGGTTTTTCACGTAAAGCGGCCTTTATTGGCGCCGCGATGACAGGCGTGATGGAAATTCTGGGTGGAACCATCGGGGGGATTTTTGCTAGCATCACGTCGGCCTCGTTGCCATTTATCTTGGCCTTTGCCGGCGGCGCGATGATCAGTGTCACCTTAGAAGAAATTTTTGCCAAAGCCCGCGCGACAAAAATGATGTATCTCTTAGAGCGCCAGTTTTTAGCTGGGGCCTTAGCTGTCGTTTTAATGAATTGGATCATCACGTAAAGATAGACAATCCTCCAAAAGGTTTTTAACCTTGAGGGCATGACATTTACATCTTTGCAAACACTCGCCATCGCCGCCTTGGTTGTCTATTTTGGACACTTTCTAAAAAAACGTATTCACTTCATTGATAAATACAATTTGCCCTCGCCCGTTATTGGCGGGTTTATTCTCGCGGCCGTTTTAGCTATTTTAAAAAGTTATGATATTTTTCAAATCCACTTCACCAAAGCTTACGAAGAAAGCTTGATGATCATCTTTTTTGCTTCCGTCGGATATTCGGCTTCCTTAAATTTATTAAAAGCGGGCGGCAAAACCGTGGTGTTTTTTTTATTGCTCACCGTCGGGGGACTTTTAGTGCAGATCTTAGCCGGACTTGGGGCGGCGCAAGTGATGGGCGTTCATCCACTGATGGGAGTTTTAACAGGCGCTGTGGCATTGACCGGCGGCCCGGGAACGGCGTTGGCATTTGGCCCTTCCTTTGAGGCCGCGGGGGTTGAAGGTGCATCGGCCATTGGTTTAACTTCCGCAATGGGGGGAATTCTTTTAGGCGGGCTTATCGGCACTCCCCTTGCCACTTACTTGATTCATAAAAGAAGATTGAAAGAGCACAATCCTTCACTGCAACTTCAATACGACGAAAATCAACTTTTAAAATCACGCGCGGGTAAAGATCTGCTTTATCATGCCTTGGGCATCGCCCTTATCATGGGCGTCGGTACAACCTTGGGTGGTTGGATTGCCGGGCTTGGCATCACCCTGCCCGTATACATTGGGGCGATGATCGTCGCGGCGGTCATTCGCAATATTGAAGACACCAAAGTGGTCTTTAAATTAAATCCGGATTGGATTGAAGAAATTGGTTCTGTCGCTTTAACACTTTTTATTGCGACCGCGATTATGAGCTTAAGATTGGATGAACTTAAAAATGCCGCTTTACCGATTTTGATTTTTTTGGGCCTGCAATCAATCTTAGTTATCGTCACCGCCCTGGGCCCCGCATTCTGGGTGGCGGGCAAGGATTACGAAGGCGCGATCATCAGTGCCGGGTATGTCGGCTTTATGATGGGAACCACCGCGAATGCGATGGCCAACATGTCTTCGCTTTCGCAAAAGTACGGCCCGGCCCCAAAGGCCTTTTTAGTTGTGCCTTTAGTGGGGTCTTGTTTTATTGATTTTATCAATGCGGCTTTAATTACCTTGTGCTTAAACTTCCTTATTTAGAGCCGCGTTCGGCCTCTGCCGAACCGTCGCTCCGACTTACCTTTAAGCCACAAGTTCGATAACGGCACGAAAGCCGTGGTTTCCCGCCATGGCCCCGATGATTCCACGAAGTGCGGTGATATTTCTTCCTTGAGCACCGATCAGTTTTCCCCGAAAACCTTCTGGCACCGTGATATGATAGACGGTGGTTTTTTCGCCGGACTGGAACGTGACTTCAACCTCTCCCGGGCATGAGGTCATTTCCTGTACAATATTTTTCAGCAACTGCGCTAAGCGCATACGGTCGTCCACAAAGCCTCCGCTTTCCATTACAACAACAAAAGCTGCAGTCTCTTTTTCGGCGTTCTGCGGACTAGACTTGATAAACGGAGGGGCCATTGCGGGGCTTTTTTTTGAGTTTAGGGTCAAAGATTTTTTGCCGATAAAAATGTAATGAAATCCCTTTGTTTCCTTTCGGTATTTCTCGTTTTTTTGTCGAACTCTTGGGCAGCGGAGCCCTCCCTGACATCATTTTGTGAACACCTTGATAAGACCCTTCGCAAAGTCAACTCTTCCGCTCCGACGGCCTCATGTCATTCCGAAAAACAAAAGGCCCTGTACACCCGTCCGACAACCTATCAAGGGAAAACGACCAGCCTGCTGACCCCGGATGAAGCCCAATCGCTATTCAAAGAAATGGCCGCCCAAGATCACATCGCTTTTAAGTTCCCCGTTGATGGTTGTTTTGACCGCGCTAACGAGATGACTCGTCTGATGCTTTTAAAAGGCATTAAGCCATTAAAAGGTTTTTTGTCCGTGAGGGAAGAAAAAGGCGGTGGATACAAGCACTACCTGCAACTTGCGGATAAAGCTAAGCCGGACGATCCTTGGCGTTGGACCGATCACGTGGCGCCCGTGGTGATGGTGCAAGATAAAGGCAAGATGGTTCCTTACGTGATTGACCCTTCGGCCGAAACCAAGGCCGTGACTTTTGAGCAGTGGAAAAAAAATCTTAGCAAGCACGATAAGAAAATTAAATTAGATACCGAGATTGGCCGCACAGGACAATACGTTATTGGCAGCCCTTTAGATATGGACTTTCAAGACCCGGCGCAAGTAGAACGCTTAAAAACACAAATCGCTAAATATAAATCCTATGAACAAAGCAAAACCGGCTTGAATGATTATATTGGTGACGAGCTTTGGGACCGAGATGACACTGAAGGAAAATTGGATGCGATGTCCGGTGGCAAATAGCAGATTTGCTTCTCTCCCTATGTGTAACAGCAACTAGCCCTCGAAATATTTATCCCTCGTAAACAAAAAAATACATAATAAAGCGAATTGAGTTTTTAGCTTATGAGGGATTCATGAAGAAGACCTACTTCTCTCGACACCAAGGGCCATTCATTTACTTCTTAGGACCGTCACTGATTGTCGTGACAATTCTTCTCATGTTCTTTTTACGCAATACTGCGTTCTATCTTCCCAATCCGATCGCGCCGCTGACGCTTATTATTATTTTTACTGCCACGCTCGGCGGATACAAACCTGGATTACTCACCGCCGCCTTTGCGGCGATTTGCTTGGCCTATAATCTGTCTATTCCGGGCCAACATTTTGCCTACCACCCGATGGAGTTACGACGTCTTATTGCATGGTGTATTTCCTATCCTATCATCGCTTTGGTGGTGGGTCTTTTAAAAAACCGTTCCGAGTTTCTTTTAGAGCAAGAATTAGAAAGACGTATTCAACAAGAAGAGGATTTACGCGCTAGTGAAGTAAGAATGCGCGCCATCATCGACTCCGCCTATGACGCCTTTGTCGCCATCGACAAAAACAGCAAAATCCAAGAATGGAATCCGCAAGCAGAAAGAACCTTTGGCTGGACTCGTGAGGAAGCTCTGGGGCGCGCGTTGATTGACCTTATCGTCCCGGAAAAATTTCACCAGGCTCATCACGTGGGTCTTACGCGCTATTTAGCAACCGGCGAAGGCGCCATCCTCAACCGCCGCATTGAAGTCCCCGCTCGCCATAAAAATGGAACGATCTTAGCCATGGAGCTCACCGTTTATCCTATCCAACAAAAAGACAGTTTGTGGTTCGGCGCTTTCTTGCATGATATTTCAGAAAGAAAACGCATCGAACAGCTTTCCGTAATTCAACTCACCTCCTCGCAAATCATGAGCGAAAATGCTTCCCTGAACGAAGTCGGTCCTTTATTGCTAAAAGAACTTTGCCAAGGCAGTGGATGGATTTTGGCCGAGCTTTGGCTTTTTGAACCAACAAGCCAAAGCTTTTATTGCCCCTATGTCTGGTCAAAAAATAAAGAAACCCAAAGTCTTTTTGAAAGTCAGAATCCCAAATATCTCTCTAGCCGCCAAGGTTGGGCCGGGGCTGCTTTAACAAGCGATTCTCCGCAATGGATGATTGATATCGATAAAATGACTTTACCGCGGTCCGAGATATTGCGAAGCGCAGGTTTTAAAACGATGCTTTATTCTCCGATTTACGACCGTGACGAGCTGATTGGCGTCTTGGCGATGTATCACAGCGAAGCCCTAAAACAAGATGCGCGACTGATGAGTGTAATAGACGATTTCTGCAAACGACTGGGACTTTACATCACCCGCATCCGCTCTGAAGAAGGCCTTAAAAACCTGTCCCACGATTTAGAAAGAAAAATCCAAGAACGCACCGAAGAGTTAAAGATCGTCAATCAACAGCTTAAAAACGAAGCCGTCGAAAAAGAAATCCTTTACGAGCAAGCCCGCACCGCCAATCGCCTGAAAGATGAATTTTTAGCGACGATTTCCCATGAGCTTAGAACGCCCATGAACGTGATCTTGGGTCATAGTGAACTTTTACACGAAGAAAACCTGTCCCCCCAAGATCAGAAAAGATCTATCGAGGCCATTTATCGCAATACCAAAGCACAAGTGCATATCGTCAGTGATATTTTAGATGTCTCTAAATTTATCACCGGCAAAGTGCAAATGAATATGGAGGTCGTGGATCTGGCAGAGCTCATTCCGCTGGCGGTAGAATCTATTTCTCAAGCTGCTTCGGCTAAAGACATTGAAATCACTGATAGCATTTCCACGGATGTCGGACTGATCACGGGAGATCCCACCCGCTTACAACAGGTTTTCTGGAATTTACTTTCAAATGCGGTGAAGTTCACTCCCCGTCATGGAAAAATTCATATCTCTTTAACGGCGGCAGAATCCAATGTGGTTATCACCGTCAAAGATAATGGCAAAGGCATTGATCCCACTTTTTTACCTTACGTGTTTGAACGATTTCGCCAAGAAGACTCTGCCACCACCAGAAAATTTGGTGGTTTGGGCCTGGGACTTGCAATCACTAAAAATATTGTTGAAGCCCACGGCGGCAACATTCAAGTGACCAGCGAGGGAAAGGGCCTGGGATCCACTTTCAGTGTGATCTTACCCCTCACGTCGTTACGTTCACATCCAACCACAGACGACACTTTGGAAGATGTCTCTCATCTTTTAGACGGTGTACATATCTTAGTCGTCGATGATCAGGCCGATGCGTTATCCTTAGTGGCCACCGTGTTAAAGCGCGCGGGAGCCCGTGTGGATAAAGCCTCATCAGCCACCGAGGCCTTTAAAAAAGTCGTGCGCGTAAGACCAGATGTTTTAATTAGCGATATCGGGATGCCCGAAAAAGATGGTTACGATTTAATTGGCATGGTTCGAAAATTACCCCAGGACATGGGGGGAGAAACACTGGCCATAGCGTTGACCGCGTATGCCCAAGAAGAAGATCAGAAGAAAACTTTGCAGATGGGTTTTCAAGCTCACCTCGCAAAACCCGTTGAAGGCAAACAACTTGTCAGAGCCGTGGCGAAGCTTGTAGGCAAATACGCCGCTCACTGATCTAGTCTTCGGGTTGATTGCGCATATGATCGGCCAAATTTAAAAGCGAATATAAAAGATCCGAGCGGATCGGGTCTTGAATTTTTAAATCGTCAAAAGCCTGCACCATGCAAAGCATCCACTGATCCCGTTCGGACTTCGAAATTTTAAAAGGCATGTGTCGCGCGCGCATTCGCGGATGGCCAAATTTTTCAACAAACAGCGAAGGTCCGCCCAGCCAGCCTGATAAAAACATAAATAATTTTTCTTCAGAAGACGTCAGTGGCGTGGGATGCATTTGGCGAATGCCTTGCGCTTCGGGCAGAGTGTCCATCACTTCGTAAAATCTTTTCACCAAGGCTCGTAAAACCGGTTCACCGCCAAGGAGTTCGTACATACTTTTCTGAGAATCCATGGCGGCGAAACTAGCACACAAAAATCTTAGAGTTTATCCATTTTTTCTTTGCACGCGGGAGCTAAACCGTCCCGGTGGGCCTTCAGGCAATCCACGATACGGCCTTCGCCTTTTTGCACATCTTTGCAGTGCTTTTTCACGTCGTCTTTGCAGGCCTTACCCCACTCATGCATTCTTTCTTTCATAGGCTCTTTTTTTTCGTGGTGATCGGCGCTCGCGACAGAGCCTAAAAATAAACTTAGAACCATCGTGGTTGCCCATAACATCGGTTTCATAAAATCCTTCCTTTTGGAGTTTAAGTTTTTTTATGAATAGGATGCTATCAGATTGAACCCCAGGCAAGATCCTGCTAAGGTGCCAATCTCGGGAAAAACCCGGCATTTCTCGGGCCCAGCCCGGATAAAATGGGGACTAAATAGATGGCCACAAACATTGTCGAAGTACGTAATTTAGCAGTCGATTTTACAACAGAAGATGGCATCGTCCACGCTGTAAAAAACATCTCCTTTAACATTCCAAAAGGCAAAACCGTGGGCCTCGTGGGCGAGTCTGGATCTGGAAAAAGTATTACGTCCCTGGCTTTGATGAGATTAATTGCTGCGCCGGGTAAAATTACTTCGGGCGAGATCCTTTTTGAAGGCCAAGACCTGCTGAAGGTCTCTGACGCAAAGATGAGAGAAATTCGTGGAGCTAAAATCTCCATGATCTTCCAAGAACCGATGACGTCCTTAAACCCGGTTTTGACTATCGCCGACCAAATCACAGAAACTTTGCGCCTGCACCAAGGTATGAACCAAGAACAAGCTCTGAAACGGGCTTTGGAACTTTTGGTTTTGGTGGGCATTCCGCATCCGGAAGAACGCCTTTACTTCCATCCTCACAAATTTTCCGGCGGTCAACGTCAACGTATCATGATCGCGATGGCAATTGCTTGTAATCCAGATCTTTTGATCTGTGACGAGCCGACGACGGCTTTGGATGTCACCATCCAAAAACAAATTTTAGATCTTTTAGCGGACATCCAAAAAAGAACCGGCATGAGTTTATTATTCATTACTCATGATTTGGGAGTGATTGCCGACATCGCGGATGAAGTGATGGTCATGAATAAAGGCCACATTGTTGAGCGCAATGTCTCTCGCGAAATCTTTGCCAATCCTCAACATCCTTACACCAAAGGATTGCTGGCGTGCCGTCCTTCCATGGATCGCAATCCCGCGCGTTTGCCTGTTTTGAGCGACTTTATGGGACCTAATGGGGAAGAGTTAAAATACACGCCGCGCGTGGAAGTAGGCGTTTCTCATCAATTAACGGGCACCGAAAAAGTTTTGCTTGAAGTTAAGAATTTAAAAACCCACTTCCCTCACCACGGGGGAATTTTCGGCAGCGTACAAAGCTATACCAAAGCCGTTGATGACGTGAGCTTTAATGTTCGTAAAGGGCATACTTTGGGTCTGGTGGGCGAATCAGGCTGCGGTAAAACAACCTTGGGCCGCTCTATCCTAAGACTGGTGGAGCCAACCTCTGGTGGCATTGTTTATGACGGTCAAGACATCGCCGGCGCTTCCCGCCAACAGATGCAAGACATCCGTAAAAAAATGCAAATCGTTTTCCAAGATCCTTACGCCTCTTTAAATCCACGTATGACAATCGGTGCGATTTTGATGGAGCCGATGGAAATCCACGATTTGGGTTCTTCAAAAAAAGAACGTCAAGATATCGCCGCGGACATGATCAAAAAAGTAGGTTTAACACCCGCGATGCTCAACCGTTACCCGCATGAGTTTTCGGGCGGTCAACGTCAGCGTATCAGTATCGCTCGCGCGCTGATGGTTCGTCCTGAGTTTATCGTCTGCGACGAATCCGTATCGGCCCTCGACGTTTCAATCCAAGCCCAAATTTTGAACCTTCTTTTGGATCTTCAAGATGAGTTCAATTTGACTTACATCTTTATTTCTCATGACTTGTCCGTCGTAAAATTCATTTCTGACGAAGTGGCTGTTATGTATGGCGGTAAGATTGTTGAGATGAATACGGCCCAAAACATCTATGACAATCCTCAACACGACTATACGAAAAAACTTTTAAGTGCGATCCCAAAGGGTCAGCCTAAAATGATCTAAACGGGTTCTAAAAACGAAATTCCAAATTGAGACAAGCCCTAACTCTAGTTAGGGCTTTTTTTTGTAATTCTTGTGCCATTCCAGCGCTTTAGCAGAGCCCTTAATTTACCGATATTTTAGGAGTACTAATAACTCGCATGTGTCGGAGTTTTCATGAAGCAAATGATGTGGCTCACATTAGCAATGTTCAGCTTTGCATTCAACCTTGGTTGCGAACGAAATGCTTCCAACAAAAGTCGCATCACTTTAGCCCTTCCTTCCGAACTTCAAGAACGCATTGAAAAAAGTCAGGTCTCTACTTACACCGCATTGAAACTTCATCACGTGGCCTTGCAAATCACGGCTCCGGATATCGTAAATCCCATTCGCGTGATTCTAGATTCCCAGGGTGATAACGTGGCCTTGCCATCAACAATTGAAGTCGAAATTCCTCCCGGCGATAACCGTCTCGTTCAGCTTATCGCCGCTTACGCCGCTGATGAAAGCGACTCCCCGTGGATTTATTATGGCGATGTCACCCAAAGTTTAAAAAAATCTATCGAGAACATCACCTTGCCCGTCTACAAACTGGGCGGTGCCGGTGTTACCACCATGAGCCGCATCACCGGTCGCTTTTTAACTTCGACAAATGCCGGTCCCACGGGCGTGCTTGAAATGGTTTATCGCCCCGCAGGCAAACCTTCGATGCCGGTTGATAAAAAACCGATTTATGCTGGTTGGTTTGAAACCTCAAGCTTTGCCGACGTCCCGGTTGATTACATCATCACCGCCAACAACGGCAGCACTTATACTTTAGGATCGCAGCTGACGAGCAGTTCTTTTGCGACCTCAGAACGCGTCGTCCGTTTTTCAACTCCGAATGCGTTTGAATCTTTTTGGAGCTACACCTCGGGCGCTATGGGTTTTAAATATCGTGAACGCGAAGATTTTATCGTGGGATTTTTTGCCAACGATCCGGCTCTGATCGCTTCCAAATACATTTGCGTGACTTCACAAACAGACCTCAATGGCGGGACCCTGCATTCAGAACGCGCTTTAAACTCTGCCTTTTTTTATTCGGCTCGTCCGTTTAAACACTTTTATCACGGCACGACCCCGACTTATTCCCCCACAGAAGTGACCATTGTGGGAGGAAAACGAATTGCGTCTTGCGGGACTTTAAATTACGCCCAAGAGTTTATTGATTATTTGTGGTTCTTACCGGGAGTGTATTCTGGACAATCGACCCGCGAGGACTTTCAAGAGTCGCTGGGAATGAATGAAGGCTTTATTTCAAGCCTGGGGCTAGAGCCTTCCCAAGGGACTACCAATCGCTACCCCGGTCGAGATGTCTATTTAAACGGAGAAATGTATAAGACCTTTAATGTCTTGCCCGGTTTAGAAAACGTGGTCGATAAAGTGATGGTGTACAAAAATCCGGCCGGGACCTATATGGGCGGTGAAGATCGCTGTGATCATATCGACACTTCTTTCTGGCAACCGGTCGGAACCTTCCCCGCAGAGTTTTCCGGGAACAAGCTGCTATTTAAGATGTCCCAGTTCCCAGTCGTTAATCAATCTTATGCGATCTGCCTGACGTCGATGGGTAAACCTTTAGGGCGTTTAATGTTTGCTTATCCGATGTCTACGGTATGGGCGCCACCAGAAACGGTCTCTCTTGCTTATCCCGGCGTGATTCCGCCCCAGCCTGGTCAGTGCGTGCGCATGGTCGCCTACGCCTCTCGCACCAGCGGTTCCGCCATGATGTATCCCCTTTCGACTCCGATCAGTGTTTCAATTGCCGCCTCAATAAGTGGAACGCCGACCGCGAAATTATATCCTGATGCCACATGCTCAGGAACCCCGCAAACCTCGCAGACCGTGGTGATTCCCGCTGGCGAAGTCAATGCCGCGTTTTTTTATAAAGTCACTTCATCCACCACCTTGACTCTGGGGATCACTGGTAACTCTGCCTCTCTGACTAACGGTTCTGATATCGATGTGGCAGTGAGTGATTTTCCAACAGAAACTCCAACAGGTTTTATTATCGAAACCAATTCCAATGATCGACAACCTTTTACCAATGCCCAGATCTTTGAGTATGGATGTTTTCCGTTTCGCGCCCGCGCCATGAACAGCTCTAACACCAACGTCAGTTTTACGGGCGAAGTGACTATGTCATTTGAAAATCTTGCTGGAAATACGGCAAGTTTGCCGACGGGTTTTAACTTTTATGATACGTGCGCGTCTCCGACACCGTTATCTAGCCTTAGCTTCTCCTCTCAATCCGCTAAAAGTTTTGTGATCAAGGCAGCCGGCAACGTTCCGGTGAATAAAAAACTCAAACTCACATATGGCGGAGCCTCGGGAATCATCAACATCAACCAGACCCCGATAGCCCATTCGCTCGCATTTAGTCCCGCATCGTCCGCGGGCCATTTTGATATTTTGACCTATCAATGTACGGCCGTGACAGTGAAAATTCGCGATATTAATGGGGCTGATCAAGTGGCCACGGAAAATATTCCCGTCAACTTATACACAAGCCATTCAGACATTGAGTTTTTCGCCAGTTCTTCCTGCGCATCGGCTCCCATTTCTTCCACCCAGATTGCCTCGGGGACCACAAGCAGCTCCGTATTTGTGCGGACGTTTTTCACCGGAGCGGGACAAAATCTTCACGCAAGTTCCCCGCTTGTTTCCAATCAGGGTTTTATTAACCTGAATCCTCTTGCATCTAACATGACGGTCACACCTTCGATAACCACCACGGCGCCAAACTCTTCGTTGCTAGTTCAAATCACCGGCGGAAGTGCCCCCTACACCACCACGATACTTTCTAACGTGTCTTCAGCGGACACTCCCATGCGCGGGGGGAACACCTTCCAATTTAATATGACGGTCGGTGCGACGACCGGCCCGGCGACGGTATCGGTGACGGATTCTTCCGGCCAAACGCAAGTAGTCACCGTGACCGTAACCCCCTAGGCAAAGGTCTGAAAATCGGCTTCAGCCCAAAGGCTATGAGTTATCATTATCAGCTTGCCCGACTGTCTGTTGGCGCGATCTAATTTGAACATGAGAAACAATCTATTCTTTCTGGGTCTTCTTCTAGTTCCGGCATTCGCTCTTGGCCAAACTGCTACGCCAAAAGAAAATCAAAATATGGATCTCAACTATAAGGAAATCGATAAGATCGAACAGGTCTTAGAGACAAACTTTCCCCAAGTTGAAGCGCCGACAGAAAGCAAGCAGCCTTCGCCTCGCCCCCCCGTTCGCGGTGGACAAAAAGCAGACTTTAGCGACGTAGGATCGTCGACATTGTATTCAGATCTTGCGGTCATTCAAAAAAACTACATGCCGAAGTCAGGCCGCTTTCAGCTGACCGCGGGCTTAGTCACCGTTCCGACAGACGTGTTTTATCTGACTGGTGGTCTTTCCTTGCGCGCCCTTTATCACTTTAATGAAGCTTGGGGTGCTGAACTTTTTTATAATTATCTTTCTTCCAGTGCCCGTCCAGAAATTGATAATATCAGCAATAACAACAACGTGTCCGTGCAGAATTTGGTTTCACTAAAGTCTTTCATGGGGGCGAACGTTTATTACAATTTCATGTACGGTAAAGTTTCAATGAGCGACACAAAAGTTTTGCCTTTTGAGCTTTACAATACGATCGGTGGCGGGAACATGACAAACTCCCAAAACTATTCGAGCTCTTCCGTCCAAGTCGGCATGGGGGGCCTTTTATCTCTGACTCGCTCAACAGCATTGCGACTGGATCTTACTTGGGCCTTTTATTCGACAAAAAATATTGTCGGCCAAGATTCTAACGAGAACTCTACTTTCTTAAATCTGGGCTATAGCTGGTTCTTCCCTGAACCAGATTACCGCTAGAAACACTCGAAGGAGAAAGTTTTGAAAACACGTATCGCCCTCATTTTAGCATCGATGACTTTACCCCTTGCGGGACATGCCGCTGGCTCTGCCGCCCTTGAAAAAGGACGCGCTCTTTTCAACAAAGGCAGCTTTGCCAATGCTTCTTTTGAGTTCTTTAAAGAAAACTCCCCCAGTGAACTGACCAAAGGACGCTACGGCTTTGGACTTTCACTGTACCGACTAAAACTGCCCCATCTAGCTTCTATTCCAATGATGACTGTGGCCACCCAAGCTGAAGGCAAGTTGCAGAAAAAAGCTTTAGACACTTTGGTGAAGATTTCTTATGAAACCAATGACAACACCCTTTTGCATTACGCCATCAATAAATTAAGTGTTGAAGACCTCGAAGAAACATCTCAAGAAGTCTTTTTCAACCGTCTGGCTGATTATAACCAAGAAAACGGCAAATACGACGAGGCTCTTCGCAACGTCGATGCGGTTTTAAAGAAAAATCCCGACAACGAAAAGGCCATTTTCACCGGCGGCTTGGTTTACTTAAAAAAAGACAATCCTATAAAAGCCCAAGAGTTCTTTAAACACCTGGCTTCTTCTTTTGAACAAAAAGCTCCGAATGATGAAATGCGTGGCCTTGCTTTAGCAAATTATGCGCGCGCCCTTTATCAAGGCCGCAATATGGCGGAAGCCGAAAACATCTATCGCCAAATCCCCAAGGACCACTCAGCTTATCGCAAAGTGCAAATGGAACTGGCGTGGACTCTATTCCGCGGTGGGAAGATTCGTTCGGCCTTAAGTTCTTTACAGACGCTGCACACCCCGTTTTATGAAAACTTTTATGACCCTGAAAGCTTCATCTTGCGCGCGATCATCTTGATTTTCGCTTGCCAAGGGGATGAGGCGATGAAAGCCGTTAAAGCCTTCCAAAAAAACTTTGCGGGCCTTGATGACAGTTTAACGGCCTGGCTTAAAAATTCTGCAACTCAAGCCAGTGTGATCGCGGAACTGCAAGCAGCTCAAGCAAATATCAAAGATCCTCGTGCTAAAAAGAAATCTCAGCTGCCGTTCTTTGTGGTGCGCACCTTGATGGATGAACAGCCCTTACGTGGTCTTTTAAAGGTGAAAGCGGATATCTTAACTGAACAACAGACGTTCTTAAGATTGTTTAAAACGGCCAAAAATCCGGGCTTTCAAAATTACGCTAAAAAAGCTTACCAAGCTAAACTTCGCAGCTTAGATAAAAACATCGCCCGCGTTTTTAAAGCCCGCATTGAAAATTTTCAAAAAGAATATCGTGATCTAGATGCGCAAGTCGAGTTCCTGCAATACGAAATCTTAGAAGAAAAGAAACGGGCCTCTAAGGCGAAACTGACCGGGCCATTGACAGTGGATGCCAATGAAAAACGTTCTTTCTATGTTCAAAATGGATTCCGTTACTGGCCCTTTACGGGCGAATACTGGATTGATGAAATCGGCAACTATCAATACCTGGGAGTAAATCGCTGTGAAGACTAATTTTACGATCATCGTTTTGATAAGCCTGTTATTAGGTGCGGCTCAAGCTCAAGAGGCCGCGGCCCCGGGCCCCGCAGCGCCCACGGCGGCTTCAACTCCGAAAATAATGCGTCCGGTGAAAAAGGGCAAAGTTTCTGTCACATTTGATGATGAGCTTGTTAAAGGGGACACCATGCTTCCGGAAGGCGACGTGATCTCTAGCCGCCTAGATAATCGCTTTAAAAGATTTATTAAAGTTCGCAAAGACTTTATCCAAGATGTGGAGAATACCAAAGATGAATTCGGTCATAAGTAAAATCACCGCTCTGCTTTTGTGTAGCAGTCTGGCCTACGGCGCCAACATCACTTTGCCCGAAAACGAACTTCCCAGCGAAACGGTCATCCCTAAAACGGACACCAAGATGGTGGTTCTCAATCGCACCGTGCAAAAAGCCAAACGCGCCTCTATTGGGGTGGCCGCGGGCGTCCTTATGGATGAAATTTTTTATAACGCCCAAGTATTAACAATCGATGCGCGTTATAACTTTGATGAAGGCGGTGCTTGGGGCTTCCGTTGGGATCAATGGATGGGGAACGCCACTTCTTACAGCGATACCTTTGCGAACCATTCGGCCAAGATGAATTTTTCCGCCGCTCCTCCCAGAAAATCAGGGGCGTTTGTTTTACGCAGCTGGGACTCTTATTACGGTAAAGTCAGTATGGGAAAAGAAGTCATCACTCCCATGAGCTTTAGTTGGTTGGCCCTGGTGGGTGCTCAAAACTGGGAAACCACATGGCTTCCGGCGGTTCAAGCTGGCGCCCAGTTGAAACTTTATTTTACTAAGAAAACGTCGGTGGATTTAGGCTATCTGTTTTCTTTATATCAAAAAATGGATCCTTCTTCCGTAAGAGTGCGTGATAACGCCACTCCCAGTGCCGATTCGTTTGAAAAGAAATTGAACTTTGGTCAAACCGTGCAGCTCGGCATTACTCAAGTTTTTTAAGTCACTTGTTTTTGGTCAAATAAAGTAAGTGATGTTTACTTTTGTCCTCAGAGTTTTTATTCTGGGGACCTCCATGAAAACGAATTTATTTAGCCGTTTGCTCCTCGTAGTTATTTTTCTTGGACTTCATCAAGAAGCTTTTGCCAACTTTGTTGGTAATGACACGTCTAATTTTAATCCCGTTCCTAGTGGCCTTGACTTTGTCACAGTGCACAGCAGCCGCACGCTTTCTTCTGGCTATCTCAATATGGGGCTTTATTTTAATCAAGCCACCAACTCACTCCCGGACACTCGCACCAACAATGGCCAGATTATCGGCGCTGATGACCGCATGATTTTTGCGGATCTGGGTATCGCCTTGGGTATCACCGACAGGCTGGAAGCCGCCTTGGGACTTTCTTACCTGGTAGACCAACAAGTCGATCGCAACGAGCCTGGGGCCCAGTTTGCCGGAACAGGGCTTAACGAAATTAAATTCTTAGCTAAGTACGCTTTCTTTCGTGGTGAATCTTGGGGAAGTGCGGTTTTGATTTCCGTCAACGTCAATGAAACCAGAAACAATCCCTTCGTGGGAGATGATGGCGGCCCCAGCACCAATTTTGAGGCCGTGGTGGACTATCGCCGCGGAGGATTTGTCACCGCCCTTAATGCCGGTTATCGGGTGCGCAATGAGGGCCCGGCCCTCACCTCCTCGGTTTATGACCCGATGGGAGATCAAATCATTGCGTCGCTGGCGGCCAGTTATTATTTCACCAGTCTTGATACAAAAATCATCGCCGAAATTTGGGCGAACAAGCTCATAGATTCGACAAAATACTTTTCCCGCGACAATGTGTCTTCAGAGGCCTTGCTGGGCGCTAAATACGATTACAACACTTACACGGCTTTACATGCCGGTGGTGGCACCAGGATTTCGGAAGGGTTCTTTACGCCGGACTGGCGTATGTACGTGGGCCTTTCGTTAAGTTGGGATGCTATTACGCCACCGGCCGCCACGGTGCCTACAGAAGAAACGCTGATTCCCGTGGCCCAAGAAAAACCCAAGGAGTCTGTTGAAATCGTTCGGATTGAAAATTTAGATTTTGATTTTGGCTCTTCCAAAATTCAAGCACGGCATCACTCCATGCTCAACCACTTGATCGATTTCTTGGCATCAAAACCCAACGTCAAAAAAATCACCGTGGAAGGACACACGGATTCAATTGGTTCAGCCGAAAGAAATCGGCTGCGCAGTCAGGAACGCGCGGATAATGTAAAAAAATATTTTGTTGCGTCGGGAAAATTAAAACATCTGGAAATTGATGCCATCGGATACGGAGCCGAGCGTCCCATTGCGGATAACGGTAACTTTCAAGGTCGCACGCTGAACCGTCGCGTAGAGGTGCGAATTGTACGGGACCTAGACTAAATTCAAAACTGTGTAAATCTTGATTTTTTAATTAATATCACTTTTTCAACCACTTATGATTTCTTAAACTTTCTTGATGACCTTTATTCACTTTCTTTGCCGATGATCAAAAACGACACAAAAGAAAGGAATAAAAGTCATGTCTCAGGTCCTTGTTTCCGTGATGCTGATGACCCTGGTCACTCTATCCATACTTGGTTGCAGCAATTCTTCTTTTGATGCATTTATTGCGCCCGAGGTGCCCGAGACGATCAACGCGGAAGCTCCTTCCGCAGACATGACGGAAATCAACATTTCCAATGACAATGTCGCCGATGGAATCACTCCCGCTTTAGTCAACTTGCGCATTCGTTCGGCCACCGGCAATCCCGTCGAAGGTGTTACCATGGGTATTTCGGTTTCGGGACCTGATAACGTCGTGGTTCCTTGCACCACCTCCAACAAACAAGGTCAATCACGTTGCATGATCTACACCACCCGTGCCGGTTTAAAAAGCCTTAAGCTCACCGGAGCCTTCTCATTAGTGTCTTCCGTGATGTTCATCGCACCAAAGCCTTTACGCAGTAATTTTGCCTTTGTGAGCACCGCGGTGGATATGCGCCTGCCTTCAGGCCGGCGCGTGATTGCTACATCGGGTATTACAGAATCAGATTTTATTCAAAAAGATTCCCAAGGCACACTTCGTCTTCGTTCTTCTGTCTTAAGTTCCATTATCAATGACTAATAAAGGTTTTTCATGATGAAAACATTCGCCGCGATGTCGATTTTATTATTCAGCTCGTTACTTTTTGCCAGTGAACCACCGGCAAGTTTCACATATCAAGGAAAGATCTATAAGGCCAATGGTCTTGATCCGGTTGAAGCTTCCTCGGTCACTTTCAAATTGCAAATTCGCTCTCCAGATGGGCTTTGCCTTTTATTCGAAGAAACTCATCACCGCGACATGACGGGCTCTGCCGGAAATTTCGTTTTAAATGTGGGGGAAGGTTCTAATACGAACGCATCCTCTTTAACCCTCAATGAGGTCTTTAACAACTTAGGCACCAAAACCGGAGCTGCGGGTTGTACTTATTCGCCTGTCTCAGGCGACATGCGTCGTTTGCGTTTTTCTTATGATGATGGAACTGAAGTCGTTTCTTTACCGACAGATCAAACAGTGCGCAGCGTGCCTTATGCATTCAATACACGCACTCTTGAGGGTTTAGGCAAAGACAAATTCATCCAAGTGAATGTTCATACCACGCAAGCTCGCGTGGATGCGATTTCTCATATTGCCACAGACCTTGTGGCCATCGCCAATGGGTCCTCAAATCTTTATGCTAAATCTTCGGATTTACCAATGTCAGGCGGCGTATTAAATCTCACTTCGGGTGGTGTGAAAGTCCCGGATTCCCCAATGTCTAATGATGCCGCCGTTAACAAAAACTATGCAGACTCTGTCGTGGGGGGCAAAGTCTTAGACCTCGCAGGATTAAGTAACGGTCAAAGCCTGGTATGGAATTCGGCGCAAAATAAATGGGCGGTCACAACTCCGACGAACGGAACTTTGACTTCTATCACAGCCGGCACAGGCCTTACTGGCGGGACAATCACCGCTTCAGGAACGATTGCCTTAGCTCCAGTGGGTACGGCAGGTTCTTACACGAAAGTGACCACCGACGCCTATGGCCGAGTGACTGCGGGTTCAAACCTGACTGATGCGGATATGCCGGTGATCACAAGTCCAGGACGAGTTTCGGGTTCAGCAATCACCTCTGGAACTATTTCTGGAACAACGGCTCTTTCCGTCAGTGGAAATATTTCGACTTCAGGAAATATGTCAGCATCTCAAATGAATGCGACAACAACTGGAACTCAAGGCTTAAGACTTTTTACCAATACAAATGCCAATAAAGTAACCGTGAGTGTTCCAAACAGCATGTCATCGGATTACGCATTAACTTTACCGCAAACAGCGGGTTCTTCGGGTCAAATTTTAACGACCGACGGACATGGGGTCCTTTCTTGGAGCACGCCTTCAAGCCTAGCGGTCACTTCGATTTCCGGAACTGCTCCTATTACAATTGCTGGAACCACACTAGCCCCGATTGTTACGGTGGCCGCAGCCACGACTGGCACCACGGGTGTCGTGCAATTAGCCACGGACGGCGGCACCAGCGTTGGAACTGTTGTTCAAGCCACGGATGCGCGCTTAAATAACTCTCGGGCGCCGTCAGGAAATGCGGGAGGGGATCTTTCAGGCACATTCCCCAACCCCACCGTTAGCAAAGTTCAGGGTTTAAGTTTTTCAACCCTTACCCCCCTTGTTGGTCAAATTCATCGTTACAGCGGAAGCACTCTCGTTCCGGCATTTCTGAATGTCACGGATTTAAAAACTTCGGGTGGACTGACGCAATTACCAACGAATTGTTCGGCGGGACAAACGATGGTGTATAGCTCGGGCACCGATACTTTTGCGTGCGCTAATATTTCCGTAAGTCTTTCAAACCTTCCGGGCCTGGGTTCGGGTGCTGAAAAAAATATCGCCGCCAGCGGGGATGCGGCTAGCACTGAACTGGTTATGGGTAATGATTCACGCCTTACAAATTCGCGGGCACCTAATGGGGCTGCTGGTGGTGACTTAACGGGAACTTACCCAAACCCGACGCTGACAACCACGGGGGTTTCAGCAGGCACATACACAAAATTAGGTGTTGATACCAAAGGTCGCGTGACCAGTGGTGGCGTCTTAACGGTAGGTGATGTTCCGGCATTGCCATGGTCAAAAATAACAAGCGGTATTCCTTCAACCGTCGGTGGTTATGGAATTACGGATGCTGTCGTCAATGATGGCGATACACCCAGTTTTAAATCAGGTCTAGATACCGCAAAACCCGCGGCCGGAACAACGGGCCGAATTTATTTTGCCACCGATACAAATAAAATTTATCGCGACAATGGTTCTTCATGGGCACTATTAGCAAGTGCTGAAGGCAGTGGCGGTACTGTAAAATCGGTGACGGCCGGCACCGGTCTTGTCAATGGAACGATCACGTCAACCGGCACCGTGAATGTGGACGTCGGAACGACGGCAAATAAAATTGTGCAACTTGATAGTTCCGGAAAACTGCCCGCGGTTGATGGCTCTCAGCTTACGAACGTGGCACCCATGGCTAACATGGTGGTCTTTGATGCCACGGCCAACTGGACACCGCCCGCTGGAGTCACTCGAGTTCATGTGCAGATTTGGGGGGCCGGTGGTGGCGGTGCCGGTGGTACGTCAGGATTATTAGTCATAGGTGGTGCGGGCGGAGCTGGCGGTGGTGCTGGTGGTTACGCGTCAGGTATTTACACTTTAGCAAATTCATCCGCCGTGACAGTGACGGTAGGAACTGGGGGCGCCAAAGGAAACGCCGGCACCTCAGGTTCAAATGGCACGGATTCAAGATTCGGAACTTACGCCAGTGCCACAGGCGGTGCGGGAGGTTCTCCGGGAGCAAGTTCGATTTCCATCACAGCGGGTGGTTCAGCGACCGCGACCTTAACAATTCCAGGGGGCTTGGGCCTGCCAAGCAATGGCTACTATGGCGGTAATGGAGGAAGTTCTTACGGGGGATCAGCAACCCCAGGGTCTTATCAATACAATGTGAACGGATCCAACGCCACCATGCCGGGTTGTGGCGGCGGGGGTGGTTTTGGTAACGGCAGCTCTGCCACGGCCGGTGGCAACGGCGCTAATGGGCGAGTGGTTGTTTGGTACTAGGGGTTTCTTCTTTCGTGGGAGCTGTTTTCTTAGTGGAACTCGAGCTGCGGGTGAACGAATAACCTTTTTTAAAAATAGACTTAATCGCGGTCCCATCAGCCCCCATTTTTTTTCTTAACGAAGAAATATGGGTGTCGACCGTGTTTCTAGAAACATAGACGTCGTCTCCCCAGAATAAACGCAACAGCTCTTGTCGCGGGAAAACTTTTCCTTCATTTCTTAAAAACAGGCTTAATAAACGAAACTCCAGCGGCGTTAATGGTAAATATTCGTCTTCACCAGAAGCCTGACGTTGAAAAATTTTATGTTGAACTAAATCCACACGGTAACCATCGACTTGAAAAATCTCCTGACTTTGGTTTTGGCCCTGCCCCTTGCGTCCAAGCCGAGCCATTACGCGGGCTGCAAGCTCTTCAGGATCAAAAGGTTTAGTGACGTAGTCATCCGCGCCGGAATTAAAACCCGCCACTTTGCTCGCCGTTTCATCTTTGCCGGTTAAAAAGAATATAGGCAGCTCAGCAAATTCTTCTTCGCTGCGCAAACGCTTACAAAAATCAAAACCATTTGCATCCGGTAAAGTCACATCTAACAACATTAAAGCGTAATCGCTTTGATGGAGTTCTTTGTTGGCTTGGTCCACCGTTTCTACACATTTCAAATGAACCAGATCACCAAGGGCCGTGCGAACTAGAAGTTGTATGTCTCGTGCGTCTTCAACTAAAAGTACATTCTTTTTCATATTCATCCCCTCTCCCAATATTTTCTATCGGATCCCGTTTTAGGTCCACAAATTTAAGTTTGTTATTTAGAAGGTCCTAGTTGTAAGCTTGGCATGCAAAAGGGGTTTAGGTAAATTAAATTATGTTCATACGAAAAATTACCGAAAAAATTGAAGACGTGCCTAAATTGATTTCTCGATTGGGCTTGATTGTCCTGGTTTTAATTGCGGGTCTGACCTTTTGGTCAGCCCGAGAATATGTCAAATCAGTGCGCTGGCGCACGCATTCTCATCAAGTCATCGCCCAAATCCGTTCCCTGAATCTTGCTTTTCATGAAGCCTTGGCGCATCAGCGGGGCTATTTTATTTCCCCCGACCGCCAGTCGGAAAAGCGCTACTATCAAGCCAAAGACGCGGTTCGCAGCGGAATTTATAATCTAGGCTTATTAATCGCTGACAACCCGGAACAAATGACTCGATTAGACAAAGCGTCGAGAAATATTTTGTCGCGCATGTCCTCTCTAGACTCGGCCATGGGATCGTTACAAAAGAACGACAAAAACATAGCTTTCCTAAATATCAATGAGGATCTCCGTCAGGCCCATGATAATGAAACTTCCCAATTTCTCTCTCAACTTGAAGAAGAAGAACAACGCCTTCTGGGTGCGCGGGAAGAAAAATCCAGAACCGGATTTATTCGTATTTCGATTTTGGTCCTAGGTGGTTTGATTACGGCATTCATCCTGTTTTTCTCTTCCACTTTCTTATGGCAACGCGAGATGATGCTACGTTTTAAAGCAGAGCACGATTTAAAAGAGACAAATCGTAAAATCAAAAAGGCTTCAGACTTAAAAACGAGTTTTCTCACGAACATGAGTCACGAAATCCGCACGCCCTTAAATGGTATTACGGGCATGGTGAAGCTCCTTGAGCACACAACCTTAAGCACTCAACAGTTAGATTACGTCGAGACAATCAAGACTTCTTCATCAGCGTTGTTATCTTTGATCAACGACATCTTGGATCTTTCAAAGATCGAGTCGGGAAAATTCCAGTTAGAAGAAATCAATTTCGAGATGGCTTCGTTAATGAAGAGCACACTTTCCATTGTCGATTTTGCAGCTAAATCTAAGCAGTTAAATTTGAAGGTGGAAATCGATCCCGATCTGCCTGACTTCTTTTTGGGGGATCCGCTGCGTCTGCGCCAAGTCCTGCTAAACCTTCTTAACAACGCGATTAAGTTTTCCGACCAAGGTGACGTGACGCTACGAGTGACCCATAAAACCTTACCGGATCAAACCGTAAAAGTTTATTTTGAAGTTCGCGATCAGGGCATCGGCTTTGATAACGAAACCAAGGCCCGTCTGTTTCAAAATTTTTCCCAGGGTGATGAGTCCACTAGCAGAAAGTATGGTGGTTCAGGATTAGGCCTTTCGATTTCAAAACAAATTGTGGACATGATGAAAGGGCACATCGACGCAGAAAGTATTAAAGGCATTGGCTCAAAGTTTTTCTTTGAGGTGCCTTTAAAAGTAGCCTCTTACGATAACAAGGCGGAAACTGTCGCTTCCATCCGTGATCTCAACAATCACTTGCACGGATATGTCCTCATTGCCGAAGACAACCGAATAAACCAAAAAGTCATGACCGAGATGGTGGGGCTGTTAGGTTGTCGCTGTTATGTCGTCGCCAATGGCCAAGAAGTTTTAAATGCTCTGGGGAACGACACGTTTGATGTCATCCTTATGGATGGTCAAATGCCCGTCATGGACGGTTACGAAGCCACCCGCCTGATCCGCGAAGGAAAGGCCGGTGAAAGAAATAAACTGATTCCGATCTTGGCCACCAGTGCCAATGCCATCAAGGGGGATATCGAACGAAGTTTAGAGGCCGGCATGAATGATTATATTAGCAAACCGATCGCTTATAACGATCTTTCCGTCAAATTAGAAAAATGGCTGCGCCACGGGACGAGCGTCATTGATGAAAGTCATATCGACAAGCTGCGCCGCCAAGAAAGTCTGTCCGGAAAAATCCTGGTGCCAGAGCTTGTGAATATCTTTATGCAAGACACCCCGCAAGGTCTTAAGCAAATGCAGCATGATCTTTCACAAAACAACTTTAAATCTGTCAGAAATGTGGCACATAATCTTAAGACATCGGCCGCGATTTTGGGGGCTATTCGCTTTAAAGAAATTGCCGAGCGAATCGAACGGGCCCCGGAGGATATCACGGAAGAGCAGATGGCCAACCTTATTTCTTCCTTAGAAAGAGAAATGAGCTTTGCCATCGAATCTTTAAAGTCGCTGAAACTTGGACCGATCACTAACAATGAACCGGAGAATAATGCGTGACAAAAAAGCGAACAGGCCAGCCGTCCACGAAACTGGATCGTGAAAATTTCATGCAGGTCTTTCGCCAAAACTTTTTTGATCCCACCTTTGACTCGGTCGCCGCAGAAATTTCTGCCGTGGCCGAAATCGCCTGGCAAAATTATCAAGACAAGCACAAAGCGCCGATAACACGCAAAGCCGGGACTGGTTTTAAAGATCCTAACTATGATCTTTCGGTGGAATGGATTGCAACTTCTGAAAAATTAAAACAAGCCGCTCTTGAACAAAGAACTTCTAAAGATCGAATTTTGGTAATTAATGCGTCACCTCGTAACGAGCACACCTGCCCGAGCGAAGTCCCCAAATCATTTCGTCTGACGGAACGAGCTTTGCAAACTTTAAAGGCGCAAACAAATATCGAAGTCGATTTTTTAGACCTAAGCCTTTTGACAGCGGAATACGGGAAGAAGATTTATCCTTGCAAGGCCTGCGTTTCAACCTCGATGCCATTATGCCACTGGCCGTGTTCGTGTTATCCCAATAACAGCCTGAATCAGGTCAACGACTGGATGGCTGAAATTTACGAGCGCTGGGTGCGCGCGCACGGTGTGATGATCGTGACCCCTGTTCACTGGTATCAAGCACCGAGTGGTTTAAAGCTGATGATGGATCGCCTGGTGTGTGCTGACGGGGGAAACCCTGATCCGACTTCCACCCACGGTAAAAAAGCGGACGAAGCACGTAAGATGGAACTTGAGGGTTGGGATTATCCTAAGCATTTAAAGAATCGCGCCTTTGGACTTTATGTGCATGGCGATTATGCTGGGGCCGAAACCCTTCGGCGCAACCTCGCTGATTGGTTAGAAGACATGGGACTTATCGCCGCCCAAGGCCAAGGCATCAAAGATCGTTATATCGGTTACATGCAGCCCTATGCCACCAATCATGAAGACCTGGATAAAGACCAAGATGTTTTTAAGGAGATTGATAACGTCGTTTTTTCGCTCCTAGAAAAAGTTTCGGAAATCCGCAATCATCCAGAGTTTATTACCAAGCACGAAGCCATCCAAGACCCTCGGCCGAAATAGCATTCTCAAGAGCCTTTCAATTGTACCGCAAGGCTTGCCTCTGCCCGGTTTTAGGGTAAACCCGGGGCATGCGCATATTATTGTTCTTTGTTATTTTATTCGGCGGAGCGCCTTTGGTCCATGCGAAGACTTCATTAGGGCTGAATGATGTCTCCGTTCTTCTTCCGCTTCCCAAAGTCGAAAATGATATGGATCTGCTTTTAAGACCGCAAGAGGGGTTCATCCCGAAGGAAGTTTTAGCCCAGCTTGATCCTTTGATTATTGATGATCAAACGCAAGACCGTATTCGCTCCCTTAAGCTGATTGCTTTCCGTATTGATCCTTGTTTTGTGGAAAGTATCGGGCCTGCGGCTTGCCGCCGCCAGCTGCGCATGGTTTTTCAGCCAGTATCTTTTTATCAAAACAGTGCCTTAGTTTTTGATGCTGCCGTTCATGCGTTTTTTGAATTTGATGATGCCTCTTGGAATGTCCTGCTCAAAGATTGGGCCTCGACGCTGACGGATTCCGCGGGCGATAAACCCTTGCAAGTTCATCCGGTGATAAAAGCGCAAGGACTTAAAGGTGATCTGTGGAAAACCTATCGCCAAGTATTACAAAAAAACTGCAAGCCTAATAAGCTTGTGCGTATCACCCAAAGCACCGTCGATCGTTTTGGCATGTCGTGGGATTTTTCGGGATTTGATATTGATGCCACCGGAAAATTTATGAAGTTAAACATCCCACGTATCAACGTCACTAAACAGACCTTCTTTTCAAATCCCGGCGATTTAAAAGAATTCAGTGCCGAGATTACGCCCGTTCCTGAAGGTGAAAATACCTTAGCGGACTTCTTTCACGCTTCCAACCGACAAGCACCTCAAGATCAGTGGGACGTGGTTAAAAAATCTTTTGAATTTGAAAACCCCACCCGCTTTAACACCGCCAATCTTGATTGCGTGAGCTGTCATATGGCGCAAAGTTTACGCCTTTGGGGTGAAGTGCATTTTAATGATGTAGCGGGAAGCAAAGATATTAAGCGTTTAAAATTTTCAAGCCCTCGCAGCTTAGATATGTCAGTGAAACCTTTTGCGATCACAAATCGCGTGCGGGCGTTTGGTTACTTTTTTGATGAGGCGAATATTTCACCTCGCGTGATTAATGAATCCGCCTTGGCCGCGGATTCCCTTGAAAAATTACTTCCGTGAAATAGTGATCACATCCCCGAACTTGAACGTACAGATCGCACTTTAACCGTGGTAGTCTTAGAAACACACTTCGAACGAGGATTACAGCCATGAGTTCAAAATTAGAAATGGGCTTAGACACCTTTGGTGACGTCACCTATGGCACTCACAACAAGGCCCTGCCCCATCATGAAGTCTTACGCAACATCGTTAAAGAAGCCGTATTAGCGGATCAATTGGGTTTAAACTTTTTCGGAGTGGGTGAACATCATCGCGAAGACTTTGCCGTTTCGGCCCCGGAAGTGGTGCTGGCCGCGATTGCCGCGCAAACAAAAAATATCCACTTGGGATCTGCCGTCACGGTTTTAAGTTCCGATGATCCGATCCGTGTTTATCAAAGATTTTCCACCTTAGACGCCCTTTCTAACGGCCGGGCCGAAGTTATTTTAGGACGTGGATCGTTTGTCGAATCCTTTCCACTTTTTGGTTTTGACTTAGAACAGTACGAAGAGCTCTTTGAAGAAAAGCTCGATTTGTATGCGCAAGTTCTTAAAGAATCCCCGATCCACTGGGAGGGAAAATTAAGAAGCCCCATCAACGGGCTCAAAGTTTACCCCCCGACGGAAAATGGCCATCTTAAAACTTGGATGGGTGTGGGCGGAACTCCGCAGTCCGTGGTGCGTGCCGCACACTATGGCTTTCCGATGATGTTAGCCATCATTGGGGGTGATCCGAAGGGATTTAAACCTTTTGTGCAGGCTTATCATAAGGCGCTGGCGCATTTTAACCAAAAAACTCAACCCGTAGGAGTGCATTCGCCCGGCTATGTGGGGGAAACAGATGAAATTGCCAAAGAGACCATCTGGCCTCACTACCAAGCGATGAGCAATCGCATTGGAAAAGATCGTGGCTGGCCCCCGATCACCAAAGCTCAGTTTGAGCATATGGCAGGCCCCGACGGATCACTCTTTGTCGGCTCGCCCCAAACGGTGGCTAAGAAAATTGCCACCGTGGTGAAAGACTTAGGACTGTCGCGTTTTGATTTAAAGTACAGCTTGGGAACATTGCCGCATGAAAACTTAATGAGTTGTATTGAGCTTTACGGCAAAAAAGTCGCGCCGCTGGTGCACGACATGCTTACTTAAAACGTTTGCCTTCATTCAGCATAGCGGCTTGAGCCAAGCCGCTATAAATGGTCCGTTGACGAGAGCTTTCACGAACTTTTTTGGATGAAATTTCCACTTCGATAATCGCATTAAAACCACTGCGCACTGCCTGAAAAGCCAGACGCAATAAGGTTTCTTCACGATCCGGACATTCTCGAACCGAATAGGTTTCGTTAAAGCGTTTAAAGTTGCGGGTTTCCTTGGCTTGAGCCTTATCAAACACCGCAATGTTCCGCGCTTTTTCAATATCTTCATTGTACTTTTGCAGTTCAGCCGCCACGTTATTATCAAAACAGTTCGGGCAATAAGTCGTATGCGAAATCACGTCTGGCTTTTTCTTAATAAACGCAAAACTGCTTTCATCCAAAAATTGCGCGCAAGACTTGCACACCGACTCTTCACAAAGGCCACAAGCTAATGGGGCCTTGGGACTTAAACATGAACAACAAGAAGTATTTTTCATGAACTAGATTTCGTATTTATAGTTACATTTTAAATTAATAACCGGACTGGCCCCACCGGTGCGTGGATCAAGACCTTGAACCGTTGCCGATAAAGTTCCACGTTGTCCGTTCGCGGTGCGCTTCATTTTAATAGTGCCAGGAATTGATTGCAACACCAGAAAAGCCTGATCGCCCTCCACCGACTCCACCCCCACCAACAGGCTGGGATTTGCTTTAGCGCTTAAGTTATCTTGGGAAACAATGCGTGTTAATTTAGCGTGAGCGTACTCTTCATAAATACGGCCGTTATTCATTTCGCGGGCGTCCACTAAGTCTTGATCCGCGTAAGCATTCGACACGCCTTCAATTGAAAAAATCAGACCGGATTCGGTAAAATCACCCGGAAATAATGACGAAACTTTTGTTTTACCGCTGGCAGACACACACTCTAAATACGCATTCGTGGCACCGGCCAAAGCCCCTTGAGACAACAATATTACCGCGGCTGTCATTAGCAACGAACGTTTCATGAGAACTCCTATGTATTAATAATTGACAGAAGTGCCGCTTCCTAGTCCCAAAAGCTCTTCGCGTGACGTTCCGTCTTTATATATTCAATTTGAAATCAATCGTCTTAGGGCTTTGCTAGATTTAGGCCAATAATAGGGTCGTCCGTTTTGGTCGCGGCTTTAGATCTAAGTTCCAGATGAAAATCCCGAGGGATCGTAAAATGCATGGTGGTGCCCGAGCCAGGAACGCTTTCAGCCCAGATCTCCCCATGATGGCCGATGACAATACCCTTGGCAATAGCAAGCCCCAGACCGACTCCCTGATGAGCCGTTTCTTTTGCCTGCCAATAGCGATCAAAAAGATGGGGCATGTTTTCGGGGGCGATACCCGGTCCTTCATCATGAACCGAAAAATGATAGCAGTCTTTCTGATCACAGACTTTAAGGCGCACAAATCCACCGGGCCGAGAAAACTTAATGGCATTTCCTAAAATGTTTGAAAGCACCTCTAACAGACGATCATGATCACAGAGGATGACATCACTTTGGGTCTTGATATCAACGCGAATGTGGATGCGTTTTTTTATCGCACTATGCAAGACGGCGTGTTGGGCATCTAAAAGCAGTTTTCTTAAAGAAAATCTTTGCATTTCGATGGTAAAGTTTCCAGACTGGATCTTTGCAAAACTTAATAAGTCACCAATAAGACGTTTCATATGACGGACGGAGCGCTCAATAATTTTAAACATTTTAACACGCTCTAAAGTCTCTTCTCCGCGTAAGGATTCTTTTAAAATATCCAGACTCATTTCAATTGACCCTAAAGGGTTTTTTAGATCATGAGAAACAATAGCTAAAATGTCTTCGCGAATACCTATGGCGGCCTTCAGCTGTTCATTTGTTTTTTGATATTCAGTGACATCAGTGACGCGATGAAGGATGTATTTTAATTCCTTCCCTTCAAATATCGGAATACTGACCGCACTCCAATATTTTTCTGACGGGCTTGCGATGAGCATTTTCTGTGTCTGCTTTTGTTCCACCACGCGAGTTAAAAAAAGACGAGCTTCTTCGTTATCGGGAAAAACTTCAAACAGGCTACGATCAATGAGATCTTTTTTTACGGTGTGAGTCTGACGGGCAAATTCTTCAGTCGCCGCGAGAATAGTAAATCGCGGGCAATCTGGAAGGAGAATAACATAAAGGTCCGGAGCGGACTCAAATATACTCCTATAATCAAGACTCATGGGGCACTTCCTTACACTTTGTTTTATCCCTAAAAGGATTGAAGCAAAAGAGACCGACGACCTAATCTTGATTACAAAAAAACAAACTCGCGATGAATCGCGAGTTTGTTCGTAATTAAATTTACAAATACAGTATTTTTGAAATCTATTTCTTACAGAAGCTCAATGCATTCGTGCTGGCTTTGATTTCCTTGAGTTTAGAATACTTGCCGTTGATTTTAAGAACCGCCCAGTACACCCCAGAAGATAAAGCGATGTTGCCTTTCTTCGCCACCTGACGGTCGAGGATTTGGATCCCACAAGTCAGATTCTTCTTAGGGTCAAAGATAGATTTGCGTGCATCATTATCTGCGTACTTCTTATCTACGGACCAATCAAATTCACAATAAGGCGCCCATTGAACGTCTTGATAAGAAAGCTGCAACAACCCCTCGCTCGCCACTTGGCGACCGGTATAAGGATCTGTGCCCATTGTTGTTTCAATCATGCGCGATGTGGGACTCCAACCCGATTCATAACGAGCCACGCTTGAAAAGAACTCCGCCCAAAAATTCAAGCGATCTTGGGTTCCCAGACGATCATACATCGGACAGAAATCGGAAACGTCCCCCGGCCCACGAAGAAGGGCTGGGGATTTCGTATTAACGACGTCGCGCACGATCTGGGTCCAAGCCGAGCGACTCGACACACTCTTTTCCCAACTTGCTTTAAACGTTGTTGGTTGCGTGGGCTGCTCCGGTTGCGTCGGAGGTTTCTGCCCCATTGCGTGAGAAAATGAGGAAATTGATAATAATGCGCCGACAAGGATGATTGATTTGATTTTGTTTTTCATGGCTTCTTACTAAAGCAAGCCCTAGGCCTATATCAGTTCGCTACAGGACCTTCGTTCAGGCGACTTAATTGTTTGAAATAATTTATGAAAGCCATAAGTTCTAGCAGATCTCAGTCAGAGAATGTTTTGCAAACTGTAAACACTCTGGACCTTGATCGGATTGCAGACAAAAAATAACACTTTGTAAATATGAAACCTCATTTCAACTGCTTGAAGTTCAACGACAAAATTTTAAAAAGTGCGCAACGCTTTTACAAAGCGGAAAAAAAGTTCTAGCCCCGCGGTGTGATTTTCATGCGCGGAACAGATTGTTTTTAAAAGAATGTCGAACTTCTTATGAAGAAAAGCTCATGCGCAAGATGGTCAGATCATCAGGGAAATAATCTTCGGCATTTTCAGCTTGCAGGCTTTGAGTTAAGCTCTCGGGCCATTTTTCATTGTGACTATTCGCCACCGCTTTTAAAAGACGACGTTGCCCAAAGGCATTGCCCGTTTTCTGTACAAACTCAAAAGCCCCGTCAGAATAGATATAAACGAAGCTGTCGGGATCCAAGGTCACTTGACCGACGTTGGCTTTTTTTGTTCGATCATAATTGACGGCCGAAATCAAAGGACTGACGGGAAATTCAAGGATCGTACCTTCCCCTTTGGCATCGACCATGATGGGATCAGGGGCGTTGGAGCGGATGAATTCCATGACTCTGGTTTTGGTATTAAAACGTGCTAACTGTAAACCCAGATCATATTTCAAACCGTGCGCCACATACTGTTCCCGCACTAAATCAAAAAGTTCGGAAAGTTCCATATCTCTGTTTAAGGCCGTCTGAAATATACTTTTCACCAGATAGGTCACTTGAGCCGCAGGCAAGCCGTGTCCTGTCACGTCGGCTAAGTACACATAGACGTAGCCGTTCACCGTTAAGGTGTCAAAGAAGTCTCCGGAAAGCTCTTCACTGGGCTCATAGATGGCACCTACATTGATGCCATTCAGACTTTGCTGCATCGGTGGTAAGAGCGTTCTTTGGATTTGCTTTGCTTGATCCAGTTGTTTTTTAATGATGTCATTTTGGGTTTTCAAACTTTCATGAGCTTTTTCAATTTCTAAGCGCCATGAAAGTTCGGTCATTCGCCCCACTTCATTACTCATGCTTGAAAAATAAGCCAAGGCCATCACGACGCAAATAAAAGTCACCGGAATAATCATGGGAAGTGTGAACGGATGAAAAAGACCGTTGATGGCCACATAACCAAAAAGAACGGCTAAGCAGTACATCAAAGTCACCCGGGGGCGCCACGGGATGAACATGGTGACACCCATCATCACGGTGATATTTCCCACAAAGTACAAACTTGTCCACCCTCCAATTTGTGATGACATCAGAGATATGGACCAGTCGCCTAAAAGCGCGTTAAAAAAAACGATCGTTAAAATATGCCGCTGTCCCCACTCGGAGCGACTGATCATAAGGCAGATCACCGTGATGCCCGCAAAGAGGGCGCGCAAGCCAAGAAAAAAGGCCGCTTGGTCGGGATAGAGCAGATAATCCAGGATAAAACACGCCGCAAATAAAACAATCCCAAGCCACATTAACACGCGCACGCGGCTTAATGCTCTGCGGTTGTTTTCATTTCGATAATATTCGCGAAAACCGGGAATCGCGTAAAAGCGCTTTCGGTACTGCAGATAGTCTTTGATTTTATTCACTCTGATATTCTGCCCACTCTTGGCCTCAATGTGGATGCACAAATGAAGAGCCTTGACCTTAGGTCGTGAATATTACGAATTCTTAGGATTTCGGCACGAGGCTAAAGTAATAGTCATGCCGCCAAGTGTCTGTATTTTTGAAGAAATTAGTCCCCACTTGAGGTGACGTATTTCGCCGCGATTCAAAAAAAATTCCATGCGAAACCGCTTTCATTTTGTTCTGACAATATTAGGGTTGCTTAATGTCCGAATCGCTTGTTAATGAAATAATATGGACACAAACAACGACAAAACAGACATCAAAATAGAAGAGAATAAAAAACCAAATAAATCTGCTTTAGAAAAAAGATCTTTGATCATTCTAACAGCCGTATTTGCCTTCGTTTTATTAGGTGCTTGGGGGTTTGCATTAAAACTTCAACAAACCGTTGCCGCCAATAACTCGGCGACCCATGCGGATCCAGGCGCAGTGATCGAAATTGAGCGCCTTCGTAATTTAGCCGATTCACAAATTGATAATGCTCGCGCGTTTTTCTTATTGGGCTCTCAGTCTCTCTATGAAAAACAAAAAGAAGGCCGCACCGAACTTCTATCGGCCTTAACTAAGTTTGAACAGGAACACAATCTTGAGGGGGTTCCGGCACAGCTCAAACGCATCCGTGACCAAGTTCAAAAATCCCAAGAGTTCTTTGAACAGGGCATGGACTTCCGTGAAAAGAAAACGGAATCCAAAATCGTGGGCCAATTCTTTCAATCAAAAACAAATCCTATCCGCACCGAGATCAACCAAGCCCTTGATGAAGTCGTAAGCATTCATCAAGCTCAGCTCGATCGTTCTCGCAGTGAGGCTCGTGAGGCGGCATTGGGTGCTGAAAGCCAAATTCCCAAAGGAATGACCTGGTTGACCGCGTCCATGGCGGCGATCTTCTTAGCTTTAGCGTTCTTAGTGTTGCGCTTGGTGCGTAAGCAAGCATTTGTGATTTCACAACAAAATCGCCTTTATGCCGAAGCAAAAAAGGCCGTTCAAGATCGTGATGAAGCGCTATTTGCTATTTCTCACGACCTTAAAGATTCATTGGCCTTAATTGCTAACACCGCCGATCGCATCAAAATGACCTCTAAAGATCAAGAACTTGCTGACAGTGGTGAGCTTGTGAGAAACACCGTTGTCACCATCGAGGGCCTGATCCAAGATATCCGCGATAAAAAATCCGTGGAGATGGAAGGTCTGACTTTGCGTATGGATCAATTGCCGATTGATTCCGTTTTAGAAAACGCAAAACTTCTCATGCAGCCCTTAGCAAAACAACACGATATTCGCCTGCAAATAGATAAAGTAAATCCTCCGGTTCTTGCCTTTTACGACAACGACCGGGTTTTACGTGTACTTTCAAACCTGATTAGCAACGCGATTAAGTTCAGTCCTAAGGGTGAAAAAGTCGTGGTGAAAGTTCGCAGTGACCAAAAATTTGTCAATGTGTCGGTCATTGATAGCGGTGCGGGCATCCCGGCAAGTCAGTTAGAAGGCATCTTTGATAACTTCTGGCAGGCAAGAAAGACCGCAGATCAAGGCGCGGGTGTGGGACTTTCCATTGTAAAAACAATTGTTGAGGCTCATGGCGGCACGGTTGAAATTCAAAGCCAATCAGGTCGCGGCACGACGGTGACCTTCTCTTTACCTCGCCGTCGCCCGGTGGGAGCTTCGATGAATAAGCCCACGGTGAATGTTCGCCAACACGGCGCAACCCCGGACTGGCATCTTTAAAAAACCAAAGCGGCCTTTTTTAGGCCGCTTCTTGTTGAAGCTTATTAAAGCTTAAAACCAGTTGTTTTAGTTCCCCGGTAAACTCCCCCACTTGCTTTTTTAAAATCGCAAACTGGTTTTGGAATTTATCTTTCTCCCACACATTCGAATTCGCTTCCATCTCGCGAGCCGTTTCCGGTATTTTTAAACAATGAAAATTAGCGGCGGCTCCTTTAAAGCGATGGGCGGCAGCCCCGATCTTGCGGCGATCCATTTCAGCGATGGCCGACTCAATATCGGCAAGATAGTTTTCATGACCTTCTAAAAATAGCTCCACCGCCGCAAAGAAGATGTCGTATTCCCCTAAGAACCGCTCTTCCATCATTTCGGCAAGAGCCTTGGCATCAAACCCCGCCGCTACAAGCTCTGGACATTTTTGTCTAATTGAATTTTCTAAACTCATACATCTTCCTATTTCTTGGCAAAGCCTTTGCGTTTCATATCGCCCCAGGAATGATTCCCTTTCAGGTGATCAACCAGGGCACGGATGCGCCAAAATGAATTCATCTGTCTATAACCAAAATTTTCTAACACGGTGGAAAACACTAGCAGAGCGATATCACG
Source organism: Bdellovibrio bacteriovorus (assembly GCF_001592735.1). Classification (NCBI taxonomy): domain Bacteria; kingdom Pseudomonadati; phylum Bdellovibrionota; class Bdellovibrionia; order Bdellovibrionales; family Pseudobdellovibrionaceae; genus Bdellovibrio; species Bdellovibrio bacteriovorus. Next base: position 56,541 of record NZ_LUKE01000001.1, read on the forward strand.
CACCCTAGTGTACCGGTGATAATAAAGCTCTCCGATGACCACCGCTCCGACGGAAATAAGCATTCCGTAAAGCAAGCTTGCCACCACCAACGTCATAATATGTTGATAGTGCACGTAACCTAAAATCAGGCCCAAAGCGATAAAGACGTAAGCAGAAAACTCAATAAAAGGTCCCAGGATATCCACGATAAAATTATAGGGAAACGCAAACATCCCGATAACCCCGTAACGCGGATTGAGCATCATGTCGCGGTTATAATACAGACATTGCAAAAGCCCTACCTGCCAACGGCGGCGCTGTTTTTCTAGCGTCTTTATATCGGAAGGTGCTTCGGTCCAGCACACGGGATCTGGCAAAAATACAATCGAATACTTCTTTTTCATCTCGCGGTATTTGCGATGCATACGCACCACCAAATCCATATCTTCACCCAAACTATTGGTTTTGTAACCCTGCACAGCGATCACGGCCTCTTTACGGAAAATCCCGAAAGCTCCCGAAATGACCAGTGTCGCACTCATCATATCTAAACCCACTCGACCGCAGAAAAAACTGCGGATGTATTCCACGATTTGCACACGTTCTAGCCAACGCCCGGGCATTTGGTTATCCACCACGCGGCTGTTTTTAAAGGTCGAACCGTTCGCTAACTGAATTGTTCCACCCGAAGCAATCGTGCTGGGGTTTTCAATAAAGGGCATAGAGATCGATAACAGAGCATCATCATCTAAAACTGAATCTGAATCCACCGCACACACTAAATCATGAGAGCAATAGTCGATCCCGATATTCAGGCTATCGGCTTTTCCAGAATTGGCTTTATCAATTAAAATTAAGTTCGGATGGATCTGTGAACGATACACACCTCGCACGTTATTCTTAGAAAGATGTGACATTCGCACGACCTCATCCGGTAGCAGCAGACAGGCCTTTTTCATGACTTCCAAAGTGTTATCTTTAGATCCGTCATTGATCACCACGACCTCGATTTGACCATATTTTAAACGCAATAACGAATGCACAGAATCAACGATGGATTTTTCTTCGTTATAGGCCGGAACGATAATAGAAACCGGCGGCGAAAATCCGTAAGAATTCCCCTGCCCTAAAAGAGGCTTAATATTTGAACGACGACGAATCGAAACAAGAGCTAGCGCAAATAAAACGATATAAAAGCTATTAATCGCAAAGAAATAAATAGCGACCATTTCGAGATAACGAGGAATTAATTCATTTAGAAAACTCATGCTTCTTTCCTCAAGGCCTTGGCGGGCTCTAAAATCTGACGATATAATCTTTGTCCATGCGGGCTTTCATCCACGGACAGGCGCTGCGTGATTTCCATTTTTAAGTCCGGACGGATTTTTAACAAAGACAAATAGGCCACGTTTCGTACAAAGGCGGTTTCCACGCGGGTCATCTTTTGCAAGATCTCTTCGGACTCTTCGTCCGGCGCCATCGTCAAACACAGCGTGTAACGACGGAAATCAAAGTCTTCAAATTCTGGAAATCCTTCGCAGCGAAGTCCGTCGATGAGTTGGTCTTTTACAATCGGCAAAGCCTCCACCACTTGCAGGCGGTTGACGACCTCTAGACAAATACTGACGACTTCACGGCTTTGATGCGTTTTTAAAAGCTCTAAGAAATCTTCGGGGCTGGCGCTGGCATACATTTCTAAAATCTGCATCGCCGTATCCATGCGTCCTAGGTCTTTCAGCAGATTTAATTCTTTCGCAATATTCACATACAATTTAGGGCATTTAATTTTTAAAAGAAACTTTAACGCCGCAAAATGCACATAAGGGGACGGATCGTGCAACATCTTACCCACTTGCCCCGCCGACTCGCTATCTTTTAAGATATCAATGCGCGAAAGTGCCGAAAGACGTTTGGCAAAACTTGAACTGTGTAAAAGTTTTTGGTCTTCGGCTAAAAAACCCATATCACGGTAAAGCTTTTCTAGGTTTTCACGGTAGGCACCGCTCACGCTATCGACGGCCTTTAAAATCAATCCCCGCACAATCAAGCGATGGCGCGTTTTCAGTTTTAGCAAGTCTTGAATATCCATATTCATGCCGCAACAGATATCCGTGACACGCTCATGAAGCTTTGGCATGACTTCCGCAGTTTCTTTTAATGAACCTTTACGGATGATCGTCATGCAAAAAATCAACGAAACGCCCAACGCGTTTAAACCCACCTGAAAGACAATCAGGTAAGCTGCCCAGTGATCATGCATTTTTTGAACTAAGGCATTTACCATTGCCACTTGAGCCCCACTCCCCACTGAGATCCGCGGCGCGTCTGGCCTTGATAGTCTTCAAGGTTTAAGTACAGATGGGCTTTTTTATAGACATATGAAATCGTTATCGCGTAGGAGTTAAAGGGGTCAATAAATCCCACGTCTTCACGATTTTCACCCCCCGCCCAAGAAAGTTCGGCAGAATAGCGTTCATAACGTGCACGGAAAAACTCTCGATGAGCATGATGCCAGCCACTATCATCGTAAAACCAGCTGCTATGGCCAAGGCTTAATTGCTCATTAATAAAATAAATGATCTGGGGTTGATAGCTTTGAACCTCGCCAGTTTCGTATTTTCCGTAATGAAAACCCAGCGCCAAATCCCAATTGGTAAAATAAGACGTGTGCGGAATCATCGAAACCGAAGTTTGGGGACCCACCAAGGTGTCGTCATCAAACGCGCCCGCCAGTTCCACATAAGATTTGAGGTTATCAAAAACAACCGTATCCCCGATCAACACGGCGTCGCGATAAAATCCGACTTCGCTGGTGTAATCACGACGGGCGTGCTCATAGCCCAGATAGAATTTATTTTTATCGCCTAGGTCCGTGTTTACCAAAACTCTATGGCCGGATTCGTGATAAGTATTTCCATAATCGCCCTTAAAGTAAGACGTATCCACGGAAGTAAGTCCCGCCCGCGCGTGAAGTGACATCAGCAAAGAAAAAAGAAGCGCCATTATCTTCATGAACGGCCTATGACGACCTTCACCTTGGCTAAGATCAGCGGCAAGTTGTAGGGCTTGGTAAGGTGGTCTAAGGCGCCGATTTCTAAACTCTTTAAAGAAGCTTCCTCGGACTTATTGGAAGTTAAAACAATGGTGGGCGGCAGCACGTTTTTATCGCGCGCATGCCAGATAAGTTCCACACCCGAAAGTCCGGGCATAGATATGTCCGTGATCAGAAGATCAAATTTATCTTGGCTTAAGTGCTTTTCAAAAGCCTCAAGGCCATCATGAGCGCGAGTCACCTGATAGCCTGCGGATGTTAAGGCACGCTCTAAAATCATACCTTCAATTTGACTGTCTTCTGCAATTAGGATTTTCTTTGCGCCCATATCTCACCAATAAGAAGTTCCCCCGACAGTTCTATTTGTACTTGGAGAAAGCCACGTTGAGCCTCCACCCGTAAGAATATTCACCACCGGTGCTGTGACAAAATCTACAAGGGTTAAATTTAAATCCTTAACTAAGTTAGATAAAAGCGGCGGACTGACGCTCACGATTTTAAGGCCGCTCACACCCGACGCCACATAAAGCAGGTTGTTTCTAGCAAAAACGTGGTTCACCGAAATCCCAGAACCAAAACCGATTTTGCCCAAACGATTTAACGTTAAACTGTCACAACCATTGCTTAAGATATTAGCGTACTGCAAAGAATAAACCTGCACGCCGCCCTCACCGTTACCAGCATATAAAAGACCATTATCGATCGTGGCTGCATTCGTCACGTTACGTCCTGCGGGAACGGTGGCATCCGGATACGGAGTTTGCGTTTGTAAAACACGACCGTCGGTATTACACATAATCGAAAAACCACCATCACCAATAGCTGCCACGGTGAAATACACACCCGACTGCAAAGTCCCTTTAGATTCCGGAATCGTCGCCCCGCCTAGCGCTTTTGATACAGTGGGCGCTGGAGTTTGTCCGGTTGCCGATGTCGAGAGCGCCGCAGGGTTGTAAGCCAAGACGCGACCATTTTGCGCACCTAAAACCAACAAAGCGTTGGTGAAGGTCGGCATCGAAAGAGCCCGAGAGTCATAAATATTACTTTGCCCCAAAACCGTGTAGTTCGTGTTATTAACGATCGAAAGACCGCCGTTGTCCCCGGTAGAAACAAAGATAAAATTACTGGTAACCAAAACGGCATTGGCCACGTAACTTGGCAAATACACCAAGGCCGCCTCCGTCGTTGGCAATCCCGTGAGTGGATTTAAGTTTAAAACACGTAAATAAGAAGGGGGATTGATGTTATCACCTTGCGCACCTACTAAATAAAGTCGACTGCCATTGATCGCCATCGCATTCACGTTATATCCCGTGTATGTGATTAAGCTTTTAGATTTTGGAAAATAGGGGTTTGAGATGTCGATAACTTCTAAAGCCCCAACACGTGTGCTTCCTTGAACGTTGTAAGACACGTAAGCAAAATTTCCGCTAACCAAAGTCTGCGTCGCACCTAAAGTTAAGCCATTCACGACCGGAGCTGGCGCTGTCCCAATCAGAGTCATAGACAGACTTAAAAGACCACTGGCATTCACCAGATCAATCTTTGTGTTTTCAATTTGTATACGACCTGTATCAAGACTGCTATGCTCGCCCCAAAGCACCCCTGAACATCCCAAACTTAAACTTGCGATCGCAGCGATCAACGCTCGACGAATCATTTGACACCTCATCTCGCATTTTTTATCGGTAAAACTTGTTTAGTAATGCAGGAACTGAAGAAATCTTGAACAGTGGTGAGTCTCGCAAACCATTTCTCGAAATGAAACAGAGGTAAAATATTAATTTCACTCATCCTTCTTATTAGCCATCCGATAAGTATTAAGCTGGACTCATCAGGGGAGAAGAACAAATGCATAAAAGGCAAAAGTCTTTGTACGCTATCTTTTTGATCTTGCTGATGGTGCCTTTTCAAAACTGCGGACCTTCGTTTGAAGTCATTAAACAGTCCGACATGAATAGCGTGATGTCTGAAACCGATGTCCTAGTAAAAAAGGGCCAAGCCCTTTACGAAAAAAACTGCATGGGCTGCCACTCTCCCATGATTCAATCTACGAAAACAAATCGTTCAGCCACGAAAATCACTGAGGCCATTAATAACATTTCCCAAATGACTCATCTTAAGAGTTTAAGTGCAAGTGACATTCAAGCCATCGCCGTGGCTTTAGAGCGCCGTTCTGACGGAAATCCATTTACATGTCTGGCGGACCGATCCCCTTCCAACGATGCGCTTCGCCGCCTTTCGCGTGATGAATATCTCAACACCTTAAGTGATCTTTTTGAAGGGGCCGTGAGTTTAAGTGAACTGCAAGCTCAGGTGAATTTATTCCCGCTCGATGTAGGCGATGACGGTATGCCGTTTGATCGCGCGTCACGCACGGTGACTTCGGGTATCTTTAGTGCGCAAGTAAGCATCGCCGAAAAAGTGGGTGACTTGCTAGCGACGAATGCCACGAAAAGACAAAGAATCTATTCGGAATCTTGTTTCACGGCGAGCACGGTGACGGATGCCTGCGTAAATACCTTCGTCCAACGCTTTGGCAAAAAAGCCCTGCGCCGTCCAGTCACTGGTGGCGAGCAAAGTTTATTTCTAAATGCTTATCGCATTGGTGAAAATCACGCGGAGGGTTCACGCTATTTAACGCGTGTTTTGCTTTTGCATCCAAGCTTCCTCTATCACACTGAATTTAACGGCACTTTGGCCGAAGGAAAATCGGATCTTTATAATTTAAGTGCCTATGAGCTCGCCTCTCGTTTATCTTTTTTAATTACCGGCTCTATCCCTGATGCGGCTCTGACAGCCAAGGCGGATGATCAGTCGATTTTAAAAGCCGAAGTTTTATCTCAAGAAGCCACGCGGTTACTTGCGAGCAACAAAGCAAAATCAAGTTTTCGCCGCTTTTATCGCAAATACTTAGTGCTTGATAACTTAAAAGCACCGACTTACTCCGCCGCTTTCAGAGAAAGCATTTCCACGTCAAACTTAAATGAAGACGCCGTCGAAGAAATGCTTTCATTCACGGACTATATCACTTTGAATAATCGCCCCTTGCCTGAAATGCTCAACTCGCGCGTGGCTTTCGTTAAGTCGGCCAATCTTGCCAGCGTTTATGGTATTGCGCCCTCTTCCAGCGCCGATGGTCAAGTGACCTTGCCCGCCGGACGTGCGGGAATCATGACCCGTGTTGGATTTTTATTGTCAGGGAACGATACGACAAATCCTATTCATCGCGGCTTTGTCACCAGAAGTTCTTTACTTTGTGATGAGATCGGCTCTCCCGATCCGACAAAACTTCCACCGGGATCTTTAGAACATCCGCCTCTGGATCCCAACTTAAGCACTCGTCAACGTTGGACCGTAAAAACATCAGCGCCCGCTTGTATCGGTTGCCACAGTCAAATCAATCCCCTGGGTTTTGCCTTAGAAGGCTTTGACGGTATGGGCCGCGCGCGCGCGCAAGAAACCGTGTTTAACTCTTCAGGCACGGTTATCGCCCGCATCCCGGTGGACACCAAAGTCAGCCCGAATATTGCTAGCGAAAGTGAACGCGGCGTTGATGGAGGCAGTGAATTGTCCGCCGCCGTGGCCGAAAGTCAAAAATTCAACGCCTGTTTTGTAAAAAAATGGCATCAGTTTGCTATGCGCAAAAAAGTAGATCCACAAGATGGCTGCATGGCCTCACAACTTTATGAAGTTTTGCAGCGTCCTGACGGAACGCCTTTAGAAATGATTAAGTCTTTGATCAATCACCCCAACTTCCGCCAACGCCGGCAGAGTCTGTAGGAGATCCCAAATGAAATACAATCCCATCACTCGCCGGTATTTTCTTAAAGGCCTAGGTTCTGCGGTTGTGTACTTGCCGATCTTGTCTTCCCTTTCTCCACGGGAAGCTTTCGCGCAAACCCGGGCTCACAGCCGCTTTATCGTGATTGGACAAGATAACGGTTTTCATACGCCAAATTGGTTACCACCCACATCTAACAAATCACGCATGACTTTAAACGGAACCTTCCGCGAAATGCGCCTTACAGATGTGACCGGTCCCCAAACTGGAGCTATTTCAAATATCTTAGGTCCTGAGTTTTCATCTTTAAGATCAAAAATGATGCTGCTTGAAAACTTAGACACTGTTTGCCCCTGGACGCGGGGTCATCAAATGGCCACAATTTTATGTGGAAACTTCGGCCGTGTGTGGTCTGACGCCAAATATTTTGGACCGAGCATTGATCGCGTGATGGCCAGATCCTCAAAAATTTACCCGACCGCTTCAAAAATTGATGGCCTGCACTTGCGTGTCGAGCAATTACAATCAGAACCTGAAATTGATTTATCCTGGGATTACCGCAACGGCCAGATGGTCTTCCCCACCGTCTATGATCAACCGCAAGCCGCCTTTGACGCGATCTTTGGCACCCAAACCACGGGCAATGCTCAAGCCGCGCAAAAAGAAATTTTGCTGGTCGACCAAGTCAACGAACAGTTTAAGCTTTTACGCAACAATTCCCGCACCTCCAGTGCGGATAAAAAAGTACTCGATGAGCACATGGCGATGATTTTTGATCTACAAAAACGCTTAACGGCCTCCGCCCCGACTTGCACTCCGGGAACTCGTCCTTCACGCACTTATCGTAATTATGCTCCGGAAGATCGCTCGGCCCTGATTGATCTGCATACGCAAATTTTAGTCGCCGCGGTGAAATGCGGTCTGACTCGTATTGCGACTTTATCTATCTGTCGCGGAGTGGATGATCTCAATTACAACTCTTTAGTGGGTATTAATTTGCCTCACGGCTGGCATGAACAAAGTCATATCGACTATACCACGGCTGAAGTTTTAAAAATCTATCAGTTCTATTCAAAAAAAGTGGCGGCCTTACTCACCGCACTCGACGTTCCAGAATCGGGCACGGACGGCACTTACCTTGATAATTCGATCGTCCTCTACGGCAATGGACAGTCTGAAGGCGACCATCGCTATTCCAACCGTCCGACCTTGATTGCGGGTGGCGGCGCTGGCGCCATCAATATGAACAAATACATCGACTATGGGGGATTTAATAATGTCGCGGCTCCCTATGGACCGAACTATACGGGCCGCAATTACAATCAATTGCTGATTGCCATGATGCAGGCCATGGGCTTGTCAGAGGAAGATTATTATACATCCGACATGGTGGCTCGTGGTATTCAAGCGGGCTTTGGGGATGACCGTGCACCAAATAATTATAAATCAGATCGTCGCAATCCATTGCCCGGGATCTTAAAAGCGGCGTAAAGCTTTTTACATTAACCAAGGATGTTGTTAATTCTCATCACCTTCGCTATTTTTTTCCTATCTGGTTGCAGGTATCGTCTTTTAGAGAAAATTATCTCTATCATCTTCATCTAGAAAGGACATACTCCATGCCCACAAGAAGAACTTCCACCGAAAAACCAAGCCGCACCAAAGTCAAATCGCCCGTACTTCCGGAGCCAACACCCTCACCATCGCAAGATGAACGCAAAGCTTCGTTTTCAGAGATCAGCCCGGAACAACGGGAGCAGATGATTCGCGAAACCGCTTATTACTTGGCCGAAAAAGATGGCTTCCCCGGTAAAGACGATCAGTACTGGCAACAAGCCGAAGAACAAATTGATAAAATGTTAAAGGCTTAAAGTTCATCGTTCATTTACTCATTTCGGAGCGTGTTTTCAAGGCGCTCCGAACAGCCCTTGATCTAGATGCCAAAAAATTAGTATTTTTGAATATTTAGAATTCACGCAAGCCCGCCCACTTGACAATTTTTTTGAAATTCGCAAAATATTTTTAAGCCCCCACAGCGGGGTTTAAAAAAAATAACTGTTTCAGCTTCAACGCCAAATGAAAGGAGTAATTGGTTATGAAACAGCTAAATTCTCATCTCAATAATTCTCTAAAATTAAAAGCCCGTGATTTTTTAGAGCGCACCATCTTAGCTCTTGGCGCCACCGCTTTAATTGCGATTGCCACTGATGCTCACGCGCTAGTACGGCTTCTTTGACTTGCCCTGGGAGGCATCGTTATACTGGACCCTTACGAGGTAAAAAGTGTTGCGCATGCAGAGTAAACTCACCGAGTGGCAAACCCAGGGACTGATTTCCCAAGAACAGGTCGACGCGATTCATCGCTATGAAGAATCCTTACCAAGGATAAATTGGACGCAAATTGGTTTTTTAATAATGGGTGTTGGCACGGTGGCCTTGGGTCTTGTGGCTTTGATTGGCTACAACTGGCACTTGATTCCAAATGCCGCGAAGCTTTCGGTGGGTTTTGCGATTCTTTTTGGTTTAGCGTACTTGATTTACTCCCCCCAAGGTCGCACCTCCGTCGCCTTACAAAACGGATTGATTTCCTTTTTTGGCCTTTATTGTTTTGCGATGATTGGTTTGATTGCGCAGATTTACAACTTAAGTGGGCCCGGCTATCAGACCGGGCTTTTTTGGTCGGCTATCACCTTGTTGATAGTCACCTGTGCCAGCCACATTATCGTGCCCGCGTTTTGGACGCTTGTTTTTACAACGTCCCTTCTGTGGGGTTGTTATGAGTGGCCACCAGTAAAAGAAAACTTGGTGACGCATTTTAATTTCTTTTTGATTTTTCTTTTGGTCATAACCCTGACCAGTCGGAAGTTTTTTAAAGACACCGGTCTGCAAAACTGCCTTGAATATTCGACCCTCGTTTTTTGGGTTTTTGGGATATTGGCGGCGTCCCTGTCATTTGGAGCGAACTACAAACCTGGAGTGAGCTTCACGGCCATTATTCCACACCTGATTTTAAGCCTGGTGGCTTTAACTTTAGTACAGCTTTCCATCTTAAAGAAGATAGTTAAAACCATGTTCAGCATTATAATCATTTTGATGGCTATTTGTTCTTATTTAGATTTTCAAGTCATCCGCATGGACACCGTCCTTGCGCTCTTAGGAATTTTGGGATTGCTGGCTGGGGCGATCGCTTTTTACGCTGAAGGATGGCGTAAGATGTTCAACCTGATGATGGTCTTTATCGCCTTTAAAATCTTTGAAATTTTCGTACAAAACTCGACAGGGCTTTTAGCGACGGGTTTAGGCCTTTCAGCCGCCGGAGCTTTGGTTTTATTCGGTGTCTATGCTTGGAACAAAAATAAGGTCGTCCTTGAAAGCCGCTTGCAGGAGTTGATCAAATGAAGAAATTATTGCTGGCCTTAGCCATCCCCTGCTTAGCCCTTTTGTCGATGGCCGCTTATCATCAGACTCTGATTATGACCGCGCCCGAACATGAATTTGAAATTGAAGGGTATGATCCCCGCGATCTTTTATCGGGCCATTACCTGCAATTTAGAATCAAGTACCCGACAGAGATTAAATGTGAATATCCACAGCCTGCCCATATGTGTGTCAGCCCCACTGTTCGATTGATGACAGGAAATAATTTTGAAGGGTGTCGCCAGTGGATTACGGGCACGTGCAACTATGGCGTTTTTTCTGACAACCTGACCCGCTTTTATATTCCCGCAGATCGGGCCGCAATTTTAGAAGCCGCTGTGCAAAAAGGTCGAGCGACTGTCAAAGTCGCCGTGGCCCAAGGCAATGCCGTGATTAAAGATCTGCTCATCGACGGCAAAAGCTGGCAAAACATCAAATAGGCATTTTGATCCCACCATGTATTATGCCAAACTTGGCCGCAAAATATTGCGATCATAACAAGCTTTGCTCAAAATCGGGCCTAAGCTAGGAGGCTTGTCATGAGATCTTTTATTGTGGGACTACTTGTTTTTAGCATGACCTTTTTGAACTCTGTCAGTGGGTATGCCGCAGGCATCGTGACCTTACAAGAGTTGCAACAACAAAACCGCCTTGCCACGCAAGCTTTGCGTGAATTAGATCGCCCCGAAGTGCAAGCTCAACTTGCCGCTTTTGGGATTACTCCCGATGAAGCTAAAACTCGTCTGGCCGCTTTAAGTGATCAAGAAATCAAAGATTTGGTAAGCTCTCACACGGGTCAAAAAGCCGGTGGTGATATCGTTATCGGTCTGACGACGGTTCTTTTGATCATCATCATTATTTTGCTTTTAAGATAAAATGAAAATTTTAAGCCTGCTGTTGCCAGCCCTTTTACTTATGGGCTGCGCCACCAGCAAACATCGTTGGGCCCAAGATCTTACCGAGGAAGTTCCGCAAGAAAAGGTCTTGGATATTCCGTTCTTGGCCCAAGAAAAAAACATGTGCGGGCCGGTCGTTTTAAAAATGGCCACGAATTTTTCTGCACCTGAATACACTTTAAGCGATCTTAAAGAAATGACCTTTCGCGAAGAAGTCCAAGGCACGTTTCAAAGTGACATCCTTTCTGCCGCTCGTCGCATGGGCTTAACCCCTTACCGGGTTCCTTCATCCAGCGCGATGTGGAGTCAAATCCGTGATGGACGTCCCGTCATTGTTTTTCAAAACCTAGGGGTGTCATGGCTGCCGGCCTGGCATTTTTCGCTCTTAGTAGGATATGACTCGGTGAAAGACAAAGTTTACTTGCACACGGGCACCGAAGCCCTGCAAAGCATCGGGATTAAAAGATTTCAAAAAACCTGGGAGCGTGGCGGTTCATGGAGCTACGTGGTGACGGCCCCTGCAGATATTCCGGCCAACGCCTCTTTTGAAGAAGCCCTGCAAAACGCCATGCTTTTAGAAAAAATCGATCAGCAGAAACCAGCCGCTGAAGTTTATCAGCAAATGATCGTAAAATTCCCCACTCGCTTTGAACCTCACCTTGGATTAGCGCAAATCTATTACGCACAAGGAAACAAAAAAGCCGCTTTGAAAGAATCAGAAACCGCTTTAACAAAAAGTCCGGGTCATATTGCCTTGCTCTTTAATTTATCGATTTTATATTTTGAAAATGGCGCGCTGGAAAAAGCGCGAGAGCTAAAAAGAGAAACTCTGGCTCACGCCTCCCCTGAAGAGCGCGCCGCTTACGAGAATCGCTTTACTTTTTAGAAAATGAAAACCTAAAGTCCACCATGGCTTGCGCTTCGACCTGAAGATTTTTTAAGTAAGTGACAATTTCTTTCATGGCTTGAGCTTGATCCGCCCAGCTTACCGGCTTAGATAAAATCACCTGATCATAATCAGGTCCCGGATCCCAGCCTTCGCGGGCTTTAATAAAATCACGCGCGGTTGTACTTGAAGCTTTCGCAAAAGAGCTGTCTAAATTATCTTGAAACTGTTTTCTAAGTTCAGGGTCCAACTGAGGGTCTTGGGCCTGATAATAAGCGATCATAACGGCGATTTTTAAATTATAGGCTGGAAAGGCCGCTAAGGACTTGCCTGGGAGATACTGTATAAGCCCTCTCTCGGCATCAGTGAGTTCCCCGTAAAGCTCACCCCATTGCTGGTTCCAGTACAAAAGATCACGTGCGGTGGTATAATTTTTAGGATCTTGTAGCCAATTTTCTAAAGGACCGTACACCTTAAAAAACAATCCGCCTTGAGGGCCAGCAAGAAATGATTGATATTTTTTCTGGGTTTCAGAAAAATTCATTTGAGCAAAATCTTCTAGAGCCTTTTTTTGCAAAGAAACGGCTTCAGCTTCCGTGGTCCCAAAAAAATGAGAGAACTCGTGAATTATTAACGCCGCCAGTTCAGACTCGAAGTTACTTTTAGAAAGTTTTTTGCTAAGTAAAAGCGCACTGATACAAATCTGATTTTTTTGACTTGCATAGATGCTGCCATCTTTAGGCGTGCCGTTTTTATCAAAACAGGGCTCTGACAAACGAATCTCGATAGAGCCCTGCTTAAGAAGAACAACCAGTTGAGGGTTCAGGTCTGCTTGGTTTTTATAAATCCATGGAAAAACCCAAAAGCTCAACTCAGGGATTTTATCTGCAATTTCTTGAGCACTGACGTTAGAAGCTCCGAGAGAGTTTCCTCCGCCATCACTGACTCCACCTTGCCTTAAGGGATGGGCATCTGAGCGGATCGGCCCTAAAAAGGGTAACGTCACGAAAATCAAAACCAGCAAATGAGGGAATTTCATTACGGAGCCTCCGAATAAAAAGCTTTTCCCACCGCTCTATTGGCAGGTCAAGTCTGTTGGGCTGATAGAACCAGTTTTTTCATTTTGCGCATTAGAAAACTGCACCGCGAGTATCAATTTTTTCGGATTTTCTAAAACCAAAACCACCGCCGTCACATCACCACTGTCAGGACTTGTAATCAAAGCGGGTTGAGAACCATCCAAAGCCACCGGGCCTGCGTAATAAATGGGGTCACCCCCAGCCTCAAGCGTGAACTCGCCGTTGCGGGCCTGATCCACACTTAATTCAAGATTCAGGGTTTTATATAAAGGAAATGGCAGCATAGCAAAATGCACCCAGCCTTTGCCCGAACAATGAAGGGCACTCTTAGCGAACACTGGCGCTGCAAATACAGAAGCTAACAAACCTAGAAGAACTGCTTTTTTCATAAAGACTCCTTTTAGAAGGAACCTATTTCAGCTCAGAATTTAAGAATAGATTTTTTTATTGCAGTTAAACCACTATATTGGTAGTAACAATGCCAATAATGTCTAAGACGGTTTTTGATTTTGACTCTTACAAGAACTATTTGAATTTTCTCGTGGGACCACGAGAAAAGCGTGCGGGCTTGCGCTCCACCATGGCAAAGACGTTAAACTGTCAACCCACTTACGTTTCCCAAGTTCTATACGGCCATGCTCATTTAAGTTTAGAGCAAGGTGACAGCTTAAGTGACTACTTTGGGCATTCACGCGACGAAAAACATTTCTTTCTTTTGCTGATTCAAAAAGAACGTGCTGGCACCAAACGGTTAGAAGCATTTTTTGACGAGGAAATGCAGACCTTAAAAAATCGCCGTCTGGTTTTGACGGAACGCCTGGGGGCGAAAGGATCTTTAAATCAAGTTCAACAAGCAACCTATTATAGTTCTTGGCAATATGCCGCGATCCATATTGCGCTGACCATTCCTGATTTAAGACAGGTAACAAATTTATCTAAATTTTTTAATATCCCGCGAAAGCGTGTCGTGACGGTTTTGGATTTTCTTTGTTCCAGTGGTCTTGCCATTCAAAAAGGATCTGAATACCACGCCGGCAAAGTTCAAGTGCGTGTGGGAAACTCTTCCCCAGAAATTATCAAGCATCACACCCACTGGCGAATGCAGGCCATAGATTCTTTAGAGCGAGAAACTTTAAAGGAACTGCATTATTCCGGCATCGTCTCTTTAAGTAAAAAAGATGTTTTAAAAATCAAAGATCAGACCTTACAGTTCATTCAAGACGCTATCAAAGTCATTCGCGATTCCAAAGAAGAAGAGCTTTATTGCTTAAATATCGATTTTTTTAACGCTGGCAAAAACCCTGAGAAGATCACACTTGATGAACGATAGATTCCTGATTAAAGAAGAACAACCTTATATTCCGGAAGTTTTTTGGGCTCTTTCGGAGGTTCAAACATCTGCCAATACTGTTCTAAAAAATCAAAGTAGTCTTCAATTGTTTTCATTTTAGAACGTCCTTTATCTTTTTAATAACTTCCCACTCACCAAAAAGATCTGCATATTTTTTAACCCTGTTCAGGTCAAGCTGAGGAACGGCAAGCAGCTGTTGAATATCGGCTTTATCTTGAAGTTCGCGCGAAGGATCGTTTTTGTAAGCTTGAATTTTCAGACCAATTATATCTTCTGCCTTAAGCACGTAGACCCCTAGGGCAGAGTTTAATACCGCTTCTTTAAGCATTTCTTGGCTTAAAGGGCGATTGGCAAGAAGAATATCAATAAAACCCGGTCCACTAAATTGCAAAACTTCGGCCGATTCGTACTGGAGCTTATAACCTTTTTTGGACAGCAGCGCTTTGATCGCCTCTTTCTTCGTACCATCAGCAAGAAAATCGATGTCCGCCGTCGCACGATGATAACCATATACGGCTAAAGCAAAACCGCCAATCAACGCGTGAGCAATCCCATCGGCTTCTAAAATTGCATGCGCTTCATTAAGAGTTTTTCTAAGGTTGATCACTTTTAAATCCTACCAACGTCGTCCCGGAACATCAACCCGGAAGCTTTCAATAAATCCACCATCACGTTGCGTAACATAGACGGTTTTTCCATCAATGCCTCCAAATACAAGATTGGTTGGATGTTGGCCGTTGACGGAAATTTCTTGCACCAGTTCCCCTTGCGCAGAAATTTTGGCGATAACACCTTTGCGAATGCGCGCGACATAAATATTATCTTCGGCATCCACCTTAAGACCGTCAATTTCATGGCCTTTGAATTGGATTAACACTTCCGGATCCGTCAATTTATCGGCAATTTTAAAGCGATAGATTTTATTTGTACGAGAATCACCTAAAATGAGGGATCTTTCATCGGCACTTAAATCAATGCCGTTAAAAACTTCTTTTCCCTCATAGATCACCTCGGCTTCGCCGTTTTCAACACGCCAAATGCGACTGGATTTGTTTTTCCAGTTTGGATCTGACAAATAAAGCACTTCATTTTTAGACACGACAATGTCATTGGGCTGGCTCATACCGACGTTCTCGACATACGTTTCGACTTCTTTTGTTTTTGGGTCGATCGTCAAAACTTTGTGCCCGACATAATCAGCCACATAAATACGACCTCGCGGTGAAATCGCCGTGGCGTTCCCGACACTTCCTTGCGGCAAGCTTACAAACTTTTGACCCTGGCCTGACGGATTTACGATACCCACTGTTCCCTTTTCGCCAAAGTTCACCGCGAAGATATTTCCTTGCAGATCCACCGAAGGCCCTTCGATCCCAAAACCAAACTGGCCCATTTCTGATAACGGTCTGCTGATAAAAAGATCTTGGGGTATTTCAACAAAGCTTGACGGATTTCTTTGCCCCACACGCTCTAAATACTGCTCGCCCAAATAATATTTAGTTCCCGGCGCACAATCGCCGTTCATGTATTTTTTTGCTGGCTTATAAATTTCATAATAGCCGGGCATTTCTGACGGACGAGTATTGATCACTAATACTTCGTCTTTATTAGGAATCGCCCCGCAAGAGTTTTTATTGCGATCACGGATTTTCAAACTGGGTGAAGATTGCAGTTTGATACGGTACACGTCCCCCGGGATGATGGTTTTAATTAAAGTGTCTAAGTCCGCCACCACTTGGCGATAGCCGGCATCATTAGCTAAAAGATCAGCGGCATTCCCGGGCATAGGACGATCCACCCCCAAAGCGTGAGTGCGCTGATGGATGCGGCTTTCTTTTAAGTTTCCGGGTAAAAACCAGCTGTCTTGTTTAAGCATGTAATGCGCAACCGTGTGATCTTTTTCATCCTCGCCCATTTCTGGGGCTAAGTTAAAGTTGGAGTGACAACCCATGCAGTGACGCTCCACTAAGTTCTTACGAATGTTTGTTAAAAGCGCCGCATTTTTAGAAGACGCTTTAATCAAACCAATAAGTTCTTGGATGTCTTCCTCACTGCGGCTGTCGCAAGGTTCAGGCATGCGCACGGTGGGTGAATCATCTTTATCAATTCTTAAGATCGAAGCATTTTTATCTTCCACCACCCATAAAGAACCATCTTCAGCGACCGTCATCCCCACCGGTGCCCCTTGCGGGCGAACTCCCCCCACGCCGTACCATCCGGTGATCAGCTCTTCAAACTGCACGCCTTTGACGGATTGTTCAACGTCGGAAGTGACAAGCTTACGTCCACTGCAGTTTTGTCCGTAACTAAGAGCATTGGTATTGGCCACGGGAAAACCTTTGTCATCCACCCGCGCAAAAGCAATACGCGAACCTGTGGGCATATAACCATGCCATGTCACTAGCACCGTGCCTTTCAGCTCAGGAAAGCGGTCGGAGTTATAATATTTTAGATCCAGCGGTGAAGAATGCGGAGGAAACAACGTCAACGGTGGTTGATACGCGATCGATGCTTGGCCCGCACACAGATTTTTGTATTTGGTGTTTTTATTTAAGAAATCTTTAAAGTCCGGGCTGACACTGCGGTTGTTATAACAATACGGCCAACCATAGTTCATGCCCTTTTTAATCGAATTAAGTTCTTCATTTGGTTGTGCGGGATCCGGAAAATCCCGCGCATTTTCTCCTTGCAGGAAAGCATAACCTTCATTGGGATACATCGGATGAGTTAACATCGCGACACTGTTACGCAAACCCGTGGCTATCACTTCCATCGCGGGATTTTTATCCACCGCCGTGAGGGTTTTAAAAATCTTTCCCTGCTGTGGCGTGTATTTCCAAATCGCGGCGGTGGGCCGCGCTGATTCCGCCGCATAACAGCTTCCATCCGGACTTAAGTGCGCGCCACACGCATCCGTGGGTGCACCAATGTTAACGTAAATAGCGCCGTTGCGATCAAAGACGAATTGTTTTAAGGGATGAATGTTTTTAGCAATGGATTGTCCTGTCGGCATTGTAAAGGCCATGCCCGGCAGGTCTTTGATCACGACCTCCACAGTTTGCGCCGGCGTTCGTGAAAGTGGATTAAAGCGGAAGATCTTATCTTGAACGCCGACGTAAGCTTTACCATCGGGTCCAAATGCCAAGCCATGAGGGTAATCTAGTTTTTCTAAAAGGGTGCGCAAGGTGTATGTGCCACCTTCGCGTTTGATTAAGATAATGCGTCCATTATTACGAACCCAACCACCAAAATCGGCGAGTAAAAAATCTTTCGTCCCCGTGATTGGGACAATCGTGCGTGGAGCAATCAAACCCTGCTCTTGCCCAGCCACGATCCCGACACAATATCCTGAACGCGTGCTGATCGAAACGCGCGGTAATTTAACTTCGCCCTGCCCGCAAGTTTCTTGAGTAATTTTATAACCACTGATGTGACTGCCACTGGCGACAAAGCGAGACTTATTATCCCAACCGCCGACAAAGTCCGTTTCATAGTACGGAGATACGGCCTCACCACTAGCGAGCTCTTTTACAGGAGTCATTTTTGGGCCGGTGTGCGTGCAGGAAGCCAGGATAAAAATAGAGGCTAAAATCAGGTTCGTTTTTTTCATAAAGTCATCATTAGACGGGGTCGTTAACGGGTCATTAGATAATGCTGCGCTTCTTGGCACTGTCTAATGTTTTTACACCTTATAAGACACCTATTTGAGTCCTAGCGGTTAAGGAATTGCAGTGTTTTTAGGGTATATCGAGGTATTCATGAATTTCAGGTTTTTATTCATCGCTATCGCTCTTTTGACTCTGTCTGCCTGTGGTGACTCCGGCAGCAGTGCGCCCCCGGAAATTAAAGAATACGTGATCAAAGGCGACCCGGATGAGTTTATCGCAGGGGCCACGCTTGATACCACAAGCCCTTATAATGCCGACAACGTCCAACAGCTTAGCAATTATTCGCTGATTTCGCTGATTGAATTTGCGCAAAAAGGCGCGCCAGATAAATACACTTCAAAAGAAGAGTTACAGGAAAAGAACTCAAACAAAGAAACAGACACTGCTCCGGAAAGAAAAACTTACCGCTTAAATATTAAACCCGGCCCGGGCACAAAGTTTATCGGCACGGTCGAAAACCTAGGGGCAGAGTTTGAATTTACTCCTGATAACAACGGACACCTGCAACTCACCCAAGTAAAGGGCGATAAACAAACGATGGCGGTGAGAACCCTGCACTGGAGTCAAACCCCCGATAAATCCACTATCAGCATTCTTTTTTCCTATGAAAACGCAGACTCTGGTAAAGGGATCGCGGCCATTTACTTTAAAGCGGACTCTGTTCAAAAAAAGATTCCACTGTATGACAAAGTCTATCAATACCTAGCCGGAGCTGGTGTCGGCATTGCCTGGAATCAAGAAAAAACCTTAACGGTCAAATCCTGTGGTGCCAACGTCAATGAAGCTTGGGCAAAAATCGGTGTCGAAGCTTGGAGCAAAGCCTTAGGAAATCGCCTGAAGCTGAGTTATGAAAAATCCACCACCTACGCGCCTTTTAGTGATTTAAATCAGCGCTGCATTTATGCGTTAAATATTTACGACAAATCCCCGGGCAACGCAAACCTTGGGACCACGCCAAGTATTTTAGATCTAAACTCTGGCGAAATCATCGATAGCGATGTGATCATCTTTAATGCCGCCTTTAAAACTTTGGAACAGAAGTATAAAGATGCTGGTTACCAAGATCTTCAAGTCCAAAGCGCACTAAAAAAAGACGAAAGCATCACCTACACGCATGAGTTGGGTCATTTGCTAGGTTTGCACCATAAATTTGACGGAACTCAAAGTATTATGTCTTATGATTTTAACACCACGGTGTTAACAAATTACGACATCAAAGCTATTCAGACGCTTTATCCACGGGATGAGTACTCTGAGAGGACGAAGGTGACTTCGACGGGAAAGCCTCTAAATAAAAAGAAATAGCTCCCGCCGATACCTCAGTGCAAAATTTGGTTGCCGACGACGCTGATGGAATCTTCAATTTCTTCCGGGCTGGCATCGCGCACACTGATGGCTTCGATTTCAAAAATAAGATCTTGTCCCGCCAATGGATGATTACCATCAAGATAGGCAAAAGAATCCATCAGCTGCAAAATTTTATAAGTGCGCATCGTCCCTGTTTTACTGCGGATGGTAACGCTAGTGCCAACTTTGAAATTGTTGGGCAATTTATTTTTAGGAAAAAGAATAACTTTTTTTGGATCATATAATCCGTAAGCTTCTTCTGCGGATAAAGAGATAGAGCGGCGTTCGCCCTTACGCAAGCCTTGCAAACCTTCGGCAAGACCTTTTAATACAACACCCTCGCTTGTCGAGGAATTTAAAACATCACGATTAAACGTGGTGCTGATAACCTGTCCTGCTTTGTTCTTTAAAAGACAATTGAAGGAAATGACCTGAACACTCATGCGTTTCCTTTCGATAGATTGTGAACACCTATAAAGACAGAGAACTCACAAATAAGATAGTCCTAAAGCGACATTCTTAAAAGTTATGTAATATCTCGACGAAAAGCGGTCTTTAATGAGAATGCCTACGGCTCAAGTCGTTCTGGGACGATGTGGGTTTTATTTTTCAATAAAAGCATTCGGCTCTATCTATCGACGCGTGAATGTGGTCTTCTAGTTACACAAGTCGTTCACACAGTTCATTAGATGTCCTTTTGTCTTCTGCGAATGGCACCTGAAGCTTTCAAGGAGGCATATATGGGAAAAAAATTATACGTAGGAAACCTGTCTTTTAATGTTGATTCAAATCAATTAACAGACGCATTTTCAGAGTTCGGTACAGTCGATTCAGCAAATGTTATCACCGACCGTGATACAGGTCGCAGCAAAGGTTTTGCATTCGTTGAGATGTCAACAGATGGCGAAGCCCAAACTGTAATCCAAAAGCTAAATGGCATGGACCTTTCAGGCCGCGCCATGAACATCTCTGAAGCTAAACCACAAGCGCCTCGCGAAGGTGGTGGTGGCTACCGCGGTGGTTCTGGCGGACGTCGTTACTAAATTTTAAATTTCAAGAAACGTTGTTGTTTGCAGTGGTCGACCTAAAAAGTCGGCCATTGTTTTTTTATCTGGAATTGACTCATGGGCACCCCGTCACGTCTGGAATTTCGTTTTGCTGTAAGCAGTCCTTATAATAAGGCGAGCAACGCAAGCGCAGATGGAAATGCGTATCGTGTCCCGCGGTCGGCCAAAGGCGTCTTAGGATTTCTTTATCAATCGGGTTATTAATAATTCCGCGATCCTTCGCCCAGCCACATAAATACGCTTTAATAGTTGGATGCACAAATATCATATACACCGCAGGTAAAGACCGGCCGCCGACCTCCATCTCTTGTAAAATTAAAATGCGCCAGAAGTCCCAGTTTTTTTGCGGATCAAATTTTTCACTGACCGTGCCATCTGGATTTAAAACAGACCCATAGCGAGTTTGTCCCATGTAATAGACATCGCCATCGAGTCCATTTTGATGAGACTTGTGGGGACCATAGGCCCCGCCATGCTCTTGGGCGATACTGCCTATATGAATTTTATAATCGGGCGAAAAATATCTAACGTAAAAGGCACTGGCATTAGTTAAAAGTGAGATCATGATCCCCGCCCCCCAACTGGCGTCGGGCGAATTCACTCTGATAAAGCCATCCCCTTGTGCAGGCAAAAGCACTCCATTTTCTAAACTGCCATATTGGTAGCTGACGGTGCCGTCAGGATTACGAATCTCTCGGGTTTGTGCCGGACCGACAGCGTGCCCAGGACCGGTGAGATCCAACCATGGACTGTCTGCAAAGGTTGTGGAGGAAAAACTTATTATAAGGATGGCTGCAATCACACGCTTCATGCAGCCATATTACTTTAAAACTTGGACCTTTGGGGTTTCATCTGGGAAATGTGTTATCTACCAAAGTTTTGATTCCACCGAGAAATAAACAAACACTCCCCGCTCATGCTCTGTCGCTGAAGGCCCTAACCCTAAAATCGCGCCTAAACCGGGAACGATCTCGGTGTCTTCACCCACGTCAAAGGCGGTTCTGATTCCAGGCACCAAAAGATATGTGCTGGCGCTTTCTTTTTCCCCCTCACCGATCACGGACTCTTCGCCGTTCATGACAAACTCTAAAAGCAGATTGGTTTTGGGAGTGACGTTATAAACCGTGCTCGTGCCAAAGTTAAACCCGAATAAGGACGCTTTATTGTCTAAACTGTTTTTGGCATCCGGCGTATACGTAAAACCCATGTTCCAGTGATTTGTCCAACGATCATTGAGGGTGATCGATACCGATTGGTTGAACTGCATTCCGACAGCGCCGTTCCCTTGGCCTTTTTTATAATCACCCGTGGGAGTGATTAAAGAAATCCTGGGCGCCATGGCGATCATGTCGGTATTTACTAGTTGATAGCGATAATTTAAAAGCACGTCGCCCAGGCCGGTTTGCTCATCACCAGTTGCATCCATGGATTTTGCCACCGGAATGACGTAAGAAAACTGATGAGTCTGACCGCCCATAGGAATTTCATTCGTAAAAGAATAATTCCAATCTTTCGTCAGGTCAGACTGCTGCCAGCCCTGAATAAACTGCACCACGCCTGGATCTTGATTATAGGCTTCTTCGATAAGAAAAGAATTATCTTTCACCACCTCTGCCGCCAACGCCATCGATGCTGAACTTAAAATACCAAAAAGTCCTACAGCCAGAACGCCAAGATTCATATCGCCTCCACGCTATATCTATATCAGTTTTTCCCCGAATACTGACCGACAAATTTAATAAGCTGATCAAAATCAATGGGCTTAGTCAGGTAATCATCACAACCCACATTCAAACATTCTAATCGCACTTCATTCATCGCATGCGCACTTAAAGCGATAATCGGTTTTTCAAATCCGCGTTCACGCAATTTTTGGGTGGCCGTATAACCATCCATCACCGGCATCTGTAAGTCCATTAAGACAAGGTCGTAATTTCCCTGAAGAGCTTTTTCTATCCCCAACATGCCGTCACTAGCAAGATCGACGGTCGCATTTTGTTCAGTCAAAACTTTAGAAATAAGCTCTTGGTTATCCGGAGTGTCTTCGACCAACAAAACTCTCACTCCCGAGATATCTGTTGCCATCCCAGATTCATTTTTACGCGCACTTTCTTCAGCCGTGTTGCGACTTAAAGTTCCTGACGTCAGCGTGATTAAAAACGAACTGCCCTTGCCCTTCACAGATTTTTCTAAAACGACGTCGCCGTTTAAAGCGCGCGCCAGTTTTCTTGATAATGCAAGGCCCAAGCCCGTACCGCCAAATTTGCGTGTCACGGAATTATCGGCCTGACAAAAGACTTGAAATAGTTTTTTCTGATCCTCAAGTGCGATACCTTCGCCGGTGTCTTCCACTCTAATGCCTACAGCCGCTCGTCCGGATTCATTTTTTTCGGCCAAAAGCGTGACCTTGACATCACCTTCAATGGTGAACTTCACGGCGTTGCCGATGATGTTCGTCAGGATTTGTCGCAACCTTAAGGGATCAGTCACGATCTTGGCAGGAACATTGTCTTTCACCGTCAAAGAAAGCTTAATTCCTTTTTCTTTGGCATTCAGACTTAAAAGTGACATGACTTCTTCGGTGACGGCTCTTGGGTCAGTTTCTAAGTTTTCAACTGTAAACTGCCCGGACTCCACTTTAGAAATATCTAAGATGTCATTAATGATATGAGACAGCTGATGCCCGTTGCGAGTGATGACGTTGGCATACGACAAGCGCTCTTCATCGGAAATGGTTTCATCCTTGAGTAAATCGGCAAACCCAATCATTGCGCCCAACGGCGTTCTTATTTCATGGGACATATTAGCTAAGAAGGAGGACTTCAGCTCATTGGCTTTTTCGGCGGCCTCTTTAGCTTGGCGCAAGTCCTCTTCATAGGCGCGCTGCTGACTGACGTCTAAGGTGATCCCGTCAAAACGAATCGCTTCACCGGCGTCGTTATAATCCGTCCAACCGATGGCGCGAATATATTTAATGTCGTTAGGATTTTCAGGATTCACCGTGCGGTAAACCACATCATACGGCGTTTTATTTTGGATCGAGGTTTCAATAGCCAAACGCGCGGGCTCACGATCTTCGGGGTGAATGATTTCATAAAAGGTCTCAATCGTAACGTAGGCATCTGGCGGTAAAAAGAAATGTCCTTTAACTTCTTTATTCCAGATCAGATCTGAAAACGGCAGATTGCAATACCAAACACCAAGGTCGGTGGCTTCGGCTGACCGAGAAAAGCGAGTTTCTAGCGCAGCTAAATTAATTTCGGCATTTTTTCTGGCCGTAACATCCCAAATCAAGCCGGAAAGCTGATAAGGCTGTCCACGAAAATCATACCGTGCGCGGCCCCGGGCATTGATCCAACGGATCTCACCGTCGGGACGAATGATCTGATATTCATCATTATACAAAGATCCCGAAGCAATGGCGTCTGCTAAAACTTCGCGCGCCTGTTCCCGAAAATCGGGATGAATAAATTCATCAATCGCGGCATCAGACGTGTCATAGGTTTTTGCAAAGCCAAAGATACTACGAGCCTCTTCGCTTAAAACCACATGACCTGAAGGTAAAGCCACCGTCCACATCCCCATGTTGGCACTGGATAAGGCAAACTTTAGTTTTTCTTCACTCTGTTCAACGGCGCGATGGGTGGACATCAAGTCATCTTGCCAATGAAGTTGAATGTCTTTAGCCACCTGCAAATCGAGATAATATTTAAGCTTCGTTACCAAAATACGCGGAGAGATCTTGGCACATACGATATCCGTCGCCCCCGATTCATAGGCGATAACTTCATGATCTTGATCCATAGGTTTTTGGGTGACCAGAATCAAAGGGACTAATCCGCTTAAAGATCTTAGTTGTTTAAGAGTTTTAAAATCATTTTCTTCTAGCACCTGATAACACAATAAAATGGCGGCAAAGTCCGACGTCGCCAATCGTTTAAAAACATCCGTCGCAGATTCGGCATAAGAGATATTAAATCCGGAATGACTGAACTCCGGTTGGGCGCAAATTTTTTTGCCCAGCTCTCCGACGGCAAGAACTTGCGGCGAGATTTTTTTCAGATGAGGGGTGACATACGTAAAATCCAAAAAATAGCTTTCACCGGTGCGAGGTTTAAAATATTTAAGCTGCCACGGATATTAGCCATAAGCTTCAATTTACTGCATTAAAAAAACTCCACGTTCTGCAAAATCTTGTTTAATCTGTCGCCAGACAACTCGCCGCACAAACTAAGGGAGCCTATCGCCACGTGTTGGGCCAAAAGGTCCTGGAATTCTCGCCTAAGAGCGAGTTTTTTCCTCTAAATCTGGTTTAATCCAGCCTAATAATCCAGCCTCGAAAACTCGCGTCAAAAACCGATAAAA
This sequence comes from Bdellovibrio bacteriovorus, assembly GCF_001592735.1. Taxonomy (NCBI): domain Bacteria; kingdom Pseudomonadati; phylum Bdellovibrionota; class Bdellovibrionia; order Bdellovibrionales; family Pseudobdellovibrionaceae; genus Bdellovibrio; species Bdellovibrio bacteriovorus. Next base: position 81,432 of record NZ_LUKE01000001.1, read on the forward strand.
AGATGAGCATCATAAGAATGAAAAATGGGCGAGGGAATGCATCAATGAATTCTGAAAAAAAGGGAAGCATTGCGGGTAAATCGGATCGACGTTTGGTGGTGGGCCTTATTTCCGCTATTTTCGGTTTGATCTTTATTGGTTTCTTCGTACAAAAAGGACTTCAAGATATTCGCACGGTCAGTGACTCTCGAACTGAAGCTCGCGAAAACTCCTTTAAGTTAAAAACTCTTTTTAATCTTTTAGTTCAAGCCGAATCCGGCCAACGGGGCTATTTGCTTACCGGCGAAAGAAAGTATCTTGAACCCTATTATGACTCGTTAAAAAGGGTTCCCGCGGCACTGGAAGAATTGACCGTGCACCTTGAAAAACAGGACATGCAAACCGCACGCTTCACCGAAGCCAAAGACCTTGTTCACAAAAAATGGGCGGAACTTGCAAAAACTATTGAACTTAAGCATGCCGGTAAAGCGAGCGCGGCTTTGCATTTGGTGGAAACGGGTGAAGGTAAAGCCTTAGCCGATAAGATCCTAACCATCTTTCAAACGATGGAACAAGAACAGCAAAGACAAATTGAAGCTTATACCAATAAAATCAACTTCATTATTGAGCGCGCCAAGTATGTAGTTTTAGGCGGAAGTGCCTTTGCCATTTTGTTGGTGATCATCTTTTCTTGGATATTAGACAGCAATCAAAGACAACGTGCGGTCACGAACCTGGCCTTAGAAAAACGTCGAGAGATGTCGCAAAAAATGATCGAGATGCAAAATAAAATTGCGACGGCTCCGCTTAACTCTGATTCTTTAATGAACCTAGTTGCCGAGCTTTCTTTAGATCTTACTCAGGCCGACGGTTCTTTAATCGAAATTCATGAAGGTGATCATCTCATTTATCGCCATGTCGCCGGAGCTGCGACGGGATTTCTGGGGATGAAAGTAAATCGCCTCAACAGCTTTTCAGGCTTATGCTTAGAAATGGGCGCGACGCTAGTTTGTCATGATTCCGAAATCGACAATCGCGTGGACCGTGAGGCGTGCCGTCGCGTGAACTTAAGATCCATGATTGTATCTCCTTTACAATACCAGGGTCAAAACATCGGCGTGTTGAAAAATTATTCTGCTAAGGCTCATTATTTTGACGAAGACACCGCAAATTCAATTTCGGTGATCACCGCATTATTGTCTTCAGCCCTAGGGCAAGCCCGCGAATTCGAAGAAAAGAATGCGGCCATCCGCGACCTGCAAAAAACTAAGAGCGAACTGACGGTATCCAGAGACGTGGCGCAATCCGCAACCGAAGCTAAATCAAGATTCCTAGCCAGCATGAGCCACGAAATCCGCACCCCTTTAAACGGTATCTTAGGAATGAGTGGGATCTTGCTGGATGGACAGCTTTCAGCCGAACAACGCGACTATGCCAATACCATCAAAGTTTCCGGTGAATCGTTATTACGTCTGGTGAACGACGTGCTTGATTTTTCTAAAATCGAAGCCGGAAAATTGGAATTTGAAAACGTTGATTTTGGCCTGGTCAGTACTCTGCAAGATGTGATGAAGTCTTTTGGTTTTGCCGCTCGCCAAAAAAATTTGAAAATAAATTTAAATATTGATTCAGGCGTGCCCCACCTCATTAATGGCGACCCCGGGCGCATTCGGCAGATCGTGATGAATCTTATCGGGAATGCGATTAAATTCACCCCGGAAGGAGAGATTTCCCTGAATGTGAAATCCCAGGACTTACCGCGTGACAAGGTTCAATTGCGCTTTGATGTGCGTGACACCGGTATCGGGATTTCTCAAGAAGCAATCGGAAGTCTTTTCCAAGAATTCGTGCAAGCAGATACCTCGACGACAAGACGCTATGGAGGCTCAGGTTTAGGTCTATCAATTTGTAAGGGGTTGGTTGAAAAGATGTCCGGCTCTATTGGTGTAGAATCCGAGGAAGGCAAAGGCTCTAATTTTTGGTTTACGATTGTGGTGCCAAAGGGATTGAATGCTCAGACCTCTTCCACGGAAGCCGCCCCGGTCCCAAATACGCCGACAAAAGCTTGGCGCATTTTGGTGGCTGAAGACAATCAGGTGAATCAATTAGTCATCAGTAAAATCTTAGAAAAGATGGGTTACCGCGCTGACGTCGTCGCTAACGGCAAAGAGGCCATCGAAGCCTTACAAAATCGTCCCTATGATTTGGTTTTAATGGATTGCAATATGCCCGAAATGGATGGCTTTGATGCGACACATTTTATTCGCACCAATAAGTCTATCCCGAATAACCAGATCCCTATTATCGCCATGACCGCCAATGCAATGCCGGCCGATCGCCAGCGCGCCCTTGATTCCGGGATGAGCGATTATCTTTCAAAGCCCTTAGATCTTAAAAAAGTGGGCGCCGTTCTTACTAAATGGTTTGAACGAATTGAAGCCGACGCGAGCCGATCGGCTTAAGGCGCGTCAGATTTTCCTTCGGTGTCTGCATCAGCGTCTTCGGAAGCCGCGTGAGGTGCGTCGTCGTCCGCTTCGTCATCGGGCGGAAGTTCAACCTTAGGGGTTTTCTTCTTTTCTTCCTCCAGGGACGAAGGCGTTTTTGCTAAGACCGAATTGCAGGAAGCTTTAGCTCTAAAGAAATGCTTCCACATTTCTCCTTCGATTTTTCCTTTTAATTCAGGATCTTGAAGTTCAGAGCCCATGTATGAAGAGTATTTATTGAACTCTTTAATGCGTTTAAGTCTTGGAATTTTACGTTCCCCGTCGCATTCGCCTTGAGAGGCTTTGCCGCCTTCAGCAATAAAACTAAATGCTTTCGGTGGAGATCTTTTTCGGGCGTGGGCGAACGAACCTGGATTTAAAACAGGTTGAAGAAGTAAGACACACGCAACAGCAATAATTTTTTTAAATGTAGAATTCATAACAAAAATGCTAGCAGGAAAATACGAGCGAAGAAAACGAAAGCGTCACCTAGACTAACGCAATCCGTCGACAAGCTTAACTTGCCTCCTTAACCGCCAAGCCCTCCGCCGCGGCCTGATATTCTTCGATTTTGCCGTTTAAATAGTTCTGCGCTCGGTATTTATTGAAGTCCTGCACATCACTTTTAAACATGTGCACGTGCCTAACCCCTTGGTCTGCGAGCTTATCAATCTGCTTTTGATAGATTTTCCCGCCTCGCGGAGTGTACAAAACGTATTTCTGATTGCGCTCTAAATAAACATACAGATTAAACTCAACGGATTCATCGGCTTTGATGTCCCCCAAAGAAATCGCTAGCATCATTTCGCTAGCGGATTCTTGAAAGTGAGCCTTGATATCGGCATGGGGAAAAAATGCCATGGCAACTTCTTCGCCGTTGTGAACGGATTTTCTTAAAAACTCGGCACACTCCACGGCCCAATCTTCAAACGGCACCTGCTTGATTTTAATTTGCATGGTGTCTTTGCCGTTATCGACTTGCTCCCCATTATCCGAAAGGAATTTAAATAATTTTTCGCGGACACGATCAATAAACTTTTCATCCATTTTTCTATCTTGAGCCATCGCCGCGACCAGATACCCCGAAAATCGGGTGGATTCAATCACGATGCAGGCCACGTTGCTAGCCTGTTCGATAAATTGAACTTCCTCTGTGGTTTTGGCGCCTCTTACGACCGATTTCTCTAAGGCCTCTTTGGTTCCTTTTAAAATAATCGAATCGCGTTGATTTTTTGTTGTCGGTGAAAGCTCATCATCCGAAGGAAGGTATCCACCTTGCTTGAGCCCTTCATGGGGTGGACGATATCCGGGAGGTTTATTTTTACCTGCATTGGGATCTTGGGAGTTGTGATGAAGCGGCCCTTGAGTTTGACGGCCCCCCGCTTGAGGATTGTAATGTCCGACATGCGAAGGATCATAATAGGAACCACCGTTATCAACATCATCACCCATTAACTGCGCCAGCAGACTTTGCGCGCTGACGTTTTCACCTTTGATGCTGATGACTTTCTCTTCGCTCTCACCAAATTTACCGCGTTCCAAGTTTTGGCCAGCGGCAAGCTTGCGTGATTGATCTTTATAGAATTTATTGACGGTTCTTTCGACCGCAGGACCCGTCGCCGGCGGGTTTAACATATACTCGGCACGAGTTTCTGCTAAGGCTTTAATAGAAGCCGGAATCGTCTGTTCAGCAAACATAATCACGCAACAGGGAAATGCTTGCGGTAACACCTTTGCAAGTTTGCGCACTTTTTTATTGGGATGATCGACACTGATCATGACAAAGGCCGGTTGATTTTGCACCATATAGGCCAGAGCATCTTTGAGCGCAATGGTGGAAAAGAGTTTCCACTCGCGGTTTTTTAAAAAGTTCTCTACGCCCGTCAAGCCTTGCGCCTGAGACTTGATGATTAATAAGGATTTATTTTCGCTGCCGCCCGAAGAGTCCACCACAACGTCCTTAAGTTAAAAAGTCTTTACTAATAACAGAGAACTTATCGGGATTTGAGGCTGAATATTCAGCCTTGCGAAGAATATTTCCAATTATTAAAATTCTTGAATATTTTTTCTTGGGATGAAGGTCTGGGTTTTCAAGTTTCTCAACAACTAGCTTTAATTTTGTTTATAGTTTTACAACTTCGGCATTAACTCCCTCATTTTAAGACCCGAAAAGATAGCATGATAAACATTAAGTACTTTTCTATTTTGCCCGTCCTTTTACTATCATTAACTCCACCTGCCTTCGCCACGGACCCCTTTGCTGCCGTTGAGCACATTCAAATGCCAAATGGATTGCAAATCTTCTTAGCCCCCAGCAAAGAAGCCACCTTAACGTCGATACGCTTAGAGGTGGGTGTAGGTACGCAAGCCGAAGAGGGCGATCTTATTGGCGTATCTCATTTACTAGAACATGTTTTGTTTCGCGATAAAAATCTTGCCGATGAAATGAGTTACCTACAGCTTATTAAAGAAGCTGGCGGAAGTGCGAATGGTTCTACAAACTATCGAGAGACGGCTTACTTTGGCTCCATCCCCGCAGCCAAAGGCACTTGGCTTTTTGAAACTTTCAGCAAAATGATTTTGCAGCCTAACTTTGAAGATCGATACGTTCAAAAAGAAAAGTCCACCATAGAGCTAGAACGGGGACGCCCCAGTCCAATTGAGGAAACTATTGGTTTTAGTCTGTGGTCACTACTGCGCCCCTCTTACTTAGATAAAAAGGGCTTTTGGGAGTCTGAATTTAATTATCCCAGCAATAAAGACTATACCCTTTTGCAAGAACAGCTTTCCACGCGCAAGTTAACAGCTGAACAAGTCGAAAATCACTATCATGACTATTACTATGCAAAAAACATGAAGCTTTATATTGCCGGCAAATTTGACCGCGCGCAGATCATAAAAGAAATCGATAAAAATTGGCGCTATCTGCAGGCAACAGAAGGGAAAATCTTACCGCCCTTACCTACAGGTTCCCCGCGCAAGTCCCCTTACGTTCGCACATCTATTAGTCCTGAGCCCAACGTCTCCTTAGGATCTAAAATCTGGGGTGCAACGGCAGAAGAGACCGCCGTGCTTGAGTCCTTTTCAAGCTATCTTGCCCACCGGATGATGAAAGAAATCCGCAACTCTAAAGGTCAAACTTACACCGCGTATGATAGCAATAACATGCACCGCGGGGCGGGATATATTTCTGTAAGTTTTGTCACGCCGAAGGAGTTCTTTAAAGAGAATTTAAAGATCGCCCGCGATTATTTCGATGAAGGGCGTAACGGCAAAGTCTCTGAAGCGCACGTGAAAGAAGCGCTAAACCTGGCAGTTTCTGAATACAATCTGCGCGGCAAAGAGGCTGAGGATATGTTAAAAACAGCTAAAGCCTATGCCGATCAACTGACTGATTTTGGAAGCTTTCAATCACCTTATGCGGCTCTTCTCACGATGACTCCAGAAAAATACAATCAGATATTAACAAAGCATCTCGTCCCCGAAATGAAGTACGAGTCGCTGACAGAACCGCCATTGTTTTTCCATTATGATCAGTATCTCTTATATGCTCTTTCGCTCGTATTTATTTTTATGGGTTTCCGGGCTTTGCTAACACAACAATTCCAACACGACAAAATTCGATGGGTGCGTAAGGTCGCTTACCCCTCCATTAAGATCGCAGAAGGAATTGCATTTGCTATCGCGATTGTCATGTATTTGCATGTTCAATACTTAGTGGATCTGGCCTTTGAAAAAGATTTTATGCAAAAGCATATTTTCACCAGTCAGTACCTTTACATTGTGGTTTCAGTGTTTGCGCTACTGGCCGTCGCTCAAGGGGTGTATTCATTGATGCCCCGTAAGCTCATGGTTCACGATCAAGCTTTGTGGATTAAAAGTGTGACTTATTACTCTCAACAAATTCCTTTAAGCGAAATTTCTAAGGTCGAAGACGTACGTTTAATCACTTCACCATCACTCAAATTATTTTGGGCCATCAAGTATCGCTTTTATAACTTCTCTCCGAAATTTTGGAAGAAGGGACTGGCGATCACCTTAAAAAATGGCAAGGCCTACTACTTTAGCATGAATGATGCGGGCAAGGCGGCGGCAGAGCTTAAAGGCCTTATGCAACCACAACCGTCCCTGGACCGGTTGCAAAAAGCTTCCTAAGGCTTGATTTGATCTCGTGGCAACGCAAAAAATAGAATCACACTTCCGATGAGGGCTGCCACCAAAGAGCCAAAAACAATGCCTGTTTTTGAATACACCTCAATACTCTCAGGCAATGCCAGGGCCGAGATAAATAAGGCCATGGTAAATCCCACGCCGCCCAAAAATCCAAGTCCCAACATTTGCGACCAATTCACGCCCTGCGGCAATGAGGCCCATTTCGTCTGCACGAAAATTCTTGAAAAAAGAACGATGCCCAAAGGCTTCCCGACGACCAGTCCCAACAATACTCCTAAGTGAACTGGATGCCTCACCATTTCCGACATGGAAAAACCCGAAAGGGAAATTCCCGCGTTGGCAAAGGCAAATACCGGCATGATGGCGTAACTCACCCACGGATGCAGCCAGTGCACCAGTTGATCCAGGGGTGAATAAGTCGCTTGATAGTCTTTAGAAATTTTAAACGTCAGCGGTGTGGCAAGCCCCAACAGCACCCCCGCGATGGTTGCATGAACGCCGGAATACAAAACACATCCCCAAGCGATGACTCCAAGGACGGCATAAAAGAAGTAATTTTTAACCCCACTTTTTTGCGCGCCAAAAACAAAAGCAAAAATAACCAGCGCGCCCAGTAAACCTGCAAAACGGATTTCATGAGTGTAGAATATGGCAATAACTAAAATAGCCCCCAGATCATCCACGATGGCCAGCGCTAATAAAAAAACTTTTAACGCCAAGGGCACTCTTTTGCCGAACAGACTTAAGATACCGATCGCAAACGCAATGTCTGTTGCCATCGGAATTCCCCAACCCGTAACGCCGCCCCCTTGCAGATTAAAGATTAAATATACCGCGGCCGGAATCAGCATTCCGCCCACAGCGGCGGCCATGGGTAAAGCCGCTTTTTTTAAAGAGCTCAACTCGCCCGCGACAAATTCTTTTTTTAGCTCCATCCCGATCACAAAAAAGAATATCACCATCAAACCGTCATTGATCCAATGCTGCAGGCTAAGGCCCAAGATATCCATTTTTAAAAAATCAAAATACGTGCTTGCCAAAGAACTATTGGCGACCACCAAAGCCAATACCGCGGCCATCGCCAGGATAATTCCTGATGACGCTTCCATTTTTAAGAATGTCTCGATGGGTCTTCTCACAATTTTAATCACTGAACGGCGCATAAGTTACTTCTTTCTTCTTTTTTCAAGAAAGATAAAAAGAATGATAAATATGATAGCGGGAATAATAATAAAAAGAAGCGGAATCAGCTTGGCGCTAATATCGGGCATAGGAGTCTCCATTTTTTTATAAAATGGCGACCCTACCATCGAACTTACTTTTGACTTGGATAAGTCAAAACCCTTTTATTCAATTAGTCATATTATGGCTGATCAGAGGTAATTTGTCATCCCAAATCCGATGATCGCACCTGCAAGGACCAACCAAGCCGAGTTCACCTTAAATCGCACTAATAATATTGCAGAGAAACATGCCAAAAGAGCCGTGGTGACATCAATGACCGAACTTTTTGCCAAGAAAAAGGCCGTCACTGTCATGACCGCTAAAGAAGCGACATTGACGGCATCAAGAACTGACGAAGCCAATCGCGATGCGCGCAAGCGCGGTATGAAGGGAGCTGATATCGCCACGAAAAAAAAGGCCGGAAAAAATATTCCTAAAGTGGCAAGGACTGCGCCCGCGGGACCGGATAAAACGTAACCAATAAATGTCGCCGTGGTAAAAACCGGCCCCGGAGTAAACTGTCCCACCGCCACCGCGTCTAACAATTGGGCTTCGGTCAACCAATGCCAGTTATCAACCAAATCAGCTCTTAAAAAAGCCAATAGCACATAACCACTGCCAAACAGAACCGATCCGACTTTCAGAAAAAATAAAAAAAGTTTTTCATTTGAAAATGGCAAGAGAGCCGCTGATGAAACAGCTAGCGACGCCGCCGCCAGCGTGCCTTCATTTTTTCCCGGGATAAATGCAAAACCTGAAAGAGCCCCTTTGCTTCGATATAAATAAAACGCGCCAGCAATAACACCAGCGCCAAAGATGGTCGTAAGCTCCCCGACCCCGGCGGCATTTAAAACAATGGCGGTCACACCTAAAGCCGCTAAAAAGCCGGATTTAACTGCGGACTTACTTAAGCTCCAAATCGCTTGGAGGACAACGGCGATGATCACGGGCTTAATGCCATACATGATGGAATGTAAAGCCGGCAGATTTCCGTAAGTGACATAAACCCACGCAACGGCGGACACGATCATGACGGCCGGAAAAATAAATGCGACACCTGCCACGATCAATCCACGCCATCCGGCCCGTTTGTGGCCGATATGAATCGCAAGTTCAGTGGAGTTTGGGCCAGGAATAAAATTGGTGGCGCTTAAAAGATCTAAGAACTCTTCTTGACTGAGCCACTTGCGCCGAACGACCACTTCATTTTGCATCATCGCAATGTGCGCCGCCGGACCGCCAAAAGCGGTGGTGCCCAGCTTTAAAAAGAGCCAAAATAATTCTTTTAAAATTTTCGTATTAGTGCGCACCGATCGCCAGATTGAAATCAAATTCTGAAATCGCTTCAATGCCTTCTTCTTCCAGAATGTCCTGCACCACGATTTCAGCATCTAACAACTGGTTTACGTTGTCGCTGACAAAGCTCGTTTTAAAGATGACTTTCTTTTTAGAATCTTCCGCGCCGATCACGGCCACACAGCCTTCAAGGCCTGTTATAAAAACCCCACCCAGCTCTTCGGCTGCGGCGTTAAGTTCTTTTAAATGCGTCTTAATAAGTTTTGTGGCTTCGGCTTTGAATGCTTGCATGCGGGGTAATATACCTGGCTTGGTTTTATTTGCAATATGCGCGGCGCATTGTTTTTGAGTCTATCTCCTTTAAAAATGCATTAAAAGGAGTTTTCATGACCCCGTATGTTTACCACTTTAAGCCTCAAGGCATGTTTGGTGATCGCCTTTTTCCTTTAAACCGATTGAAAGACCAGCACCCGGCCGTGTACGAAGAGCACGTCAAAAAATACAAAGGCCGCGAACGCCTTCTTAGCCGAGAAATTCCTTTACTGAATTGCCTATGGAATGACGTCCTTCATATCTCCCCGATCCATCCACAACTCGTCATGGATACCTGGCGCGCCGAAGGACTTTATCCTGCGACCCGCCCCGCAGTGCAAATCGAAGTCTACAAGATCCCGGTGGATCTTTTGACTGAAGACACCACCGCTTGTTACCAGTCCTTTAATTTTGATTATGAAAACTACCAACCAGAAAATGAAAAGTTTTGGGCGTTTAAAAAGTCTGATTATGCAGAACAAACCGAAGTCTCTGCAAAACAGATTGAAATTTGGACATCCGACACCGCCAAGGGTCGACGATTGTTTTGGTACAGCCATACGATGCACGTCCTAGCGATGCAGGAGATTGACGTGGCAAATTGTGAGCTCATTACCTGCACTTAGTCCTGCCTGTGTATCATCGCGAGCCAATAACAATCTAACGTATTGACAAAATTTCTATCTCGGACAATAATTATCCGAGATAGAAATGGAGACAAAATGCCAAGACTTAATTATTTCGCCCTTGCTATGCCGGCCTTTCAACACTTAGGAGCGTTGGATCAATACTGCAAAAAAAGCTCTGTCGATCAGACCATCATGCGCCTGGTGCAGATTTATGCGTCTCAGCTTAACGGCTGCGCTTTTTGCGTGGACATTCATTGTAAGGAAGCTAAAATTGCAGGCGAGCGCGAGCTAAGAATTTACCATGTGCCCGTGTGGGAAGAGTCCCCGCTTTTTTCGGATAAAGAAAAGGCCGCTTTCGAGTGGACCAAAGCGGTGACTTTAATTAATCAAGGGCCGGTTTCTGATGAGTTGTTTCAAAAAATGCAACAGCACTTTAGCGATCAGGAGATTGTAGATCTTAATATGCAAATCGCATTTATTAATTTATTCAATCGCTTTGCCGCGACCTTCAAATCAGTCCCAGGTGAAAGAGATAAAGTTTTAGGCCTGGAGAAAGCGAATCTTTCGTGATTTTAGGAAATCAGGTCGAGTGGGCCCTTCACTGCATCATGATCTTAGGGAGTGTCCCTGAGGGCAAACTGTTAAATTCAAAAGCCCTCGCCGAATTTCACGGAGTTCCTAAGGAATATCTTTCAAAATGTTTGCAACTATTATCGCAGGCCGGATTGGTGAAAACCACTTCCGGCCCTTATGGTGGATACAGCTTGGCAAAAACCCCGGATAAGATTTCTTTTTTGGATGTGGTTGAAGCGGTAGAAGGCACGACCAAAACTTTTAAATGCAACGAAATCCGCAGAAACAATCCCTGCCTTGCAAAGTCCGACCGCAAGTTTTCAGGCCTATGCGGTATCGCCGCCGTCATGCACGAAGCCGACGAAGCCTGGAGGCAATCGCTTCGTAAACGAAAACTTTCTGATATCACTGATTATCTTGCCGATGGGGTTAGCAAGGAAACCATGAAGAATTTCGCAGTGTGGATTGAGGAGCATTGATCTTAAAAAATGCGGCGGCACAATGAAGGTGTTCGCGCGATGATGCCTGGTAAGAACACCCGTTGAGCTGGCGTTAAAAACTTCACATAGGGATCAAAGGCCAATCCTGTTTCGGTGACATACTTGTAAAACGCCTCGGCCTTGGCTTCTTCGCTCATATACACGTTAGGAATTTTAACCTCGATAGATTTTCCAAGTGATTGGATGTGTTTGATACGTGCCTCTAAAAGTTCGGTTTGAATTAAAAAATCCAAGCTGCTTTCTTGCCCACGCATTGCGCGGATTTCAAATGTCTGAATAAGCAAATCAAAAGCTCGGTCTCCGATGCGATTGACGTTAAATGCCTGGTACTTAGTAGAAGGTGCCCAATCCTGCATGATCGTGACATTATAAACTTCTTTACGAACGCGTCTGGCAAAAGTATTGATGGATCTAATTTTACCGGCATCGACATCCGCACAGATTTGCGCAAACGCATCACGCTGGGCTTGCGGCAACATTCCCAACGGCGGAGCATTCGCCCGGTCGGCAGAAAAAATACCCATCGCAAGTTCCGGATGGTTAGAAAAATCCACCATAAAATTCTTTAAAAGTTTCACCGCCGCAACGCCATCCCCCAGGGCTGATACTGCCCCAATATGGATGTGACTGCCTGCCCAGTGTGTTCCCATGATTTCTGAAGCCGGCAATAAATCAACCGACGCCGCCGTATCAAAAATATGTTTTTGAATGCGATCCTGGTATAATTTGATTTCCGCAACGGTTGAAGGTTTTGTTTGAACTTCAACCACCGCGGGGTCGGTCGCGATATCAAAGTACCAACCATCGGGATAAGTGACGCGATAAGTTTTAACACCGTAACCGTTTTCTTTGGCTTGAATATAGCAATTAGCACAAGCGTTTCTAACCGCTTTCATCATACGATCCCGGGCCGCTTCGCTTTCAGGACTGTTCACATAGCTGCCTTGGGCCGTTCGGTCGATAAGGTCATTGGTAAAATTAAACTCGGCCCCGAAGGTGGCTTGCGCCCAGGCGCTTGAGCTAAAGCTTGAAAAAGCTAAAATAAAGCTAAGCAGGGATTTTGGGCGAAACATGGAGCCTCCGGTTACCGTTCTTAGAAGCAAGAAGTATGCTGTTAATCGGGTCCATGGGGTCATCTGTGGTGGATTTCGATGTTTCGCTTTGAGACTGTGCCGAAAAGGGCGTTGGCGTGTCTAATGCTTGGGGTTTTTTGAGCAAAAAGGAAACTAAGGGCAATCTATCACACTTCTGATGGAGTCAACTAAAGCATTTTCGTCTGTCCTGAGATCTAAATGCAGATTTATCGTTTTAACTAAAACACTTTCATCAGAACCGGAGATCCTAAACATCTTACTAACCTCAAACCCTTCCTGAGGATAAAGAAGAATCGGAATGATCTTGGAGCTCTCGGAGTGAATTTTGGTATATGCAAGTATCTGATATACGTCTGAGTTACGAATTCCATAATGAGCCTTAGAATTGGTTAGAATTTTATACTTTGTGTCTAATATAAATCGTCGTCCACCTTTAGTCTCAAGATAGATATCACTGAACGTCGAAAATCCTGACTTTCTTATGAATCCATTCTCAGAAAGCAAATCACGTTCATGCGAGACAAGCTTTTTGTGCTTTTGATAAATCACATTATCAAGGCCAAGGGCTTTTTTATTGGCGACAATGACCTTGTAAATATATTCTTCAAACAAATCATTCATATCAAAAACAAAAGAGAACATTTCTGTGCTCTTTTGTCTAAAGGTGCATACGGACCTTTGCACAAACATTTTAGCCAACTCAAACACCTCCTGAAACGCTCTTTGGTGATTTGGCAAAACAACGGCCTCTACCGAGGAACGATCAAAAGTGCGTTCACTTACATCCGGAAGAAGTTTTATGACCTTATTAAGATTTCTGTACGAATCTGACGAGCGCGTTATATCTTTCAAAAAATTCGCGACAAATAAAAATAACTGATTCAATGGTGTATCTTGATTAACTTCATCGAAACGGCAATACACTCGGGACTTATTAACTAAATTTCTCTTACGATCTTCTTTAAATAGAATCTTCCCCCTGATAAATGGAAGATTTTCTTCGACCGATGAGTACCCCAAAGGTCTTTCGAACAATAAAAGACTTAACAAATCATCGGCAAATATTTTAATAAAAAATTCTAAAAAATTTCCTATGTCTTTTTCAAGTAACGCCAGAGCCGACTTGTGATATTTGAAGTCATGGCATACCGAAAGCATATGAATCAAATTATTTCGAATGTGCGAATCACCTTCTCCATTGGAAATGAGCTTAGGAAGAATCTCAAACTGAATATCACGGGAAACAACCACTCCTACATAATTTTTGGCCTTTATCGAAGTTGGTGAAACACTAAAAATAGATTCATTCGGTACTATAGCTGTGGATAGCTTCTCCATCGCCTTAGGAAAAGAATGATGATTGCTAATTTCACTCAAAGATGTGGATATACGTCCATCAAACTTAGATATGAATCCTGAGTATTCATAAAAGGTGTAAAGTTTAGGGTTCAAGATGCCAGTTTCCTTATTAGTTCAGAAAATTTCTCATCTGACACGTCTTCCATTCTGATCCAATCGTAGCTTCTGCCGTCGTCTTCTTCTCCCCAGATAGATTCATCGACAAAATCATTAACTATTTCCTTAAGCTTGTTCCAGTCTCCGTGAAAATACTCTGACAGCATGGGCATAATTTCTGTGAACCAAACTTTTTTGAAATCCGTTAGATCACTAATCCGCTCTTTCATCAAAAAGCTATGGCCTAAACGATAATCTCTACCTATGAACATTGCGATCGACCTATTTAGGTTATTAAGAACCTGCCTAATGGGCAAACCATCAACTTGCTCAGGCACTAGAGAATAATTAGGATTTAGCTCTACAAAAGAGAAGCGTCTTCTCAAAGCGATATCCATCATTGCGATCGACCGATCCGCGGTATTCATTGTCCCAATTATGTGTAGATTCTTGGGCACCACAAACTTTTGCTTTGAGTACGGCAGCTGAACTTTTACGCAGTTAGCCTCACCTTCCCGCTTACTTGACTCTATTACGGTAAGCAGCTCCCCAAAAACTTTCGAAATATTTGCCCTATTAATTTCATCGATGATGAAGACATACTTATCTTCGTCCACGGCCTTACTTGGGGACTTACCGACCAATGCAAGCACGTCTGAGACCTTAGCACTTTTCATCCTATGAACAGATGGCGTCATTAATTTATTGCCACCATTTAGATGAAGAACTTCGTGAACCTGTTGATCAATCCACTTCACTTTTCTTGTATGAGGATACCCAGGATTATCAGGTCTAAATTCATAGTCTCCAGTCACAATACCGATAGCTCTAATAGATGTTTGAGAATTAAAAACACAAATAATATCATTGATTTTCATCTCTTCAACAAACATCGTAAGTTGCTGTCTTCCTGCCGAATCGGGATGAGCATCGTAATATTCATTTATATCGTTTCTAGAAAAGTCGACATGATCAAAGCTCAGCATCGCGAGCCCCTTGCGCATCGCATTTTCAAACGTAGCGGGCTCAGTTCGACTTCCCAACGAAAGACGCCAAACTTCAGATGATTCAGTTACCCCCTCAAAACGGCCCGCAATAGACCTGTTTCGCATGTTATCCACAAAATCTTTAAAAACTCCGTCTCGAAGTTCATACTGGATAGACTTGTCCTCGCCGAAGCTTGGAAAGATACCTTCCATAAACTCTTCATACGAATATGAAGAGTGAAAAGTTACAAAACCAATTTTTTTAAGTTCTCTAAGGTCTTCAAACCGACTCATAACCGCTCTGTGAAGCTCTTTAGGGTCACTGATCTGTGGCAATCTACCATCGATAATTTCCACAGCTTCATAAGCAGTACGAAAAGTCTTTCCTGTTCCTGGGGGGCCATAGAATATTTGATTCAGCGGTTTCTTCATTTGATTTTCTACTCTTTCTTGAGGAGCTATCTCATTTGGTTTCACACCTCCTGGGATTGGGGTTAGTACCGACCCAGTGCTTTCTTGGTAAAGAGTATTTAGAATATTCACGAGTTCCCGAGGAGCTTCTGTTAAATAGGCACCTTGATTCAAGGAAAGGTTTTTATTGAAAAATAGGTTTTTGTGCTTGTCTAATAACATTCGAAGGATTGACTCAAATCGTTTGCTTAAAATGAGCCCCCTAGAAATCGGTGGCTTTAGTCTTTCAAAGCCCTTAAGAGGGATGCGATACGCCTCCTCGCCCTGCCACTCTGTGCCCTCTATCCCTTCAAACGTATCATCAACTACATTGGCAACCTGAGATATACCCGTTACGGCTTCATTATTCGTCAAATGAAATACAATATCCCCAGGTTGAACTTCTCTCATTACACTGTAAATATCGCGACCATCCTTAGAGAGCTGAGGCGACCAGAGCGCCTTGCCAACTGCATCTGGCCCTACTACGCGATCAGGCCTATCCTTCGTTATAGTTTTCTCAACCCAATAACGTCTAGAAGGTGTCGCACCAAAGTCAAAACTGTCCACCTCATCTCGGGTCAAAATGAGGTCTCCAAATTGCCGCAAAAATTTTGGCAGCTCATTGGTACTTTTAGGAATTTCAAAGAAAACATTATCACTTCCCATTTTCTCTGAAAATTTGGAAATTCGATCGCTGTTCCAAACGTCTCTTTTCTTCGGAGCATAGTTCCAGATCAATTTACCATTTTCGACTTCATGAATTTCAAAGAGTGGCCCTATTTTTTTCCCTGTGTAAGCTACCAGATAATAGTTCCCATCTTCACGCCACTCGATGAAAAGAATATGAAATATCTGATTGCCACTTGTTACCTTTACCGCCCCCATAAGCGGCTTATCGTCAGCCCAGGTATGAAAGCCTTTTAAAGGCCGACCTTCTTGGATAACTTCCACAGCTAACTCGGGTGTGTTTTTATGTCTTTTAATTAGTTGGAAAATCTCTGATGCTTTTTTGTGATCCATTTCTTGTTTATCGGAATTCGGGCCAGATTATATATAGGACCTACGTCGATCAGAGTTTAAATACAAAACAGTCGATCAAGAAATACAATATTAGGAATAGCTCCTAGATATTTAGACCATCGCGAAGAATAAATATCTTATGCTTAGAGAAGAATTAAAATAACCGTGTCCGTTTTTTATTTCTAGAATCAATAACCAAAACAAAATGTTAAATTTCAGTTAAATAATAATTTGAACCAAACTTTGTTAAAACCTTAAAAAATGCTAAAGCAAAAATTGATTAATCCGATAAATTCTTAGTGACGGGCTTTCACGAAAGTGAATTCCGTAGGAAGTTTCTAATGGCGAAATATGTTCCAAGTATTTAGACAATTGCTTTTTGCATTTAATGATATTAGCAAGCCCGTCACACCAAATTATGAAGACAGAACAACTCACTAATCGCATCTGGCTGACAAAAAAAGCACGAATGAATGCAGAAAATAGACTACTTAGAGTTGACTTTATTTTGTCGTACCTTTTGGTTTACTATAGTACTTCACTTGCCGCTCTTCAACTATCTCCCCTTTACTTTGAAATCAACAATGAGGGGCAGTTCAATTGGATCACTACCACAATGTCAATTTTTGTGCTTCTATTTTCTACAATTATGGCGAGCAGCAACTTTAAATTAAGAGCAGATAAAATGAAGTCCTCATATATTCTTCTTACGCAGCTAGAGTACGATTTATCGTATGGTTCAAGTGCTTCCGACATAGCAAGCAGATATACCTTAATTCTGGATAGAACTGACAACCATTCGCAGAGAGACTACGAAAAAGCCCAACTCTGGTCAAAAGCTCACCCAGATGAGACCGTATTTTCAACAATATATAGACACCTAAAATATGCAGGGATAACGGCTGCCATCTATATTGTTGTAATCGCTAGTTTAGCTATTCCCTTCCTGTTACTAATAAAATTTATCTACCCAGAACTTAAGAATGTTTGAAGTTCTGAAAAAAATTTTTCTTAATAAAGTTCGTCACAAACCTACAGCAGGAATTGATCGCATCCGACCCGATCGATTCGAAAAAAATTTAGATTCAGAACTGGAAACGATCTGCAAAAAAATAATGGAAGGCAGTTTCCGATTCCGGCCCTATAAGGAAGTTTTAATCAGTAAAGGAAAGGGCAAAGCTCCTCGAGTGGTCTCAATTCCTACCGTACGCGACAAATTGGTTCTAAACTGGCTTCTAATACACTTGCAAAATGAATTCAGAATTGATGACAATTTTGTGTACACAACAATCGATAAGGTTAGGTCAGCACTTCTATCTTCGAAATATTACTATTGCAAACTCGATATTTCCGGCTTTTACGACAATATAAATCACGATTTACTTTTGACCAGTTTGCAAGAAAAAATTAGCTCTAAAAATTTGATTGAGCTAACTAGCAAAGCCATAACCAATCCTACTACTCCACAAAACGCGAGAACTGATGAAACCAACCGATTAGGTGTTCCACAGGGAATCCCTGTATCAAACTATCTCGCCAACTTCTTCGGAAAAAGAATAGATGTAGCTCTAGAAAACAACCCGGAGGTTTTTTATATCCGCTATGTCGACGACTTACTCTTACTTGCAGAAGATAAGGCTACACTAGAAAAATGTAAAAAAATTCTAACCGACAGAGTGCGCTCGGCTGGCCTCTTAGTAAATGGCGAAAAAACTCGCGAGGGTCACCTTCGAAGCACCGGTATCGACTTTCTGGGCTATCATTTTACATCACATACCGATGGGAAAGTTAACCTCAGCGTCCGCCGCAGCTCCTATCAAAAACATTACTTATCAATTTTGAGAGTCTTTTCCCAATATGCTCGACAAAAGAAATCTCTCAAAGAAATAAATATGAAAAAATTTATTTGGGATTTAAACCTTAAGATTACGGGAGCCATCATTGATGGCGACCGCTATGGCTGGCTATTCTTTTTTTCACAAATAGATGAATCTTGTCACCAGATTTTCGCGTTAGACGAGTTCGTGGATGCACAACTTAGAAAAAACGGCCTTTCGCGAAATGACCTCAAAATAAAAAGGCACTCAAGAACACTTAAAGAAATTAAAAAAAATCTAAAAAATACGGACTATATACCTAAAGATCATAACTTTAATGCTGATCAAAAAAGGAGTTTTCTGATTGAAGTATGCAATGTCTCAATAGAAGAAATAGGCCTAATGAGCGACGACCAGATAAACATCACCTTTAAAAAGGCTATCTACCTCGATGCTCGACAGCTCGAAAAAGACCGCGGATCAACCTCCTAGATAAAAAATTTGTTATTGGTTCAGAATATAAACTATTAGCAACCGATATTAGCCTCGCAATGCTCTTCCGAGTTATTCCACATCACCGAATTGGCTCTTAGAAAGTCATTCAAAGGGAATCTCGTTCGTCGAGCCTAAGCGCAAGGCACTTTAATGCACTAGACACTTCTCTCACGACATAATGCGAGGCGCCAAAATGGCTTTTTGATTGATAGTCAAGGCGATAGTCCTTAAAAGTTTCAAAATGACCTCAACTATTTTGACCAATTTTGAGCTCCATCAGATCGAAAGAAAAATCGAAGAGATTTTCGCCGTTCTCGATGATTTAGATCCAGAAGTTCTTGAGCACGCTGATAAATTGGCTCGTCATCATGAGATTCTGGACCATTACGAAAGCCTTCTTAAGCTTTCGTATAAGAAGGCCCGAATCACGGAGAGTGGATTAAAGCTCGTTTAACCCGCTTCTACATGACGTTTTTTACGCACCGGCTTATTCCTCTTAGTTTCCAAGTTATCGATAGCTTTTTTTAATGCCTCCGCCTTCACTAAATCTTTAGCCCAATTTTTTGGTCTTTTCTCGAGATATAACCTTTCAATTTCCTTTCCTTTGGTACTATCCAGAAGAAGCCCGCCGAATATATCCCGGCATTCCATCGCTACAATTTCAACTTTATTATCTCGTTTTTTTTCAGCAATGTATTCCTTGGCATCTTTGGAAAACTCCCACGCAACAAAAATACCCTTTTTCTTTTTACCCAATGCCCCAAAAAACCTTTGTAAATCTGGGCGACCGACTGAAGTTTTTTCGTAGTTCTTGATCTGGATCGGAGTTCCATCATCGGTCCATCCGTCAACTCCTTTGTCGCCAGATTTTCGATCATTCACTTTCCAACCCTGAACTTCACAGACTTTTTCAGCGAATAAATGACCATTCATTTTTTTGAGTTCAATATCAGTTTGCGGAAGATTTTTGACTTCAAGTCTCATTTTTCCCTCTCGAATTGCTGGAACATCAAAGTACAATCGCTCGGTCATAATCTTCACAGATACAGGTGAAACGTCGCCCGTGATAAATGCCCTACCAAGGTCAGCACAAACTTTTGCAGTGGTTCCTCCGCCTCCAAAGCAATCAAGTACGATATCACCTTTGTTGGAAGCGCACTCGATAATCCTTTTAATTAACGCCTCAGGTTTTTGAGTTGGATAGCCCAAACTCTCATCAGCTTTCGACCCGATGAGTTTAATATCATCCCAGATATCTGAAACAGCCACGCCTTTATTTTCTTCCAAATAATATTTCAAATTTGGAATACCATTCTTTGACCATACTATTAGCTTTTTCCTATCGTATTCTTCTAAATGTTTATGAATAGTAACCCAGTGAGCTCCCGATTTTCCACGTCTATTCGGGTCGACGCCCCTCCAAGGTTTCCCGGTTTCTCCATTCCTCTTTCCACTAACAAGCAACGGAACAAGTCGGTATCGACCTTTGTGATCCGTGTAACGATAGTTTTTTAATGAACTTTCAGACAAGGCTTGCCTCTGAATGTGGTATGTATATTTATCTGATTTTGAATAGAAAAAGATTGTATCGTGAGCTCTTTTATAGATCCCATTGATACTTGAGGTGTTAGAACTTCGTTTCCATATGATTTCATTCCGAAAATTATTTTCTCCGAAGACATCATCGAGGACACATCTCAACCGATGAGATGCATGCCAGTCACAATGTAGAAAAATACTTCCAGTCTTTTTTAATTTTTGATGGATGAGCTCAACTCTTGGCCTCATCCATTCAATATAATGGGAAATCCCGCCCGCGAAGCGATCACCGAATGAACGGACTTCGTATCCATTGCCCCAAATAATTTCATACTGCTTATTAGAAAAAAAGGGCGGGTCGATGTAACATAGATCAACACTTTCGTCTTCGAGTTGCTTAAGCCATTCAAGGTTATCTCCACAAATAATATAATTTCCGGCCTTATCGTTCCTAAAAGCCCACGCCCCCTTTACACCCATTCAAACTCTCCCCAATTTAGTAATTAATCATTAGTTTATTTCTAATCAAATTTTGTTTGTTTTTTTGAAAGCCAGCTAGTGTTTTCAAAAAGGCAGGTCCTCTTAGATTTGAGCAGGGGAAGTTATTTCCTCTGCTCAAATAGGCCTGCAAACATTTTAGTTAGAAAGTCCGGGCACATTTTTCCGGACATGTAGATTCTTTGACGATCCGTTAGGTTGAGGGCAGATTATCTCCCGAGAAAATCCCACGTCTTCAATGGGTGGGGCACGACGCTCGCTAATTTAAAAATAGCTATCCCATCTTAATGCGCTTGGAAGTTGTCTAAACTTAGCAGAGGGAGTTTAAATTACAATAAACTGCATGAGAACTAGAGAAGCAAAGATGCGAAAACAAAAAAACCCGCCTTCCAGCGGGTTTAATATTTCACTCAGAGGCTCATTTCCGGTGAAACTTCCTTCGATTCACGATCGAAGAACAAAATTGGTAGTGAGAGGCGGACTTGAACCGCCGACCTACGGATTATGATTCCGTTGCTCTAACCAGCTGAGCTACCCCACCACACGAACGCTTATCTTTTGAATTTGCGTAGGAATGTTTTTAGGGTTTGGGGCGCGTTATGTCAATAATGGGCTTTGCGTTAAGTACACTTTTTTAAGTGATTGCCCAATAAATTAGCTCTTTCACCCCTCCCCAGACCTTCCTATATTGGATTTGGCTTTAGGGACGCCGTCATTTATGAATATAACTATATGAAAAAGACCCTGCTTCTAACTATGTCCCTGTGCCTTTTACTTTCAGCCTGCGCCACGGACTATAAAGGACCGCTTCCGGATTTAAATAAAAAAGGCCCTGCGGCCCAAGAAGAATTCCGTCAGTTTTACATCAACGACGACTTTTGGGATCAAGCCGCCTTTTACCAAATGGGACCAAACAAAGAACAATATTGGCTAAAATCTATGGAGCCCGTCCTGGAACACGTGTCTCCCGAAAGCAGGGCGCGCTTAGAAAAAGCTTATAAACTGCAACTGGCTTCGCAAATTTTAATCTGGGGTGCTGTTGCCGCCATTTTCTTAATCCCCACCCAAGATGATGCTCAGACCAAATCACAGCTATGGGGCGCATATTTTGTGGGGTTTGGCGGATCTGTCGCCACGGGAATGATGTCAGCCCATGAACGTGCAGAGGCCGCCAAAATCTATAACCGCGACCTAAAAAACAAACTCATCCCCGACGTGAATCTGACTTGGAGCTTTTAAGCCCATCCCACCGTCAAATGACAAACTGACTTTTGATTATTGCAGACTAAAATAAAGACTTCTTTTCGCAGGAGGTCTTTATGGCATGGAATCCAGTTGGCAATGACACCGGAGTTTTCATTCACGAATACCAAGTCGAAGAATACGGGCGCACCAACTGTGTCGCCGTAAAAACCCCGAAAGGGTTGCTGATTTTAAGTCCTTCGCAAAAAACTTCGCCCGAAGATTTTGAATGGGTGCGTGCTCAAGGTGGTGTTGCCGGATTTGTAGCCCCCCACGGAGGGCACACCTTGGGATTTGCAGAATGGGTGAAGCAATTCCCCAACTGCCCCATTTACACCGCCCCCGGATCCATCCCACGCATTAAAGAAGTCACACACCTTCATGCCCGGTCGATTGTGGAAATCGCAAACCTGGATGAAACTGTGCGCTGGATTGTGCCGGAAGGTTCTAAAAACGACAGCCTGCTTTTAGAAGTGCGTCGTGGCGCGCGGCCCGTGGTTTATATTAACGAAACATTGGCGGATCTTGAAAAACAACCAGGGCATAATTTTTTATCGCGCCTGTTTTTTAAGCTTTTGGGATTGCATGAAGGCTTTAGTGTTAACCGCGCGTATTTAAGAATTTACGTCAAAGACACGCAAACTTTGCGCGATGAAACTTTGCAGCTTTTAAAATCAAATCCTTACGTGATTTTGGCTCACGGCCCCGTGCGGTCTTCGGCGCAAGACCTGCAAAGATCAAAGGAATTGCTGGCACAAATCTAGGCCTCGTTTTTCTCTTGGCTTACATAGGCTCTGATGTCGTCCATAAGGTGACTAGAAACCATCCATCCACCCACATTAAAATGCGTTATAGTTTCACCGGATTGCCTATCAATAAAAGTCGAAATCAGATTAGGATTTTTCCTCTCTCCGAACGAAATAAATGCCTCCCAATCGTGAGTCAGTGCCTTAACGGCGCTGGAAGCTACTTCCTTATATTCAGAAATATTGTGAGGTTTGTATTTCTCGATCAAAAATAGTAGCTTCACAAAAGTCCCGCGCTTCCTGTGAATAGATACCGTGTTGGTCATACCTAAAAGACATAAATATCCGAAATAAATTCGATCGAGAGAATCAAGATCACCCACTAGCTGCTCAACATCATCAAAACGCAAGAATGGCCTTTTACCCGTACAATTAGATATACGTCCAAGGGACGCATAGTACAATCGAACTAAAAGATTTCGCTCGATGACCTGCTCGTCGGCTATGTATCCATTAGAAATTCCGTCTCCGAACTCACCTCTTTTCCTCTCAAATAGCAGGCCAAAACGATCATATATTACTCGCTGCAACTCAATAATTTTCTTCTCGTTTGATCTCCGATCTGCGGAGCTAACGGTGGTTTGTTGATTTGTAGCAGTCGATATTTTATCTATCAATTGAACCGCTGAATTTTCAAACTCACTTCCCAGGGGATTATTCAAAGTAATAATTTTGACCAAAACCTCCTTGTTTTCAAAGATCTTTTCAGCTTTCGAGTAGTCATTTTCTTGAAGTAACTTACTTAAGGTATATGCGGTCTGCCCTCCATTAATAATTTGAGGATTTTTTAGCATCAATTTCGCCTTACTTTTTTGGCCAATGCGCTCATTGATCGAAGTTTCGTTCGAAACAAAAGTTATTCCGTTATTGAAGAGTGCAAACTCATTAGTTTCCTGAGATACAATTGTATCTCTAATAGCTATGTTTACCTTTTTCCCTTCAAGCTCTAAATAACTACGAGGATTAAATTTCAATATTGAATTTTTATACTTAGTCAGAATTTTGGCAATTTCAATTGTAGGAACGAACAAAACGGTAATTTCGGCCTCCCCTAAAGAGGTATTTACCGGATAGCTAATCTTAGATCCTGCATTTTTATTGCTCAAGTCAATCTGAATACTTAAATCGGATGCATTAAAAAATGTCCCCGATATCACAGGAAACACCAAACGCTGGTAACACTTATCAAAATCAAAAATTATAACTGGCAACTTGCCAAATAGCTTGTTGGCAACTAATTTTAAGCCTTTGTCGACATTTGCTATCAAAATCACCTGATATTTGTATCTGGCAACATCCTCAATTTTTCCTATCTCTCGAACCAATTGAAGAACTTTTCCAGAATAGTCATTGCCTTTTTCGTCAGTTGTTTCCCCATTCAATATTCGATCTACATCCATAGAAAGCAACTCTTCTAAGGTAATATGTTTTTGCTCAAAATTACTTTGGCTTGTTCTAAATTTGGACTGTATTAAGGAAATTACTTTTTTATCCGTATCAATGTAGTACCCATCTATTCCGCCATCTTGCGTACCATCTGTAATAAAATGCTCTCTTTCGGTGAAGTCCAAAATGCCATGGCTCACTAATAAATATAAATGGATGAAGGCACGAGATCTTGCCTGATTAACTTTCTCTATATCCGCTTTGTCGGGTTGGTATTTTTGTTTGAATTTTGTTTCAATAGATTCATCTCGAATCTTATCCAAGATATTAAGGAGAGTTTGATATTTACTCATTGATGCCTCCAACTACCATATCGCAATTAACAAATGGATCTGACTTTATACATTATTTTATGTTTATTACATTTTTTAACGCAAAGAGGTTTTTCATATTCCAAGAGACCAACGACAAAGGTCGATTTAAGAATTCTTCCCAAAGAGACCGACAAAAATATGACCCGCCTCAGCGCTTTAATGACTTCACAAAACCCAGACACGGCTGGTATGATTGAAAAAGATATGAGAAATGATGGGTTGAAATCGTCAAAAATTCTTTTACTTTCTGCCTTAACACTAACTAATGGTTTTTTGGTCAGCTGCAGTCTTTTTGATAAAAAACCACCCGCTCACACCCGCATGGCTCAGATCACAAAGCAGAAAGTCTTTTTTGCTAATTCTGACGCCGTTTGGAGAGCCGCGCACAACGTGATCAAGTACCCCATCGCCGTGGAAAACCAAGACAACGGCGTGATGGAAACAGAATACATCAAAGGCATTGATGGATGGCTTGCGCCGGGGGAACAACGCTCCCCTTCAAGTGGGATTCGTTACAAGCTGACCCTGACCTTTGCTAAAGGGAAGGCCGATGGACGCGATTCCACGCGAGTTACGATCGACAAAAAAATGGAAATTTTAAGGGACTTCTTTTCTGAACCAGAAACGATGGAAACAGACGGCTTAGAAGAAAAAATCATCTTTTACCGTATCGAGCGCGAGCTTGTGATCGCCGACGCCTTGAAACGCGCCAATTAATCTTATAATTGAATATTTTCTTTACGAACGTAGTCTTTCCAAAGACCGACGGACTTAGCCACGTTGGCTTCTTCGCCCAATTTCACGCCGGTCAGTTTTTCTAAACCACGGATGGCGTTGGCCTGAACTTGGATATCGTTGTCCGATAAAAGCTGAGCAAAGATCTTTAACTCACGATCCAAAGGTTTCTTATTTAAAATGCCAATGATCTGAGGACGGATCCACAGGCTTTGGGTGTTTTTAAAGTTATAGTTTTGATTGAGCTCATCCCATAAAAGATCACGTGTTGTCGGGTTCGTGCTTTTTTCTAAAGCTTGCACGGCTGCGGAACGAACAACTAAGGCCTTATCTTTTAAAAGCTGCTTTGCTAAAACTTCGCCTTGCGCGGGGTTGACTTCATTTAACGCCACAAGCGCGGCATTGCGCATGTACCACTCGCGATTCGATCCGGCTTTCATCAAATCAGCCGTCGCTCTTTCACGGCGAGATTCTGCCGCCGCAGTTAAAGCTCTCCAACGAACGGACATCGGTTGCTTGTCGTTAAAGGCTAAAGTGATAAAGCTTTCATAGTGTTTTTCGCCCACCTCGCCAATCAGCATGCGACGGTTTT
This sequence comes from Bdellovibrio bacteriovorus, assembly GCF_001592735.1. Taxonomy (NCBI): domain Bacteria; kingdom Pseudomonadati; phylum Bdellovibrionota; class Bdellovibrionia; order Bdellovibrionales; family Pseudobdellovibrionaceae; genus Bdellovibrio; species Bdellovibrio bacteriovorus. The sequence continues at coordinate 107,093 of NZ_LUKE01000001.1, forward strand.
CTGCGGGCAAATTAAGAACTTCCATGGCCGAAGTTAAAGTACTAGATGAAGGTCTTGTGTTGGCTGCCAAAACACTTGAACAAAGTAGAGTAAACCCAAGAGATGCCACGAAGATCTGTTTCATATTTAGCTCTTTTTGTTGCCAACGAAGTCTTCAAACTGATCCATCAGCTTGTCGGTGTCGTCAGGGTTGGAGGTTGCTTTGGCTGTCCCGTCACCCGCTTTTTCGGCGGCTTTATCCAAGGCTGCCTTTTGCTGGCCTTCAACGGCCGCGGCGAATTCTTTCATCAAGTCATCATCAATAACGCTGGCTTCTTCAGGAGTGAGCGAATCAGGTTGCGCGGCCAATTCGGCTAATGCTTCGGGAGCTGGCTCAGGATCTGGCACCGCCGCTAATTTTGGAGCCACCGGTTCTGAAACTGGTTCCGGCGCCGGGGGCGCTGCGGCCGGTGTCGGAGCTTCGGGAGCCGCCGTGGCTGGAGCTTGTGCTCCCGACTTTAAAGACTCGATCTGTTTTTTAAGATCATCATTTTCTTCGCGGTATTTTGAAAGATCGGCGATGTCTTCACTGATGATTTCATATTCCGCTAAACGAGCTTCAAGATCTTTAATTTTATTATCAAACTCGTTGCGCTCTTCCGCACTCATCCCCGCAGCAGCTGGAGCGGCCGGTGCAGCAGCGGCACCCCCCGCACTTGCGGCGGCGGCAGCCTCATTTTTAGCGGCCGTCAATTGCTCTTGGGCTTGGGCTAACTGAGTTCTTAGGATTTCCATTTTCTTCGTACTTTCAGAAAGACTTGCACGAAGTTGAGCGGCCTCGGCCGTGGCTTCACCGCCCCCTGCGCTCGAGGCATCACCCGATGCGGGTGCATGTTCCGGAACTTCGACAGGCACACTGAGGTCGTCGGAGTTTGCTGAAAGCTTTGCACCCAGGGATTGATTTTCTAAAATTTTTTGCAGCGTTTTTTCTAACTGAGCCGCGTCAAGATTTTGATTTCCAGCAGTCGCGTGGCCTTCCGCCCCTTCGGACTTGTTACCAAAAAAGCTGCGATACGCCAAAAACAGCGAAAGCAAAACAACCAAGGCGATAAGGCCTTCAATAATAGAGGTATTGTGATGATCCCAGAACAGGAGAAATTTTTCGATTGTCACCAGGTAATTCTCTCTTACCAAGTAGCTGCCGTCAACGCTAAGAGCTGACTAGACCTAGGGAGGTCCATACGATATGGTGACGCTGATAGGGCGGTGATATGAAAACCTATGATTTAATTCTTAAAGGCGGAACCTGTTTACTTCCCAACCCTTCGGGAACAGGTCTTATCGAACAACTGGCCGACGTTGCGATTTCAAACGGACGCATCGAAAAAATAGCGGACCTCATTAACGAACCTGCCGCTAAAGTCATGAACCTGAAAGGCCTTCATGTCCTGCCTGGAGTGATCGATAGCCAAGTTCATTTTCGCGAACCCGGTCTTGAACACAAAGAAGACCTTGAAACCGGCACTCGAGCCGCAGTTTTAGGTGGTGTCACCACGATTTTTGAAATGCCTAACACCAATCCTTCAACGACGACGAAAGAAGCCTTTGAAGACAAATTAAATCGCGCTAAAAATCGCGCGCATGCCAATTACGCGTTTTTTATGGGCGGCGCTCACGATAACGTTGATAAAATCGCGCAGCTTGAAATGCTGCCACATTGTTCGGGTGTCAAAATATTTATGGGCAGCTCCACCGGAACATTGCTGGTCGAAGACGACGACACCTTAGAAAAAATCTTAATGCAAGGCCATCGTCGAGTCATCTTTCACAGCGAAGATGAAATGCGCTTAAGAGAGCGCAAACACATCGCTGTCGAAAAAGCCGATCCGCATTTCCATCACGTGTGGAGAGACGTAGAAACGGCCGTGAATTCCACCCGAAGACTTTTGCGCTTGGCTCGAAAAACCGGTCGCCGTATTCACGTGCTGCATATTTCAACAGGCGATGAAATGGAGATGTTAAAAGAGGCCAAAGACATCGCCACTGTTGAAGTTCTTCCTCAGCATCTGACTTTATTTGCGCCGGACTGTTACGACAAGCTGGGCACATACGCTCAACAAAATCCGCCCATCCGTGAAAAGCATCATCTTGAACGCATCTGGAAAGCCGTTCTTGATGGCACGGTGGACGTGATTGGTTCCGATCACGCGCCACACACTAAGGAAGAAAAAAATCGTCCCTACCCTGCCAGTCCTTCGGGCGTTCCGGGAGTGCAAACCTTAGTGCCAATTATGTTAAATCATGTCCATGAAGGCCGTATGCCATTAAAACGTTTTGTAGAAATGGTGACCGAAAATCCACGGAAAGTTTTTGGTGTCAAAAACAAAGGCCGCTTAGAAGTGGGCTATGATGCCGACATCACCGTGGTGGATTTAAAGAAAAAGAAAACCATCACCAATGATTGGATTGCCAGCCGTTGCGGATGGACACCGTTTGATGGCATGCAAGTCACCGGTTGGCCCACGCACACGATTGTCGGCGGTCACATTGTGATGGAAAATGATCAGGTCGTTATGCCGTCGATGGGTCAAGCCGTGGACTTTATAGAGACTTCGAAATGAATTCGAAAGCCCTAGGATTTTTCTTTGGCGGGTTATTACCCGTCATCGCCTTTACGGTGATTGAAGAATATTACGGTGTGATGGCCGGTCTTCTGGCCGGAATGGTTTTTGGCTGTGGCGAGATTATTTTTGAACTTTATAAATATAAAAAAATTCAGCGCATCACTTTGATTGGCAATGGCCTTTTAATTGGCCTGGGTGTGATCTCGCTGATTTCTTCAGAAGGCATTTGGTTTAAACTGCAGCCTGCCATCATGGAAGGCATTTTTGCGATCGTGCTGTGGGGCTCATGGGCCCTAAAAAAGCCATTATTAGTGTATTTAGCCGAACAACAAGGACATCAATTTCCCTTGATCATTAAAGAAAAAATGAGTGGGTTCACATTCCGAATCGGAGTCTTCTTCGCTATCCATGCGGCTTTAGCGACCTGGGCCGCGTTTTCGTGGAGCACGCGCGACTGGGCGCTGTTAAAGGGAGTTGGACTGACGGTTAGTTTTGTCCTGTATCTTGTCATTGAGGGTTTCATCCTGCGGCGGTCTATTCGTAAAATAGACTGATGAAAAGAATTATATTTTCGTTATTCGCCGTTTTTATTTTATCCACCACCGCCTGCTCCCGCGGGGAATTCCTGTTCCGCTTTGCGGATGATTATGCCGCATCTAAGGCCGATCGTTATTTTGATTTAACATCGGCTCAGAAAAAAGAATTTAAAATAGAAATCCGTAAAGATATTGATACTGGCAAAAAAGAAGCTTTTCCTAAAATGGCAAATCGCCTTCGTCAGTTAGAAAAAGATATCAAATCTGATGATGTGGATCCCGCAGTTTTCACCAAGGCCTTTAACGAAATTGAAAAACAAGTCAAAGGCATTGGCGTGTACTTTCAAGACACCGCGATTAAAACATCGTTAAATCTATCCCAAGCTCAAGTGGAACACTTTGCCAATGAAGTGCGCGAAGATATCGCCAAAGAAGAAAAAGATCCCGCAGAGGCTACCGAGAAAGTTGAAAAACGCTATCGCAAAAATATTGAATACTTTGTCGGCAGCGTGACTCGCGAACAAAATAAAATGATCCAAAGCTTTTTAGATAAAAATCCTTACCCTTGGCGCTTACAGAACCGCAGCCAAGAACATGTGGTGAAACAATTCGTGGTCGCAGCCCAAAGCCCCGATACGCGCAAGGCCTTCGTTGAAAAGTTCGCCAAAGACTATGAATCTGTGCGCTTGCCAGAATACAGAAAAGCCTTGAGTGAACATCAAGCGGCATTTATTAGCTTCCTGACAAATGATTTTTGGAAATCGATGTCTAAAGAACAAAAAAAGACTTTCAAAGAAAACCTGATAGCGCGGGCCGAACAGTTAGAGCGTATTGCAAAGCAATAGATAGCAACAAAACACAGGCTTGATAATCGAAACAAGACAAGCCATATTTAAACCCTCGATGGAGATTTAAATATGGCTCGGTTTTTTTGGATTATTCTCACTCTATTTTCCCCGTCTGCTTTTGCCCACGTGAAGTGGTTTACACGCGAAAGTTTCGCTAAACCGCCGATCACTTTTGCGGATTTAAATACTCCGACCTTTTGGAATCTTTTTGTCCTTTCCATGTTCACTTTGGCGTCTTTAGTGTGGTTAGATCGCAGGCTTGAATCTTGGGGCACTTACCGCAAGATGAACGAATACTTTGATCAGTTTACTTCGCGCGCGACTTTGATTTTGCGTGTCTTTACGGGTGCTTCGATTTTACTTTCTTGGCAGGTGGATTCGATGATCGCGCCTGAATTGCATCTATATTCCAGTGGCTGGGGTTGGTATCAATTCGCCTTGGCCTTGTTGTTATTATTCCGTGTCACCACGCCCGTTGCTGGTGCAGGCATGGTGGTCCTTTATATTTTTGCCGCGACCCAGTACGGCATTTATCACCTGCTTGATTACGTCGTTTATTTGGCGATTGGTATTTTCTTATTTCTTTCAAACAGCACCGACAAGCGCATTAAAGACCTGCGCATTCCGGTTTTATACTCAGGCCTTGGATTTTCACTTTGCTGGGTGGCGATGGAAAAACTGTTCTTCCCCAATTGGGGATTAGACGTTTTACAACAACAGCCCGCTTTAACCATGGGCTTGCCGCCAGAATTTTTCTTAATGGCTTGCGCGTTTGTGGAAATGAGCTTGGGTTATTTGTTAATTATTTGCTTATTGCAAAGACCTTTGGCTCTAGTGATCACGATCGTGTTCTTTACGACCACTGCTTTTTTTGGAAAAACGGAAGTGGTGGGCCACACCTTACTGCACGGCGCCTTGTTGGTTTTCGTCGTTGTCGGTCAACGCGGGACTTATCAGCCGCCGATTGCCTTTCATAAAAACTTGGGCCTGCGCATGGCCTTTGCCTCGGTGAACTTTGCCATTCTTTTTGCGCTACTCGCGTATCCGTATCATAGGCTTTCACAACAAGCTTACGATAAACACCAGCACATGATGCAAGAAGCTCACGGCCATGCCGAAGAAAGCCATTCTGACGGAAGCCGTTAAACGGCAATAAAAAAGCCTTCTCTTTTATGAGAAGGCTTTTTAGTTTTAAGTTTTAGGGCTTAAATTTTAAAAATTTTAAAGTTCGTGACCATTGCGGATGATTTCTAAGATTTCATCGGCATCTTTACCGTGAGAACAACCGGCGTGATCGTCGACCGGGATTGAGATCTCTGGATCAGCTTCAGAAACGACCGCAACGCCATTATAATCCAAACCTTTAGAACTTAGATAATCTTTGGCCCGGCTGCGAAGGCGTGACATTTGCGATCTTAGATCTTGAAACTTCGTCGAGTATACCGACAATGCCGAATAATCTGCGTAATCAAGATCTTCATAATAAGATCGCTTGAAAGTCGAAATTTCCACATCCAATTGATCAATAAAATCTGCCGTCTTTTTAGCTGAAGAAATCACGTAAGCCGCACCATTTAAACGCTGCTTATCTAAAACCATTTTCAATTGGCCGTTTTCAAGTTTTTCGCCCAGGATGGTTTCAATTGTCATTTCTTCTAAGAAATACTGTTTCACCAGTTCGATCATGGCGTCATTCATGTTTTTCAAAGTGACGTAAGTTTCTTTCACCGCCGTTTTTCGACTTGTGCCCGTCTTATAATCAATTGATCTTTTTTGCGAACCGTAAGTTGAATACAAGCTTAAAGCTTTTGTTTTAATCGCGTCACCCGAAAGGCCTTCTTCTTGAACTTGCGAATCAAACAAGTGATGCATGTATTCATGAACTAAAACCCACTTATTCGCATCAGAACGAACGATGATGGCAGCAAGGCCCTTTGTTGACGGCAGGCTGGTGGAGTTTTTAGAAAGATACAGGCCTAAAACGCCATTGTTTTGGTTAGCTTCACTGAATTTATTTTCTAAGTCAGACGGAGCCGACGGCAGCGCACTTGAAAATCCACACGTGCCCTCTTTGTAAGGACTTGTCTTATAAAAACGCACACCCGTGGTTTCTGCAAAACGAACGACTTCCGAACCGTTGGCCGCTAAAACTGGATTTAGTAAACTGACGTCGTATTTTTTACCGAAGTAGCTGGCTTGAATCTGTTTGTTCGCAGGCTTTACTAAGGCGTTAGGACCTTCACTATATCCATAAAGACAAGAGGCCTCGATGTAACCCGTAAGATCGTCCTTAGGTTTGGTTTCTTTTTTTGAACCACCCAAAGCCGCCATCAAAACTAGTGTATTCGGCGCGCACGCCGTCCCCGATAAACCCACCACAGCAGCCAACGCCATCACTAAAGACTTCGTCATATCCATCCTTCATCCACCTTACATAAATTCGACCGGACGAGTTTTATCGCAAAGTCCGGCCGTTCGGGGAACGAAGTGAGGCGTAAGCATTCTTTTCTTAAGCTGTCCAACGGTTGGACATGAGATCGGCTTTAAAGTCCTTTATTTTCCAGTATAGGCCGTTGTCGATTTATTAGTCATAGCCTCTAAGGCCGTGAAGTGGTCTTGGGTTCTTTGGGTAATACCTTGATAGGCCGCTGAAAGTTCCAAAATCGTTGAAAGATCTGAACGCTGCGCCAGCTTCACCGCTTTTTTAGTCATTTGAACTGCGATCGGTGGGTTTTCAGCAATCTTTACGGCGATCCTTTGAGTTTCGGCTTCAAGATGGGCGGCCTCGGTAAAGTAATTAACCAAGCCCCAATTCTTCACCTCTTCGCCTGAAACCATTTCGCCGGTTAAAGACATTTGCATGGCCTTAGAATAGCCAATCACACGCTGTAAGAAAAAGGCTCCCCCATCACCTGGGACCAGGCCCAATTTCACAAACGTCTCACCAAATTTAGAGTTTTCACACCCCACACGCAGATCACACATCATCGCCAGATCACAACCTGCCCCAATAGCCGCCCCGTTCACCATCGCAATTAAGGGCTTAGAAAACTCTTCCATCACTTTCGGGATTTGCTGGATGCCGTGAATATAGCGCAAGCGCAGCTCGTTGCTTTCACCGGCAAACATACCAGTTTGTGCTTTCATGGCTTTCACATCGCCACCGGCGCAAAAGACATTCCCCTGCCCACGAATCACGACCACGCGAATGTTGGGATCTTGATCGGCTTCACGCAAAACTGTGGTTAACGAGGTCACCATTTCTAACGAAATAGCATTGCTAAATTCTTGGTTATCAAGACTGAGCCACAAAACAGAGTCGGCACGACTCGCTTTAAGATGAGTAAAAATCTGCGAATAAAATCCCATTGAAAAACTCCGACACGTTCAAAGTTTGTTTTCAGTTGTATCTTAAGTCCTAAACCATATTTTATTCAAGGAACTAAAAAATAAAAAAAGGCCCCCTTTATGGGAGCCTTTTAGACTTCTTATTTCTGTCTCTGATTTACTATTGGCAGAACGGAAGATCTGGTTGGATTTGGCAGATGATTTGGCAAAGTTGTGGATCGCCAAGTGGGCATTCGCCGGGTTCACCTGGGTTGCCTGGATCGCCACCACCCGGAGGTTGTGAAGGTGGATTTGAAGATTTAGCACCCACGTTCATATTCAATGTCGAAGCCGTTTTTCCGTCAGCATCAGTCACTGTGATCACAGTGGAACCGTTAGATACTGCCGTGAAAGTTCCGTTGTCAGAAACTGTGGCTACAGAAGCATTGCTAGAAGCAAACTTAAATGGCGCTTTACCATTTAGAACTTGCAACGGCAAAGTTTCAGAAGTTTTAACAGTCGCTGCAGAAGGAACGATCGTCATTTTTTTAGACATAACTGCATCAACCGCACCGTAAGCGTCTACGCGGCAGTTACAAGCCGTTTCGATAGCTACTTTAGCACCTGTTGTTTGCAAGATCGCGCGGATCTGTGCACCAGTTAGTGATTTATCTTGAGACTTCATCAAAGCCACAAGACCCGAAACTAGCGGAGTTGCCATTGAAGTCCCAGAAAGGTTTCCGTACTTATTGTTTGGCAAAGTGGACATGATGTTTTCGCCTGGAGCTGCTACGTGAACAGTCGCTGTTCCATAGTTTGACCAAGATGGTTTCGCGTCACCTGAACCAGAAGCTGCTACGGTGATAGAGTTCGGGAATCCGTTGTTTGCTGGATACATTTCAGTCACGTCGTTGTTTTTACCATCGTTCGCCGCTGCCGCTACGAAGATGATACCCGCGTCGTCAGCACGTTTCACGGCTTCAACTAGTGGTTGAGCTTGTGAACGAGACACTGCTGCACCCCAAGAAGCAGAGATCACGTCAACTTTTTTCTCAATCGCGTAATCGATCGCTTTGATCGCGTTGTTAAGGTCACCAGAACCACGCTCATCTAAGAAACGCAAAGGCATCATAGAGATGTCTGGAGCCAAACCAACGATACCACCGTCGATCAAACCCGTCGCGCCAACAGCACCGGCACAGTGAGTACCGTGACCAGGATTTTGGAAACCCGTTTTATCCATTGGATCTGCATCGTTTTCAGCAAAGTCGTAACCTGGAACCATGTTTGGAGCCAAGTTCGGATGGCGATAATCAACGCCCGTGTCAATAACTGCAACTAGAACAGATTTGTTCCCTTTGTTACCAGCACGTTGCCAAGCTTTTTCAGCTTGAACTTTAGAAATCGCCCATTGTTCTTTCAAAGCCGCCGCATCAACTGGTGCGGTGAAAGCATGGATCTTAAAGTTCGGCACAACATACTCAACACCTGGTTGAGACAGAAGACTTGCTAAGGCTTGAGCTTCGTGTTTTTTGTTGATGTCTACTTTTACAAGATTTGCACGTTCGTTGTGATCCGTCATTTGGATCGTCGCTACTTTCGTAGCTGTCATTGTAGTGATCATGTTAAGAGCGCCAGTATTGGTGTATTTCACCAAATACTCTCCGGCAAAAGCCTGAGACCCTAACAACAATGCACCTAAAAATAATGCACGTTTCATATTAAACCCCCTCCGTGGTGAAAAAATCATATTCAGATTTGCAACGCGATGGACAGGAAAATCTTTTAAAATCTTAAATTACTTTGACACGAACCAGCGAACATTGAACCCAGCGCTGATGTTTTTAAGAATGAATAACTTTGATTTTCAATACGACAACGCTAGAGGTCACGATGGATTTTGTTCACGCAATTATACTTGGAATAGTGGAAGGGATTACCGAATTTCTTCCGATCTCATCGACCGGCCACATGATTATTGCCAGCTCCTTGATGGGAATTGAAGACAATCAATTCACCAAAGCTTTTGAAGTCATCATTCAATTCGGAGCCATTTTGTCCGTTCTGGTTTTATACTGGAAACGCTTTTTACCGAACTGGAGCTTCTATAAAAAACTCTTCGTGGCATTTTTGCCGATCGCGATTATTGGTTTTTTTGCCAAAGATCTCGTCGAACATATGTTAGGAAGTGTTCAAGTTGTTGCGTGGTCCTTAATTATCGGTGGTGTTATTTTAGTGTGGTCTGACAGATGGTTTTCTCATCTGACCACCGAAGGGCAAGGGCGTACATTTAAGGACATGAATTACTTTGATTCCGTTAAACTGGGACTTTTTCAAGCCATCGCCATGATCCCCGGTGTGTCCAGATCAGGAGCCACTATTATGGGTGGCCTGACACTTGGCATGAACAAAAAAGAAGCAGCTGAATTTTCATTTTTCTTAGCTGTCCCCACAATGGCCGCAGCCTGCGGATACAAACTTTTAAAAATCTATAAGACCATCGACGCCGCACAAATCAATCTGCTTTTGGTCGGTGGATTTGTGGCTTTTGTGGTGGCGATGCTTGCGATCAAATTTTTTATCGGTATAGTAGCTCGCTATGGATTTCGCGGGTTTGGCTATTACCGCATTGTTCTGGGTCTCGTGATTTTGGTCATGATTTATTCTGGAATCGAGTTAAAGCTTACATAACACTTAATAAGGGAGCACACGATGGATAAGGGGTTGGTCAAAGAATCTTCGGTTGTAAGTCATGATTTAGCAGAGCTCTTTAATCAAACAGCCTTCCTTATGCCGAACTGGAAATGGTTCGGTTTAGCCCTTGTTATTGTCCTCGGTTTTTTTCTTCATCCCGTCTTTAAGTTTGTCCTGCGACAAATTAAAAATCACAATCCCATTGCACGACGTTTCCCGGACAGCTTTACCGGGCACATCGTGACTCAACCCATTGAACGTCCTATCGCGTGGTTATTAACCATCGCCCTTTGGCTGATCGGCGGCAATGCTATCGGGTTGCCGGAAAAATTAAATCGCTATTACGACAATACACTGACCTTCTTTTTAGCGATCAACATCATCGTCCTTTTATTTTACTGCGTGGATGCGATGAAAGATGTACTGACTAAAGTCAGCATCAAAAACTCAAGCTCTTACAACTATGGCGGGCAGCTGATCCCCTATGCCTCAAAGGCCTTGAAGGTTTTAATTTTTGTTCTAGGAGTCCTGATCGCGTTGCAAAGCTTCGGACTGAATGTGATGTCACTGCTAGCGGGTCTTGGTTTAGGGGGCTTGGCTTTAGCTCTGGCCGCCCAAGACACGGCCGCCAATGTGTTTGGTTCGGTCTCTATCATGCTGGACAATCCCTTTAAGGTGGGGGACTGGATCAAAACAAAAGACACCGAAGGAACCGTTGAAGAAATCGGTTTTCGTTCCACTCGCATTCGCACGTTTTATAACTCGGTGGTGACTTTACCTAATGCCACTATCGCAAAAGAACTTATCGACAACATGGGCGTTCGGCCCGCTCGCCGCATTCGTCAGGTTTTAGGCATTACCTACGAAACACCCATCCCGATGATCACAAAGTTCTGCGATCAAGTGCGAGAGAAAATTAAGTCTCACGATAAGGTAAATCCCGACACGGTCACCGTGGCGTTTAATAATTTTAATCAGTCGTCCTTAGATGTTTTAGTGAATTTTCACATTCATGTGTACACGGGGCCTGAGGAGCTTGAACTGCAGCAGAACATTTTCTTAGAAATTCTGCAAATCGCCGCAGACTTGAATGTCGAGTTTGCTTACCCAACTCAAACGACTTACTCAAAAGATGCGCCACCGCCGATGGCCAAAAATGATTTCGTCCCCTCGCCTCAAGCTTAGTTTGTAAAAGAAAACGCACACTGTGACCGCTCATCTTGCGCAATGCGCCGATGCAGGACGGTGTGCTTTTCGTTCTCAAAGCTCTTAGTATCGTGGGAATGCGACCCTACGAAATACTCCGCCATCCACGAATTCGAAGTGCTCAAGATAAATTATTACTCAATTTGCCGTTTTGGATCGCCGCCGGACTGACGGCTTTGATCTCGGTCTTTTACACCCAAGTTTTTAAAATCTGCGAAGAATGGGCTATCGAAAATGCACATTCACCTTGGATTTATGCCACCGCCCCGCTCGCCCTTTTGGCGTCATTTTTAATCGGTCACTTTTTTTCTAAAGAAGCCCTGGGCAGCGGAATTCCTCAAGTCATCGCGGCGGTTGAGATGTCGCCCACAAGACATCCTTATCTGGAAAAACTCTTAAGCATTAAAATGGTGATCGTCAAAATCGTGGGTTCTTGTGTGTGTGTTTTAGGAGGCGGCGTTTCGGGGCGCGAAGGGCCGACTTTACAAATTTCCACCGCCGTATTTTATCAACTGTCGCGCTTTTGGCCCAAAAAACTTCCTCAACCTCAACTTCCCGCAATGATTTTGGCCGGCGGTGCGGGGGGACTAGCTTCGGCCTTTAATACTCCCTTGGGCGGTATCGTCTTTGCGATCGAAGAACTTTCAAAGTCGCACATCAGCCTTGTGCGAACCGCCGTCTTTCAAGCGGTCATCATCGCGGGTTTATCGGCACAACTTTTTTTAGGGAATTATCTTTACCTGGGAGATTCCAGTTTTGGAACTTTCCCGGCCGCCGTCTTATACCAAACCGTCATCATCGCGGGCCTGGTCGGCCTTACGGGAGCGGCCTTTGCTGAAGGCCTTTTTCGTATTGCGACATGGAGGGCGCAAAAATCTTTATCATTTAAAATTATCATGACCCTGGCCTGCGGTCTGCTGCTAAGCCTGACCATCTATCTTTGTGGTGCTCATACGGTCGGCGCGGGAAAAGGAGTGATGGTTGAACTTTTAAAAAATCCCACGGCCACCGCCGATCCTCTTTTACCGATAGCGCGCATTTTCGGGAATTTCTTTACTTATATTGGGGGAGTCATCGGTGGCGTCTTTGCTCCCGCACTCGCAAGTGGTGCGACGATGGGACAATTTTTAAGTCAACTTTTTGGCTTTGCAAATGTCAAACTGATGATCATGGTGGGGATGGTGGCTTTTTTGACAGGCATCACTCGCACGCCTTTTACTTCCTTTGTGTTAGTTTTAGAAATGAGCGATTCCCATGAGATCATTCTTTATTTAATGATCTCTTCGATGGTGGCCAACGTGGCCGCCCGAGCGGTCAACAACAAAGGCTTTTATGAAATGGCGGCTCACGGGATTATTTCAGCCAACCCACCTCCGGCGGCTGAAAAAGCATAAAAGCAGTGCTTTGACGGTATTGTCCAAAAAATTGACACTTTTTGCGGGGGTCGCGAATGTTTTTCAAGCGACCCACAAAGCTTCCACATCTGTGCTATAAAGACCTTCGCTTCGGAGGTTTTATAAATGAAAAATTCCTTCCAAAAATTCTTGGGTGTTCTTTTAGTTACCACCACGATCGTGGCTTGTAATAAAGACGACTCTAAAAACGGTGGTGATTTACGCCCCTTAAATGTCACGACGGCAAATATTGTCGGCGCTTGGGAGATCGAAACGCAAACCGCCGATGTTCGCACCAGCGTTCCTAACACCAAATCACAATTTGAAATTACGGACACCACCATTGCGGCGATTCAAAGCTCCGGCAATCGCGTCCTGTGGAATCGCAGTGCGGATTACGTTTTACAAAACGGACGTATCATCACCCAAAACGTCGATAAAAATATCTTACCTGATTTAGATATTCTAAAAATCACGGAAAGCACGATGCAAGTACGTGCCTTGGTGACAAACGGATCAGCAAATCAAGAATTAATCTGGTCATTGAAGCGTATTGATCCCTCACTGCTTGTGGGGGGTTCAACAGGTCCGACCCGTCCCGGCGGTTCTTGGGAAGAATCCGTGCAAATGGAAATGGTCACGCCGACTTTGAAGTTCAACTATCAGGATTCATTCAAAGGCCGTCGCCAACAAAGAAGTCCTTTGAGTTGTTCTTATGATCGTGAAACTAGCACTTTTGATCTTGATTTAACGGCCTACCGCCGCGGTTCAGATCGTCGTGATGACCGCGACGTCGAAGCGCAAGTGTCGCTCACGGGCCGTGATGTGGTGTTTGATTTTTCAAGACGTCATGAATCAGTGAACTTTTCAATCGTGAATCCCCGTCGCCAACAACGACCGGCGTTTGTGGCGACTTACAATCCCCAAGGTGGCAGAAAAATTTATTTCAGCACCACACGCGAGAGCCGTTGCAACGTAACCCTGACTCGCCAAGGTAAGATGGTCAGCTTCGAAGCCATGTGCCGCGAGCTTGACGCCAATGGCGACCGCTTAGAGGGCCGTGCGCGCATCAGCTTGAAAGGTTCTTGTTCATTGTAAGATTAAAAAGTCGTGGGCTTTCTGGTTTTAAAACCAGGTTCACGACTTTGATTTTTTTCTTTTTTTGCATCTCTTGCACCAGGTAATGCCGATGACAGTCTGATTCATCGGCTTCATAACAAAGTAATACCAGCTTTTTTTTAAGTATCAGCTTTTTGAGCTCTGCGATTTCTTCTGAAACTTCAGGCAACACTTTCTTAACATAGTCCTTAAACATTTTATCGCGCGTGATGATCTTCGCCTTAGCTTCTTTACGCCATAAAGTTGGCACCCCCAAGGAAGGCCAATGAGTGTACTCAATGCCTTCTTTAGCTAGCTCCTCTGCCAGGCGTTTCTTGGAAAAACCTTTTTTACCGCTCACAGGATTTTTTCGAATATCTGCCAGGTGCTCAATGCCGTTTTCCTTAAGCCCCGCTACAAATTGGTTAATATCGCAGCCTTCGTATCCCACGGTGAAAAGTTTTGCCATGCCCGACACTCCTACACTCTTGAGATCATAGCTCTGATTGTGTCCCGGCGCGGAATAAAACTTTGAGGTCTTTTAACAAAAAACCCCGGGATTCTCCCCGAGGTTTTAATCGAAATTAATTTAACTGTGTCTTCTGACTATTTTTTCTTTTTCTTAGTTTTATCCGTCAAACCAGATTCAGCACGAATCTTCGCGGTTTCAAGTTTCGCTTTTTCTGTTTCGGTTTCGGCTCTGGCCGTTTCAAGCTTCACTTTTGATTCATCCGCTTTATCTGCGGCGGCTTCGGCCAGCTTTTCTAACTTCGCTGCTTCGGATTTAGCTTTTTCCGCTTCTTCACGCAAACGCTTCATTTCGGCTTCACCACGGGCTGTTTCCGCCTCGTGATCGGCGATGGCTTTTTTAGATTTCGCGATCGCCATAGTAGCCTCTGCTTGCTCTTTACGAAGAGTATTGCGGTTGGCTTCTAATTCTTGGCGGATTTTCGCTGCGGCTTGACGCGCTTTTTCTTCTTCTTTGCGGATCTCTTCTGATTTTTTTCTTTCGGACTCTGCTTGTTTCACCGCTTCTTTAGAAGCTTCTTGAGAAGCCGCTAATTCTTTTTGTAACTTTTCAGTCATCGCCTTGGCTTGTTCGTCTTGAACTTTCAAGCGCGCTATTTCGGCCTCCGCTTTGGCTTTATCCGCTTCCGCACGAGCGATATCTTGTTTTGCTTTCGCTTCGCGAGATTTAGCTTCCGCCACCGCTTTTTCCGTCAGCAGTTTCGTTTTCGCTAAATTCTGCTCAGCTTTTTGCAATTCCATTTTAGCGTTATCAGCTTCTTTAGTGGCCTTGGCTCCCTCTTCGTGAGCCGCATTGGCTTTTTTCTCTTGGTCTTTCGCTTGATCGCCAATTTCCTTGGCTTTGCTTTCAGCGTCTTTGCGCGCTTTTAAAGCTTCATCTTTATCTTTTTGTGCTTTTTGAGTTTTTTCTTGAGCGGCTTTAATACGCGCCTCGGAAGAAGCTTGTTCTTTTTCGGCAACGGCTTTTTGGCGTTCGAAATCGGCGATCTCGGCCTTCATCTTAGCCACATCACGCTCACCTTCAGCTTGTTCCTTTTTTGCTTCCGCTTCCATAGAGCGAGCTTTGGCAATTTGGCTTTGCGCCTCAGAACGAATTTTATCGCGCTTACGACGTTCATCGTCGGCTCTTTTTTTAGCCTCAATAGCTTCAGCTTTGGCAGATTCTGCGTCGGCCATGGCCTCTTCCGCGTCGATCTGTGCGCTGTCTGCTTGTGCGTGGGCAAACTGTGGTGTTTGCGCCATCAATGCTGCCAAAATCAAAATCCCAAAAGCTTTAAACATCAGATGTCTCCTTAAGATGTAAAACAACAGAACTAAGACTATATTGATTTTTGGGAAAAAAAAAGACGACCAGGATTGGGGGGGAGGGTCCTGGCCGCCATGGGGGGGTATCTTTCCTTATTGCAAGGGGGCTGCCATGATCAAATATTCGTCAAAACCCCTTAAATTCGCTCTTAGCCCAATACCTCTGTCGAGCTTTTTTACAGAAAGCGCCCAAGGCCGTCCCCGGTTTGCTTATTTCGAAAGCAAGAAATCTAGCCGAGGGTCTCGCTTAAGAATTCGCCTAAATCTTCAAATAATTTTAAACCTGTCTCATTACCAATGTCCCATTGCTGGACTCGACATAAACGACCTTCATTCCCTAACCTGTAAAGACATGACATTTATCTTAAAGACTCTTTTTTGCTTCCTGGTCACCACCTCACCTGCTTGGGCATTGCATATCATGTTAGACCCTGGCCATGGTGGCATCGATACGGGAGCCGTGTATGGTTCGGCCAAAGAAGCCGATCTGGTTTTAAAAGTCGCCCAACGTCTTAAAACTTTGTTAGAGCAAGATCCTGACTTTAAGGTCTCTATCACCCGCACCGCAGATCGCGTGGTGGCTCTGCCCGCTCGGGTGAAGTTGGCGGAACAAGTCAAAGCCGAACTGTTTGTGAGCTTACACGCTAACGCGGCCACCGACCCCCGAGCCAAAGGAGTGGAGTTCTTTTTTCAGAATCATTTACCCCCCGATGAAGAAAGTCTTTTTTTAGCCAGCCAAGAAAATCAGTTGATGATCAACGCCAAAGAAATCAATGAAATTTCAGGGGGCGATGATCTGTCAAAAAAAGGCGACGTCGCCGCCATCGTGGAAGACTTGCAACGACAAAATCGCATCAACAGCAGCTTGCGTTTAACCCAAACTTTGACACGCGTATGGCGCCAGGACAAAGACTCAACCCATGCGGCCATCAAGCAAGCACCGTTTTACGTGATCTCTAAAACTTCGATGCCTTCAGTTTTAATTGAAATTGGTTTTTTAAGTAATCCGCGTGAAGCCAAAAAACTTTTAAACGCGGACTATCAGAAGGATTTAGCGCAGAAGATTTATTCTGCGCTCGTGAGCTATAAAGAAAAGATCGAAAAAGTTCCCGCAAAAATCACCGTGAACTAATTCTTAATAATATTCGTCGTAGACTTTCCACTTACCGTTCGTGCAAATCACACGGCGGTAAACGTTGCGATCATTCGCGTTGTCGCGCTCTTGCCATAACTCTTTACGACCCTCCGCACAGCGCGATTTAGGATTGTAAACATAATCTGACAAATCATAATAGCTGCCATTTTGACAGGTGCGTACGATGGTGACTGATTGGTCGTTGATATTATCACGTTCTGTGAAACTAGCGCGTTGGCCTTCCACGCAGCGACGTGGGGCCGCGTAAGCAGCGCGCTGACGAAGTCCGCCCCCGCCAGAGCCCCCACCACCTACTGTTTGGGCGAATGTGCTTGGAATAATAAACATCACCAATAAAATCGGTAATAAGATCTTTGCGATCATGTGAGGTCTTCCTTTTCGGCGTTACGAGCCATTTTCTTTTTCATTTCCATTTCAATAACGCCGGTGTGAGTCCATGAGAACAGGACATCATTGTCTTCGCGAGTCGTTAATGAGTTTTCGTGTAAATCCCGCAAAGCGCTATTCACCTTGCTAACAAACTGTCGGATATGCTGACGGCTTGTCACCAACGACAGCGTGTCGTATTCATACGATCTAGCATCGGAAAGATGCGCGATAATACTGATGGTCATGGCTAAGTAGTCTTTAACGGAGATATCACCCAGACTTAAAAATTCGAAATGAGTTTCTATGCGACCGTCAGCGCGCAAGTGCCATAACCCTGAACGCAATAAACGTGTCGTGAAGTCATGATAGGCTTCCTCATCAATTCCTAATTTTTTGGCCGCTTTTTTTAACGCTTCGGTTTCTGGTGCAAGTCCCGGCAAAATACTAAACAGCGAGAACTGATAGTTCTGGCGAATCATCTCTTTGGTCGACTCTAGAATTTCTTCTGTCGTCTGGCCCTCGAAAGCGAGTGTGCTGGGGATATTACTTAGACCCCAAGACGTTAACGATTCGGAGGATGGATTGTTTTTTGTATTCATCAAGTCGTCCTATCGTAGCTAACATGCGACTTTCAGTCCCTGGTGCTTTCAAAGCGGAACCACCCAGTTCTTTGATACGCTCTTCTAACATTCCTTCCACGTCCACGCCCAAAATACCCAATAACATGAGCAATCGGTCGGAACGCATCTCAACCTTCCCTTGAAAGTAAAGATTCATTTGGCTGGGTTGGATATCCAAACTGTCGGCCAAATCTTTCTGACGAATCCCCATTAAGGAACAAGCCTCGCGCACGCGCGCCATAAACTCATCACCCCTAGAAGGAGATTTAAAAGATTCTCGATTCATCCGACACCCATTAGCGATGTTTACTCGCAAACACAACTGTAAAATTTTCTAATCCATCGCAGAATTGCCTAAGATCGAAAATAGAAAAGGGAGAAGTGGCTTCTCCCTTTTCTTTGCAAAAAGCTAATAATTGAACTTTGCAGGTAACGATCAATTAGTTTGCTTTGACCCATTTGCCAGCGCGGCAAACTTTAGACACATAAACCGTGTTGTCTGTTGAATTATCACGGTAAGAGTCAAGGAAACGAGCGCCTTCTTTGCAACGGTTTTTTGGAACGCGAACGTAAGCCGCGCGCTCTTCAGCCGTCATGTATGAGCCGTTAACACAAACACGGTGTGTAGTGACGTTTTGGTCGTTAACATTGTCACGCTCTGTGAAAGAAGTTGTTTGACCTTCTTTACAAGCAGGACCTGGATTGCGAACGTAAGCCGCACGTTCAGCATCCGTCATGTAAGAACCGTTTTTGCAAACGCGGAACTCGGTCACTGTTTGGTCGTTGATGTTGTCACGGTGAGTGAAAGTCGCTTTTGTACCTTCAACACATGGTTTTGCCATCGCTACAGAAGCTCCGAAAAGAGCCATTACTAGAACTAGTGCTTTCATTTTACTTCTCCCATTAGGTTGGTTTGTTTGTTCTCTTCTTTGTGAGGAAAGGTTTATTCCCGAAAAATGGAACTCACAAACGCAGACACGCAGCTGCAAAATAATCGAAAACGATAACGAAAAATGCCTAAACCACTGATTTGACTCGATGTCGGTTTAAGAAATGATAGACACTTTGGCCACCAAGCATTAGATTGTGAGCATTACACAAGGATAATACATGCGCACTGACGGACGTCTCTTTGATCAATTACGTGAAATTAAAATCACCCCGAATGTTTCTGAATATGCAGAAGGTTCTTGCATTGTCGAGTTCGGCAGAACTCGCGTTTTGTGCACAGCCACTTACGAACCCAAAGCTCCGCAATGGTTGATGGGGTCCGGCGCTGGCTGGGTGACGGCCGAGTACGGCATGCTTCCTCGCTCAACACACACTCGTATTAAGCGTGAAAAATCAATGACCGGGGGTCGCACCCAAGAAATCTCTCGCTTGATTGGCCGCTCTTTGCGAGCCGCCGTCAATTTAAAACTTTTAGGTGAACGTCAAATCATCGTCGACTGTGACGTATTAAACGCCGATGGCGGCACTCGCACGGCTTCCGTGACCGGCGGCTATGTCGCTTTGGCTTTAGCTTGTAAAAAACTTTTAGCGGTCAGCGAAATCAAAGCTATGCCGTTAGTAAATTACGTTTCAGCGATCAGCGTGGGACTTCACAACGAAAACATTCTTTTGGACTTAAATTACGAAGAAGACTCGGCCATTGGCACTGATATGAATTTCGTGATGACCGGTAGCGGTCAATTTGTGGAAGTTCAAGGAACAGCGGAACACACTCCGTTTTCGCGTCAGCAGCTAAATGCGATGATGGATGTGGCTGAAAAAGGCTGTAAAGAGCTTTTCATTCACCAAGCCGCCGTGATGGGCGAAATTTACCGTTTGGCCGGAAAGTAGGTTTTAAAGATGGAACTTTGGATTGCGACCGGAAATAAAGGCAAACTTTCAGAATATAAACTTTTATTACGCGAACTTGCGGATTTAAAAATCTTTTCTCAAAGTGACATCGCGTCCTTCACTCCCCGCCCGGAAGACGGCAAAACCTTTGAAGACAATGCCCGTATTAAAGCTAAAACTTTGCATGCGGTGAAAAATAACGCCTATGTTTTAGGTGAAGATTCTGGCCTTGTGGTTGAGGGACTTAATGGTTTACCAGGAATTCATTCGGCTCGTTATGCTGGGCCTAAAGCTTCAGACAGCGAAAATGTTTCTAAGCTTTTAAAAATGATGACCTTAAAGCCCATGCAAAATCGCAATGCAAAATTTGTGGCCTCCGTGGTGGTTTACACCCCCACTGGTGAAGAATGGATTTTCACGGGCGAAATGAAGGGCACGATTGCTTCAAAACCGGCTGGGTTGCATGGTTTTGGCTATGACCCGGTGTTTATCCCCGAGGGACAAACCCAAACTTTGGCGGAACTGGGTGCGGGATACAAAAATCAACATTCGCACCGTACGCAAGCCACCAAACAGTTTTTGGCTAAACTTCAAGTTTAGTTATTTAACGAAAATCATGTTCCAGGCGCAAAGCGGATTTTTTTGTTTTTGGCATTAAGATCTGGGCAATGCGCTCTTTTTCTTTCATGCCATCGGCAAATCCAATATCTATCAATTGTCGACAGTAGCTGGGCGTAAAAAGCAGATAGCTCATCATCTCAGCCGACTCATCTAAAGACCCAGGGCCTTTTAATAAATATCTGATCATACGCGGCAGTTCGGATTTTCTTTTTGATGCGATTTCGGCAAAATCCACCGACGGTGAAATCCATAAATGTTCTATTTCATGCAAAGCCACGCGCGCGCGTTCTTTAGCACTCAGCAGACGATAATTTTTGTTGATGTTATCAAGTCGCTGCACATCAGCCTCAAGTCCGTCCATCATCACGGCGTTCATTAATACGTCAGCCACCCTAGATACGGTGGGAATTTCTTCGCCCTTGTTATGATGATACTTAAAACTTGTGTCCTGCCGACGGCGCACACCGATCGCGATTAATTTTTCCGCACCCATATAAATCGCCGGCCCACAGGGAGACTGATTGCGGATGCAGCCATCACCGTAATACCGCTCCCCGATTTTAATCGGTGGAAAAAGCAATGGAATCGCCGAAGAAGCCATAATGTGTTCGGGCCCTAGAATGGCGCGCTCACTGCGATGCATGCCGCGCTCCCAGGGGTGCAAGTCCTTGGCCCCTTGGAAAAACGTGACGGTCGAAATACTTTCGTATTCTAAGGCCGAAATGCCGACGGCGTGTAAAGTGCCTTTTTTAATTTTCTTTTCGATTTCTTCAAAATGGCATTTCTGCGACAGATACCCGTGCAAGGGCTGGGTACTTAAGAGCGAACGCAAGGCTTGATCTTTTTTCGAGCTACCCAAGGAAAGCTCTGTCATCCATTGCAAACCACCCCGCGAGAGCGCCATAAAGTCGGCATAAAATATTTGATCACTGTCAATATCCCGCCAGGAATCAGCCAAGCGCGTGGCACTTGTCACAAAATCATCTGACGTGGCCGCAAGCATCCCGACGTTAATCGCGCCGGCACTGACGCCGGAATAAATTTGAAAAGGATCTCGCACATGAATCTTTTGAGCGATATGTGCAATAGCAGCAAGCACGCCAGCCTGATAGGCTCCGCGAGCTCCTCCACCTGAAAGCACAAGACCTAAGCGGGACATACTTGCACCTCAATACCGATTATAGAAGCCTTGTCTTGGAGGGAAAATCTCGCAATCGTGTATCAGCTGAAATACAAATATTTAACACGGCGATGGACTAGACAACCGCAGGATCAGGCTATTTTCAGGTGAACTTTCATTTTTATGCCTAAGCGATCCAATTCGTCTTGGACCGCAAGTTGCACAAAAACAATTTCAGAATGACCTAAAGCTTTCGCAAACTTCTTGGCTCTTTCTACACTTACGACCTTAAGACCTTTTTCAATTTGGGAAAGATGGTTTTGAGAAATTCCAAGCTTTTTAGCGTACTGAACTTGGGTTTTCTCATCACTAAGGCGAAGAGCAGCAATTGCGCGGCCCAATGTCATAGGTCCTGATAACTTTTCGAAAAACTCTAAGGCATCGACATTTCTTTTAGCGGTAGTCATGTTTATTCACCTCAATAATTTCTATAAATTCAATTTCGCCATTATCTTTTATCTCATAAATGGCTCGATAAGATCGATTTAATCGAATGGATCGTTGCCTTCGGTGAACTCCCACTAGCGGCTCATCGTGGTATCCAGAAATCTTCCTCATCTCTGCAAGGCCCTTGGTTCGAACTCCAAAAACCCAAAGATGAAAGTTATCCCGCACATGATGCGGCAGCTTCGAAACTTGCTTTTGCGCTGTCCGAGACAGCTCAACAACATAAATCACAATATTACCTCATAGGTGATATTTAGTCAATAATGCAAAATATCGCCTGCGATCCTGGTACCAGGCTAAAACCCACGTATTTTCGATCACAATAACCACTAAAAACGAATAACGGACCAGACAGCCTCGACAACGCAGCCAATCGGGCATTTTTCACTGACCGCTTGAAAATAAGAAAGCCCTTTGTTACCGTTGCGAAACTGCACTTTTAACTCTAGGAGACTCACGAGTGATGAAGGGCCTAAAAATCTTTACAGCCAATTCCAATCCCAATTTAGCAAAACAAGTGGCTCAAGCTGCCGGTATCGAGCTTGGCTACTGCGAAGTCAGCACTTTTGCTGACGGCGAAATACAAGTTGAAATTCACGAGAGCGTTCGTGGACAACATGTCTTTGTTGTACAAAGTACATGTCCTCCGGTGAACCAAAGCTATATGGAGCTTTTCGTGATGCTCGACGCCTTACGCAGAGCCTCGGCGGCTTCGATCACGGCAGTCATCCCCTATTTCGGGTATGCTCGCCAGGATCGTAAAGTCGCTCCGCGGGCCCCGATCTCAGCCAAGCTTATGGCCGATCTGATCACGACGGCCGGCGCGGACCGGGTGGTTTCGGTCGATCTGCATGCCGCCCAAATCCAAGGATTTTTCAATGTTCCGGTGGACCATTTGTTCGCCATTCCGACTTTATCTCGGGCTTGGCGTGAAACCCATGGCGAGGGCGCTGAATTTGTCGCGGTGAGTCCAGACGCTGGTGGCGTTGAAAGAACCCGTGCTTTTGCCAAAAGAATCAATGCCTCCATTGCCATTATCGATAAACGCCGTTCCGGCCCTAATGAGGCAAAAGCCTTGCATTTAATTGGGGATGTTACGGGTAAAACCGCCGTGATCGTGGATGACATGATTGATACGGCGGGAACTCTTACACAAGCGGTTGACAGCCTCATAAAAAATGGTGCAAAACGTGTGTTCGCCGTAGCTACGCATGCCGTTTTATCCGGCCCTGCGATCTCTCGTTTGAAGGAAAGCCCTATTGAAAAAGTATGGGTCACCGACACGATTCCGTTATCGGAAGCCGGGGCGAAATGTGGAAAAATCGAAGTTGTTTCCGTAGCGCCCGTTTTGGCCGAAGCAATTAAGAGAATCCACGGGAATGACTCTGTCAGCTCGTTGTTTGATTAAACGGCGGACGCCGGCAGAGCGCAGGCGCCTTCGGGCGCCGGAGCTGAAGCAGTAACTCAATTCGCCGAAAGGCGAAACTTTATTAACAACCTTTCTATTGGACTAGAGGGAAAAAACATGAAAAACAGAATCGAACTTGATGTACAAGCTCGTGAAATCGGTAAACACAACAGCCGCACTCTTCGCACAAATCGCCAAGTGCCTGCGGTTATCTATGGCGCCGTTGAGCCTATCAACGTAGCAGTGGGTGAAAAAGAAATCGTAAAATTCAACACTCGCGCTTACGAAAATGCTCTTTTCACATTGAAAAGCCCCGTTAAGAACGCCAACGGTATCGTTGTTCTTATCAAATCCGTAGACGTACACCCTCTTTCACGTCGCCCACAACACGTTGACTTCTTTGCTCTTGATCTTAAAAAATCAGTTCGCGTTAACGTTGAGGTTCGTCTTGAAGGTAAACCAATTGGTTTGTCTGAAGGCGGTCTATTGAACGTCGTTCTTCGTTCTGTTGAGGTTGAAGTTCTTCCAACAGACATCCCAGAGTTCATCTCTGCAGACGTTTCTAACCTAGGCGTTGGCGATGCTCTTCACGTTTCTGATCTTAAAGTGACTGGTTCTACAAAAATCATCACGGGCGCAGAACAAACTATCGCCGTTGTTAACACGCAAGAAGAAGAAGTTGTTGCAGCTCCAGCTGCGGCTGCTGCTCCTGCCGCTGCGGCTGCCGCTCCAGCTGCTGCTGCTGCAAAAGCTCCAGCTAAAAAGTAATTTGACGCTCGCTTTAGCGAGGGTCCTAAAGACCTTCGCTAAAAAGAAAATCAAAAGTCCCGATGAAAATAATCAAAACCTCGGGACCGTTAAAAGGCAGCGCCAGCTGCCTTTTCTATTAAAGGCTTAGTTATGTGGTTGATTGTTGGTCTTGGAAATCCTGGTGGTGAATACAAACTCACTCGTCATAACATTGGCTTTATGGCCATTGATTATTTCATGCAAGGCTTGGGCAATCCGCCGATTAAAAATCAATTTAAGGCCGAAATCGCTCAAGTAAAATGGAAAGAGCATCAACTGATTTTCTGCAAACCGCAGACGTACATGAATCTGTCGGGTGAGTCCGTGCAACCCCTGATGGGCTTTTATAAAATTCCTTTGGATCACCTTATTGTCATTCATGACGATATCGATCAGCCTTTTAATCAAATGAAAATTCATAAAAACCGCGGTCATGGCGGCCATAACGGGATCAAAAGCATTTCTGGACTTATGGGCACCATGGACTACACCCGCCTTAAACTGGGTGTAGGACGACCTGAAAATCCTCAGCACAATGTCGCTGATTACGTTTTAGGGAAGTTTAGCAAAGAAGAATTTGAGAAAATGCCCGATTTCCTTAACAAGGGCATCGATGCCGTCGAAAGCATTATCCTCGACGGAGTTCAAAAAGCTTCGACAAAATTCAACGGGTAAGCTAGATTTAGCTGCTATTTTAATTCGTTTTTCTTAAGGGGTGCCTATGGCATTACAAGTCGGTATCGTTGGTCTTCCAAACGTTGGTAAAAGTACGCTATTCAACGCTTTAACTTCAGCTAAAGCGGAAGCCGCGAACTACCCTTTCTGTACGATTGATCCTAACGTGGGCGTAGTCACAGTTCCAGATCCCCGCATGGATAAAATCACGACGTTCATCAAACCTCAAAAAGTGATTCCGACGACGATGGAATTCGTGGATATCGCTGGTATCGTCAAAGGGGCTTCCCAAGGGGAAGGTTTAGGAAACCAATTTCTTTCACACATCCGTCAAACAGACGCGATCGTTCACGTGGTTCGTTGTTTTGATGACCCTAATATCGTGCACGTAGCCGGATCCGTAGATCCCATTCGCGATATTGAAATCATCAACACCGAGCTTTTGCTTGCCGATCTTGATTCGGTTGAAAAACGCCTGCAACGTATCGAAAAACAAGCGAAGAACTCCACTGATAAAAAACTAAAAGCCGAAGTGGAAGTGGCTAAAAAAGTTCAAGAAGCGTTGGGTAAGGGTTTACCAGCACGTTCAGTCACTTTGGATGAATTCGAAATGCCTTTGTTAAAAGAAATGCATTTGCTAACAGCAAAGCCCGTTCTTTACGCGATGAACGTTTCTGATTCTGATTTCGCCGCTGGCGGCAATGATTGGACAAAAGCTGTGATCGCGCGTGCGGCCGAAGAAAACAACAAAACCATCATGATCTGTTCGGCGATGGAAGCAGAGATTGCTTTATTGCCACCTGAAGATCGCGCTGATTTCTTAGCCGCCCTCGGCGCTGAAGAGCCCGGCTTAAATCGTTTGATCCGCGAAGCTTACACGCTTTTGGGCTTACAGACTTACTTCACCGCTGGTGAAAAAGAAGTTCGTGCTTGGACGATCCGGGCCAACACGAAAGCTCCACAAGCCGCTGGCGTCATTCATACTGATTTTGAAAAAGGATTTATCCGCGCTGAAACTTATCACTGCGAAGACCTTTTCAATTACAAATCTGAACAAGCCGTTAAAGACGCTGGTAAATACCGCGTGGAAGGTAAAGAGTACGTCGTAAAGGACGGTGATATTCTTTTCTTCCGTTTCAACGTTTAGTATTTACGTTGCCCCACTTCACCACCGCATCGGTTCTGCAATGAGTCAAGCGGTGGTGAAAATGTCCGTCCCTCGGACTTCACCTCGCCGCCGACCCATTCTCGCCAAACCTTTGGAGTTCACATGAATGAGTTATTAAAGCTTTCTGCGCTGGAATTAGCCGCTAAAATCTCTAAAAAAGAAGTCTCTCCTTCGGAAGTTTTAGAAACGCATATTGCGCGCATCGAAGAAGTAAATCCCCAATTAAACGCCATGGTCGAAAAGGATTTCGAGCGCGCGCGAGCGACGGCGGAAAAACAGACCGAAGAACTTACTAAGAATAACTCACGCTTGCCGCTGTTTTTTGGCGTCCCCATGACCGTAAAAGAAATGTTCGCCTATGAAGGCATGCGCCGAACTGGGGGCAGCATTCATCGTCGCCACTCGGTCAGTGACTATGATGCGACGATTTTATCCCGCCTGAAAGAGGCCGGCGCGAACCCCATGGGAAGCACCAACGTCCCTGAATTGGGATTTTGGTTTGAAACTTTCAATCCCGTCTATGGTCGTACCAATAACCCCTATGATCTGACTCGCACATGTGGTGGCAGCAGTGGTGGTGAAGGGGCGCTGATTGGTGCTGGCGCTTCGCCGATGGGTATTGGCAGCGATATCGGCGGCAGCATCCGCATGCCCGCATTTTTTTGCGGGATTGCGGGTCACAAGCCTTCACGTAAGTACTTGCCCCTAACGGGTCACTTTCCCTATACCAAAGACGGATTTACAAACTTAGCCGACGAAAAGTATCCGTTTACTTCAAGCGGCCCCATGGCACGTAAAAGTGCTGATCTGTACGCCATGATGAAAGTGATGATGGGAGCAGACCCCTTAGATCCGGCGACGGTGCCGGCGGATCTAGAAGAGATGACCCAAGAATGGGCCGGCAGAAAAATTCTTATTTGCCCATCCCCTTCTTTTCATTTAGCGCGCGGGACTGATAATGAACTTTCCCAAGTCGTGCGCAACTGCGGAAAGCTTTTTGAAGAACTCGGAGCGGACGTTGAAGAACTCGATCCAAGATTTTTTGTGCGCGCGACCGAACTGTGGTTTGCCGCCTTAAGCTCGACTCGCAATAAAAGTTTCTTTCAAACCCTAAAAGGCCAAAGCGAATCTTTTTCTTTTGGCGCCGAGTTTTTAAAAATCGCTTTGGGACGTGGTGATTACACTTTGCCGAATCTTTTTGTCGCTGCATCTGAGGCTTTTGACTTAGGCAAAAAAGATCTTTCAGAAGAACTCGCGGCGCTAGAAAAAATGCGCTTAGAATTAGATGAAAAACTGGGACCTGAAGGGCTTTTGTTATTACCACCTCACCCGCGCGTAGCGCCAAAGCATCGTGCGCCGCTGTGGTCGCCTTTTGATTTTATTTATACGGCGATTTTTACCACCACGGGGCATCCCGCATCAGTGGTACCAACAGGACTGACTCCGGATGGTTTGCCCTTGGGAGTTCAGATCATCGGGCCCTACGGCAAAGATCATTTAACATTGAGTTGTGCAGAGTTTTTAGAATCAATCTTTGGCGGCTGGGTGCCGCCCACAGGAATTTAACAGAATTATTGATGTGGCCTCTTAATGCTGGGCTTCGGGGACAGATGCAGATTCGTCGTCTGGAGTCGGTCCTTTTTTTGCCTCTTTTTCAAGATCCGCCCAGCTATCAAACGCTTCAATAATTTCTTCTTTGATTTTTTTATCTGTGATTTTATTGATTTCCGCCAAATAAGCTTTCTTGTTCACCTTGAAGTCGTCGTACACCGAATCCGTATTTGAATTCGCAAAATCCGTGTCAATCGTCGCGGCTAAAAAATCCACGATCACTTTGATTTGTTCGGCTTTTTCCGCTTTGCTAAGCTTTAATTGCTGAGTGTCATATAAAAGATTATTCGAAG
The DNA here is from genome assembly GCF_001592735.1 of Bdellovibrio bacteriovorus. NCBI lineage: Bacteria > Pseudomonadati > Bdellovibrionota > Bdellovibrionia > Bdellovibrionales > Pseudobdellovibrionaceae > Bdellovibrio > Bdellovibrio bacteriovorus. The sequence goes on from NZ_LUKE01000001.1 coordinate 134,811, forward strand.
CTGGCAAAAGTTCTACCTTTTGTTCTTTCGTCAGTTTGGCATCACGGAATTTAACGGCCAAGGCATTAAGCGCGGCTTTGCTTTCTTTCCAGTTTTTCGCTACTGGTGGCTCCGCGGGCTCGGCGGCGGCTGATTTAGGCGCTTTATTTTGAGCTTCGGCAAATGGAATGGCACCAAGAACAAAAATAATGGCCATAATGATCAAAGTCCATTTTTTCATCTTAGCCTCCGCAAGCGTTTTTCAATTTTTTAGAGCACGTCGGACACGAGTTGCCCATAATCATAATGCCTTTTAAAGGGCGGCATTTCGCGCCGTAAGCTTGTTGGATATTAAATTCCGGATTTCCATCGTAAAGCCAAGAGTTATTATTCACCTTTAGTTCGATGTGGCCGTAAACGTTTCCAAGACTTTGCTTGCAACGAGCCCCTTTTAATTTCGGACCGTAAACGAGGATTGAACCGGCTGGCGCATCTTTCGGAGTCATGCCTGGCTTATAAATATTTTTAAAACCCATTTTGGTCATGGTTGGAATAGTGTCTTTCGCATTCCCGTAACCACCACCCGGCCAAACTCCAGCGCGGTTTAATGACTGGCGAATCGCGTACTGGCATTTTCCTTTACCTTTACGACGTCCACCGTATTTATTTTTATGAACCCATTTTGCCGCAGAAACGATTTTATTAGTGATGCAATTTCCAAATCCACTCGCGGGATTTACAATATTCAAAACGTTTTGCGCTTGAGTTTGCGGATGATCATCTTTACTTACGCGGGAATCACCACTGCCGCACTCCTCACAATATCCACCTTCAGCCGAATCAGCGCGTTCGCCTACATACTTGCTGTGGATATAACCTTTTTGACCCGTGCTTAATTGAACTTTAGTCCACGAACCACGGGTTCCAAGAATATCAAAAAAATCACCCTTGGGAACTCCACTGATAACACGATAATTCATACCTGGGCCCGAACGGAAGTTCACCCCGGCTTTGGCTTCGCCAGTGCGGGGTCCTTGCGCGAACGCAACCGATCCCATCAGTCCAATAAGAAGAGTAAGAAGGTGTTTCATAATGAGATCGCGCATTTGTATATTCATGTTGTATTTCTAAAGCATGAAGTATGCCGCCCTCATTTGCAATGAATGGCTGTACATACGCTTCAAGTGTCCAGCTTTCACGTATCACCCGTGAGTCGCGACGATTTGCGCTGACAATCTTATTTTGAGATGTATTTAAGAGGATTTACTTTCGTCCCATTGACGTGCATTTCCAGATGCAGATGGGGACCGGTAGAGCGTCCCGTACTGCCCGACTTACCAATCGTGGTACCTAGACCTACATGGCTGCCAACGCGAACATTGGCGCTGCTAAGATGGGCATAAACGCTTCTTACACCATTTCCGTGATCAACGATCACGTGATTGCCCCAACCGCCGCCACAGCGCTTATCGCCCGTGCGGCAAGAGTTCTTTACTTGAACCACGGTCCCAGAACGAATGGCACCCACAGATGTTCCCGAACGGACGGCAAAATCAACGCCACCGTGATTTGAGGTCCGCCCCGTAAATGGGTCCTTACGACCCCCGAAGCGAGAGCGAATGGCTGCGTTCACGGGAAAGCTATATCCTGTTTTGCCGACTGGAAGCTTTTGTAACTGACCTTGATTTTGGCAAGTCGTACAAACTTCTTCCGCGCGGCCTTCGGTTTTTACCTGTTGGGCGTATTCATCAATTTCTTTCTTTGCATCATTTGCTGAAACCGGATTACGGTCCGCCAGCTCTAGTGGATTTAAACTGCCTTCGTTTTCTAATCCAGTCACATGCATCCAACCTTTTTGTCCCGTCGCGGTCACACGCACCGGCACCCATTGTCCTGAGGGCTGACCAATAACCTGAACCTCAGCATCATTCGGAATGCCGTCTAAAATGCGACCTTGAAACGATGGAGAAGCACGCAACCGAGCCCGCGTGTTTACGTTCACGGTAAGACGCATGGATTCGATTTCAGGGTACATGCGTTCCATGATGAAAGTAGGTCGTTGTTGAAGAGCTTGCTCCACGCCATCGGTTTCAGCACTTTTTACCACGGTGGCGCGATTTTCCGTCGTGTCACTGGAGGTTGCATAGCGCATGTAAATCCAACCATTACGCCATTCATTAGATTCATTTTGATAACGGATGGGCAACCAGTATTGCTTACCCGCACGTCCCGTCGAATGCAATCGCGCCGGTCCCGTCGCAAATACCGTATGACCATTAGGAATGGCCCCAATACGTTTGGCATTAGGTTTTTTTCTGACGTTAATACCGCGAGGAGCATCAATTAAGAATGGATCACCAGCTTCTATCGCAGCTTGGGCTTGAGGGATCATACCCAACACGCCAAACAGCAGAGGAATAATAAATATAGAAAGAAGCTTTCTCATAAGAGCTTAACAAAGCAAGGGGTGAGCCAAGTTGGTCAAAGCGTCTCAAATCGTTTCATGTTCTTAATTTATGGGTTTAACTGCGCGCATCCCTTTTAAAGGGATTTGAATATGTCCAAGACTTTGACAAGTGTAAAACCAAACCCAGCTCCTTTTATCCCCGATTAGGCAAAGATATAAAAAACACGGTCTTCTCTGGAGAGCTTTCAAACGTGATGGTGCCGTTGAGTTTCTGTACTAGCTTCTTAACCAGATAAAGCCCTAAGCCACTGCCTTCGGTGTTCTCTTTATGGAAACGTTTAAACATTCCAAAAACTTCCGTTTGTTTTTCAGCGGGAATACCTAAACCATTATCTTCGACCTGAATATAAAAATGGTGATCATCACTGTAAGTTCTGACACAAACGAGTTGGGTCGGTTTTTTGTAATCAACATACTTAATTGCGTTGGAAAGAAGATTGTCTAAAATCTGTGTAAATAACAAGGGCTGAGATTTCAGAGGTTTTGAGTGCGCCAGCATCTCTCGAATTTCAATATCATGATCTTTTGCCAGGCCCTGGAATTTCAGCCGTGCGGTAGATATCACCTCGGCTACGGAAATTTCTACGGCCGGCTCTTCGATATGGTCTGCCTTCGTAAGAGATAAAATATCTTCAAGCAATGACTTTAACTTATCTGAAAGCTTGATGATTTTTTCTGCGTTTTTTTTTACTTCCGCGATATCGCCGTTCGCCGCATCCTCCAAAATAAATTCCGCGAGCCCCCGCATCGAAATCAAAGGCGCTTTAAGATCGTGTGAAGTGCGGTACGAAAACTGCTGTAATTCTTCATTACGGGACATCAACCGCTGACGGTCTTTCACGCGCTCGGTGATATCCACAATAGAACTGATGACAAAAATTCCTTCGGGGCCGGCAAAAGGCCGTAAACCAATTTCGACGGGAAATTGACTGCCATCTTTACGACGAGCAAAAAGATCTCGCCCCACGCCCATGGGCCGCGGCACGGGTGAGTTCATAAATGATTTCACAAATGCAGGGTGACGTCCCCGAGTTTCAAGAGGGACTAAAAACTCAATGGGCTGTCCTAAGAGTTCAGCCTTGGTATAACCGAACATCCTTTCAGCTTGTTCATTTGCTAATATGATGACCCCCTTTTCATCGATCATGATCATGCCGTTGGGGGCCGCCTCCACGGCAGTTCGGAACTTTTCTTCGGCCTTCACCCGAGAGGTAATATCCAAAATGGAACTTACCACATACGTTTCGCCTTCCGATACAATCGGGTTCAATCCAACTTCAATAGGAAACTTAGACCCATCCCGACGCACACCAAAAAGATCTCGTCCCATCCCCATCGAACGAGATTGTGGATTTTCAAAAAAGCCCGTTCGCAATTTAGGATGCCGGTCACGGGATTCATGGGGTACCAGCATCTCTAAGTTCTGATTTTGCATGTCGTTTTTAGAATATCCAAAAAGTCGTTCTGCTTCGCGATTGACGTATTTCATCTTGCCATTACAATCGACCAAGATAAGCGCTAAGGGCGAACATTCAAAAATTTCTTGAAACAAGTTAGCTCCCGGTTTGCAGAAGATGTTGGATATCTTTTTTACCGATAGGTTTTACTAGATATCCCCGAGCAAAAGGAAAATCACCGGCTCTTTCTTTGTCCCCTTCGACGTCGGAGGAAGTGACAATCCAGATGTCCGGGGGCGGCACCGCAATGCAGTTTTTTTTACAGATTTTATCAAAGGCTTCTAAAAAATCAAAACCGCCCATCACAGGCATGTTTAAATCAAGCATCACCAAATCTGGAGTTATCTTTTCGGCCACACTTAAAGCTTCAAGATATTCCAACGCCTCTTTGCCACTGCCGCAACTTTTAATCGTTAAGTTCTTATCCATGGAACGCAGTTGCCGCTCTATCAGATAGACGTACGTCTCGTCGTCATCAACCACCAAAACGTTTTTCATATTGGCCCCACCCCTTACTAATCAATTAGAGGAGGTTGGCAAACAAAACAAATTATTATTTTGAAAGAAAATGGGTCCCCAGATTGTGAGGCCACTAGTGACGTAAACGATCAACCACAATGTGGACACTCCACACCGTTAAAAAAAGAATCAACGAAGGAAATAAGATCAAGTGGGGAAAGCTGGATAAGGTCTTCCACCCTTCGCGCACTAGGATTCCCCAACTGGTGAAGGGTGGATGAATGCCCAGGCCGATAAAGCTCATAAAGCTTTCATACAGAATGTTTGCTGGCACCTGCAAGGCCATCATGACCAGCAATGTGCTTAACATATTCGGTAAGACATGTTGTTTTAAGATGCGCCACGGAGTCGCGCCTAAGGCTTCCGCCGCTTCGATATAAGGTTTGCGCAAAATTTCTTGCACCATGCCCCGACTGACGCGCGCCATGCTCATCCAGTGAGACGCACAGATGCCCACGCAAAGACTGATCAATGCTTTAGCGATGCCTTCTTCCAAAGGCAAAAGCAAGTTGAGTGACAAACAGAGCACCGCCACCAAAATAAAACTGGGCAAGGCCATTAAGATATCACACACCCGCATCAGGACCCGATCCACCCCACCGTCATTCCATCCGGCGATGGCGCCATAAATAAAACCAAAAATGGCCGAGACAATGGCGCACACCACGCCCACAAAAATAGAAATTCTTGCACCCAATAAAACGCGAGAAAAAAGGTCGCGCCCCAAGGTGTCCGTACCAAACCAATGTTGCAGGCTGGGGCCTTGCAAAATAAGTTCGACGTTCTGTTGTAAGGGATCTGTCCCCACCCACGGAGACACCATCATCAAAATGACAAGGATACTTAAAAAACTGACCGCAAGCTTAAAAGACATCTTTGTCATGCTTTTTCTCGCAATCGGGGATCAATGACTTTGACTAAAAGATCTAAAAGCGAATTGATCGTGATCAAAAAGAAACCGTAAAAAAATGTCGCCCCCGCGATCAATGTGTAATCTCGATCATTGATCGCGGACAAGAACTCGGTTCCTAATCCGGGAATGGCAAAAAGCATTTCTACTAAAACCGAGCCCGAAAGAATAGAAACACATAACGGTCCCAGATAGCTCAAAAACGGGATCATTGAATTTCTTAATACATGGTGGATTAAGACGCGCCACGGACTTAAACCTTTGGCCTTCGCTGTGCGCACGTAATCAAAGCGCTCGTTCTCTTCTAAAGAATTCTTTAAAAGACGGGTCAGTGAAGCCAGGGGCCTGGCACTTAAAGTGATCACCGGTAAAATGTAATGCCATGGGGTCAAAAGCAAGGCCACGGGCAAAAGATTAAAATAAAATCCAAAAAAATAAATCAGAAGCGGACCCCAAAATAAGCTTGGCAACGCAATCAATGCAATAAGCACTTGATCCGTCGCCCCTTCAAACCATGACCCGCGATAGCGCATAGTAAGAACAGATAATATCAACGCCCCCAGGACAATAATGAGCAACGCAATGGCATTTAAAGTGAGCGTGTTTTTAAGGCTAAAAAAAAGGATCTCGCTCACTCGGCGGTCGGGGCGCGCCATCGAAACACCTAAATCTCCTTGCGCCACGGAAGCGATATAAGAAGCACCTTGAATATACCAAGGCTCATCCAAGCGCCATTCTTGGCGCAGCTGAGCTTGAACCGCGGGGTCTAAAGTTCGTTCCTCATCAAAAGGAGCACCAGGTAAAAACTTAAGCAGGAAAAACGTTAACGTCGCTAGGAACACCAGCGACGTTAACGTTTCAAAGATTTTTTCTAGCACGTACCGCAAAACACCTTGGTTCAAATGTCATCCCAATTTTCTTTCCCTGCAAGTTCTGTCGGCATTTTCACCGGCAAAGTGTCAGACATATAAGGGAAGAGATCTTTTTTATTGCCATAAAGTTGAGAATAAACATACGCATTTGAAACCACGCGCTTGACGTAATTGCGCGTTTCTAAGAATGGAATATGTTCAATAAACTCATCTGTTTCTAAGTTACCAAAACTGACCAACCAGTTTTTCACGCGATGAGGTCCCGCATTGTATCCCGCCGCCACAAGGGGGATCGTATTATCAAACTTATCCATCATACGCTTTAAGTACTTAGAACCAAACTTCACCGAAGTCTCAGGCTGCAACAACATCGGAACTTTAAAATCTTTTTCACCCACTAAAGTGGCCACTTTATGACCCGTAAACGGCATCACCTGCATCAAACCCAAAGCACCCACGGGTGAAATGGCATCGCGACGGTATTGGGTTTCCGCACGCATGATACCCCACACGAGTTCTTGAGGAACCGAATAGCTTTTCGTGTATTTATCGACATACTGAGAATAGGCTTTCGGATAAGCCGCTTCCCAAAGCGACTTCCCTGCTTCTAAACCTTGGGCGGCACGCTGGCTGCCAAAAGTAATTTGGGCAATATATGACGAGCGATTGAAGTTTTCCGCCAGGCTGTATTCGGACATCAAAGTTTTTAAGTATTCACGATTCGATGTTTTGCGTTCGATATCATAAAGGTCCCAGCGCACCCAATCCATTTCACCTAACTGACTCATCGTGCGGGCGCGCTCAAAACGTTTGGCAAGTAACGGACTCGCAAAAGACGTTTGCACTTCCGGGGCTTCAGAAGAAGGAGCGTCCTCACCTTCGGCGACTTCCACTGATTTTAAATCAGGATTGTCTTCAGATTCAGCTTCTTCATTTTCGCCCTTTTCGTCATCGGCAGAATATTGGGTCAGAATCAGCGTGTCTTCAGATTCCGATTCATCACCGGTATAATCCGCGGCATAGGCTGGCATTAAGAACTCACTGGCTGAAAATCTTGAGATCACACGCGGCTGCACCGGCAAAGAGGTCTGCAAAAGTTTGGGAGTGGCTTTAAACTCTTCCATCTTTTTGAGACGAGCTTGGGCGGCAATAGCGTAATAACCTAACAAAGGATCTTTTGAAAGTTTACCCATGATGGCTTTGGCCGGCTCAACTTTGCCTTGGCGGAAAAGGCTCATCGCCATCCAATAAGATACGCGATCTTGAGGGAAGGACTTCCAACCTCTTTGATTTTTTCTTTTTTGCGTGCTCATCGCCGCAAAATCTTTATAAGCACCTTGATAGTCACCTTTAAGATACTTTAGCCATGATAGGTGCCACTGAGCATCGCGATTTAATCCCGACTTGGGATACACTTTCATGAACTCTTGGAAACGGCGAGCGGCCCCATCATAATCTTGGAACTGATAGCTTAAAAAAGCGGACTGATACAAAGCTTGACGACCCGTTTTTGAACGCGGGCTTAATTTGTACGCGGAATAATAAGATCCCACGGCCAACTGCACTTCACCGGCGCGTGCGGCGGCGGAACCAAACAAAATCAAATAATCAAAATCTCTTTTTTTGTTTTCATAGTACGGCTTTAAAAGAGCCACGGCCTTAGCCATCTCGCCTTCTTGTAAGAAGAACTGCGCCTGCAATTTATCAGCAGAGTATTTGTCCGTTTTAGCTAGTTTCTCTTTTAAAACATTGATCTCCCCTTGGGCTTTTTGATCCAGTCCCGCCCAAAGAAGATAACGAACACGCGTGCGGAAATCCTCAGTCGTAGCTTGGCAGTCCGTAGGCTTTCCGTCGAATTCATTTTTAGCTAAGTCCACACCCCAGTCCGAAACTTTGGCAAAGTTCGGATAACGTTCGTAAAGCTTTACTAAAGATTTACATTTTGGCCCGTGGTGATTCATCCCTTTTTCAGCTAAAGCCAAATTATAGATCACCTCGGGATAGTCTTCGGTATTACGCGTGCGCTTTTCTAATTTTTTGAAATGCGTCAATGCCAGTTTATAATTCTTCTTTTCTAAAGCCACTTGACCCAGCAAGTTGCTGGCTTCAATAGACATCTTCACATTTGGTGAAAGATCTAAAACCTTTTTTAGCTCTTTTTCGGCTTCATCGATTTTTTGAGTCTTCATATATGACTCAGCTAGATAAAAACGCACGTACTCTTCTAGAGACCCCGGGTCTTTAAGCATAGATTCAAAAAGAGGAATCGCTTCCGCATATTTTTCGGCGCGATACTGCCCTAAAGCGTTTTTAAACGAATCTAAGTTCTTATCCTTCGAAGTTTCCTTGCTGCTCTGAGCTCCGGCTGTGGACGCTAAAAGCAAAGACATGACGATGCACTTCAGTGCTGATTTCTTCATATGTACAATCCTTGTAACTCTCATCCAACAATGATACCGAATATCTATGGCAAAATCGAAAACTAAAACGATCTATACCTGTCAAAATTGCGGCGCCCAAAGACCAAAGTGGGAGGGCAAGTGTTCCGACTGCGGGGCCTGGAACTCTTACGTCGAAGAATTGCAGCTTCCAGAGGTTAAAACTCGAGGTTGGTCTACGACGCCAACCGAAAAAGCGACGGCTTCTAGCAAACCGATCTCGCTAGACCAAAGTATTGAGGCAATCAAATTGGATCGTTTTGACACGGGATATGAAGAGCTGAACCGCGTCTTAGGCGGGGGTCTTGCCCGCGGCAGTTTCGTTTTGCTGGGCGGCTCCCCTGGCATCGGGAAGTCCACGCTGCTTTTACAAATGGCCGGGGGACTGGCCAATAACAAGCAAAAGGTTTTGTACATTTCAGGTGAAGAAAGTGTGTCGCAAACAGGCTCCCGTGCTCATCGTTTGGGCATTCGCTCGCCTTTAATTGAAATCGGCTGCGAGTCGAATCTGCACACCATCATGGACCTGGCTCGTCACAAGCAGCCGGATGTTTTGGTTGTCGACTCCATCCAAACTATGTATTTGCCGGATCTGCCCGCAGCCCCCGGATCCGTATCTCAGGTGCGTGAATCCGCGGGACATCTGATGGGACTGGCCAAACAAGAAAACATCACGGTCATCCTTATTGGTCACGTCACTAAAGATGGTAACATCGCCGGCCCTAAAGTTTTAGAGCACATGGTGGACTGCGTTCTTTCGTTTGATGGTGATGCCTCTTATAATTTCCGTTTGCTGCGTGCTTTGAAAAATCGCTTTGGTGCGGCTCACGAACTGGGTGTTTTCCAAATGAACAACAAAGGCTTAGAAGAAGTTTCGAATCCTTCAGAGCTGTTCTTAGAAGAGCGGGGCAATCAACTCGTTGGCTCGGCCGTTTTTGCGTCGATGGAAGGCACAAGACCTTTGCTTTGTGAAGTTCAAGCACTGACTTTATCAAGCCCGATGGCGATGCCTCGTCGAACTTCGCTGGGTATTGATGTGAATCGTCTGCATTTACTGGCTGCCGTTTTAGATCGCCACCTCGATGTGCGCCTTTCTACCAACGATATTTTTATCAATGTCGTGGGCGGGCTTAAACTTGTGGAACCTGCGGCCGACCTGGCCGTTGCGGCCGCGATTATTTCTACGACTCGAAATCGCGATTTAGATGCCAAAACGTGCTTTTTTGGAGAGATCGGTTTGACCGGCGAAGTCCGTGGCGTTTCTTTTGTTGAAAATCGAATTCGCGAAGCCGACAAGCTGGGCTTTTTGCATTTCGTGATCCCTTATTCTAATAAGAAACACCTTGAAGACGTTAAACTTTCTAAAGATAAGCAGATTTCATTTGTCAAAAACGTCAACGATCTGAGTAAATTGATTTAGCAGTGACTTTTAGAACAAGGACGTTTTCATGAGTGACCACACCGCGATTCAAAAAGAAAGCTATAAGCCTGGCGATTTTATTTTCTTTGAAGGAGATATCGAAAACCATTTTTATATCGTTGAAAATGGCGTGGTCTCTATCTTCACCAAAGATAACACGGGAAAGAAGATTCCAATTTCTGAAATCGTCGATGGTGAATCTTTTGGCGAATTTGCGTTGATTTCAAATTCTCCCCGTTCAGCCACGGCCCAAGCCATGACGGATGTCAATCTGGTCAAAGTTTCTGAAGAAGGTTTTAAAGAGCTGATGGCGGATCTTCCCCCCTGGGCGGAATCCATGCTGAAGTCTTTCGTGGAACGCCTGCAAAATATGACCGAAAAAATCCGCGAACTTGAGTTAGAAAAAACTCGCAGAAATTCTTAACAAAAAGACCTTCTATTTGCTCTTTTTTACGACTTCGCTGGGTATTTTAAAAACAACTCGCGCTGTAAATCCATCATCAGGCTGAGCAGCCGATTTTCTAAAATATGGTCCACGTTTAAAAATTGCACACCCACGACCTGCGCCTGATCATTTTTTTGAGTGAAGCGCACTTCCACTTCAAACTCCATAGGCCGACGACTGCCTAAACGTAAAGAACCTTTTAAAACTTCGCCCATGCGAAAATCAGGATGCGTCAGCGGGGCTTCAAGCTTAAGGCCGCCGGCGCTGATGTCTTTCACTTTACAGTCGACAAAAAACTTTTTTCCTTCGTGAGACATCAAAATATAAACGGCGGGATATTTTGGCGGAATGACCAGACGAGCATTCGCGCGACGCTGCAACTGAAACAGATCACCGCCAATTTGCAGGACGGCCCAGCCCGATTCAAAGGCAAGTTCTGACTGCATGAAATAGCGTTCATTTTTAAAATTAAAATTTATTAAAACTTTTTGCGCCTGGGTTACTCCTTTAGAATCTTCCGTGTGATGACATAAAAGGGTTTCATCTTTTTCAGTTTGTACGGCAATCAAATGAAAGGCGGTCTCGTGTTCGGAACCCTTTACCGAAATCTGACAACGATCTTCGGCCATTTCACGAAAGATCATCTTTCTTTCTGAAACTGCGACTCGTTTAAAGATCAATTCACCCGGCTGTCCCGTCACCATGCGCTTACACCTTTTTAAGGGCCGCGGCCCAACGTGCTTTTCTTTGTTTGCGAGCCGCCGAAGTCATGGAAACTTTAAACTCTTTATCGACCGCCCACACTTTTTTAATATCATTTAAGCTGTTCCAGAAACCAGAACCAAGACCGGCCATGAAGGCTGCACCCATGGCCGTGGTTTCTAGATTTTTAGGACGGACCACGTTGGTGGCGCAATAATCCGCCTGCAACTTCATCAGCAAATCATTGGCCGCCGCCCCACCATCCACGCGCAATGATTTTAATTTCTTTCCAAGATCTTTTTGCATCGTCTCTAAGATATCGACATTTTGCAACGCCATGGCCTCTAAGGTCGCGCGCGCAATATGCGCCTTCGTCGTCCCCCGAGTCAATCCACTGATCACCCCACGTGCTTCGGCATTCCAATGGGGGGCGCCTAAGCCCGTTAATGCCGGAACGAATTCAACTCCCAAAGTGTCATCAACGCTTTTTGCTAAGTTTTCCACGTCCGATGATTTTTCAAAAAGTCCCAAGCCATCGCGCAACCACTGCACTGCCGCTCCGCAAACAAAGGCACCACCTTCAAGGGCATAAGTGGTTTTTTGGCCTTTAAGCTGCCAAGCAATGGTGGTTAAAAGTTTGTTTTTAGATTTTGTCGCTTTCGTACCTGTATTAAGCAAAATAAAACTGCCCGTGCCGAAAGTGCATTTTGATTCGCCTAAGTCAAAACAGGCCTGTCCGAAAAGGGCCGCCTGCTGATCGCCGACGATGCCTGTGACTGGAATTCCATCGGGCATAAATCCTAAACCTTGAGTTCTTCCGAATTCGGAATTCGAGGGGCAGATTTCTGGCAAAAGGGACGAGGGCACTTGAAACAGCTTCATCATCTCTTCATCCCAATTTCCACGATGAATGTTCATCAACATAGTTCTAGAGGCATTGGAAACATCTGTTTTATGGGAGTGTCCCGCGGTCAGCTTCCACAGCAAATAAGTATCCACGGTGCCTGCTAACAGCTCCCCGTTTTTTGCTTTGTCCTTGGCTCCTTTGACATTTTTTAGCAGCCACTGAATTTTTGTCGCTGAAAAATAAGGATCTAAAACTAATCCCGTTTTTGCGGTGACCAGTTTTTCTTTTTTATTTTTCTTCAGCTTTTCACACACGTCGTGAGTACGGCGACATTGCCAAACAATAGCGTTATAAATGGCTTTGCCCGATTTTTTATCCCAGACCATCACCGTTTCCCGTTGATTGGTGATTCCAATCGCTCTGATCTGCGAACCTTTGATATTGGCTTTTTCTAAAGCCATGCGCATTGAGCGTTGCGTAGAATACCAGATATCTTCCGGATCATGCTCGACCCACCCGGCTTCAGGGTAAATCTGCTTGAAAGTCTCTCTGGCTTCGGCGACAAGACCTCCGGCTTGATTGACGATACAGGTTCGTGAGCTGGTTGTCCCTTGATCGATGGCCATGATAAAAGAAGAAGACATGCACGTTCCTTTTTGACGATGGATTGAATGTATTAATCATGAAGAATTTTTTGCAGAAACCCAATGAAAAAATATTCGGTCTTCGCAATCTCGACAGGGATACATTGATCTATCGCGTCCTGCCGCGGTTTCTTTTAGAAATTTTGCGCAAATACTTCCGGATGGAAGTCGAAGGGGCCCAAAACATTCCGCGTCGTGGCGCCGTCATCATCGCCCCCAATCATTCTGGCTTTTCTGGGTTTGATGCTTTCTTACTGGGCCACATCGTCCAACAAGAAGCCAAACGTGTGCCGCGCGTTTTAACCCATCATTTTTGGTTTTTAACCGAAACCACCGCCATTCCGGCAAGCAAAATGGGTTTTACCGAGGCCACTTACGAAAACGGCGTGAACGCTTTAAAAAAAGGAAACGCTATCGTCCTTTTTCCTGAAGGGGAACAAGGCAATTTCAAGCCGACCACCGAGCGCTATCAACTTCAGGAATTTAAGCGCGGCTTTGTACGTATGGCTTTAGAGGCTCAATGCCCCATCGTACCCGCCATCGTTTTGGGCGCAGAAGAAACGCATATCAACTTAAAACAATTGAAATTCACGAAGTTCTTAAAAGGAACCGTGATCCCCTTGCCGTTAAATATCATTCCCTTACCGGCAAAATGGCGCATCCGCTTTTTAGAGCCGATCCGCTTGCCTTATAAAGCTTCGGCCATGAATGATTCCGAATTAATGCACGAAATCGCCCAAGACATCCAAGAAAAGATGCAAGCCGCGATCGAGGAAGAGATCACCAAGCGCGGCAATCCATTTTTGTAGGTGCCAGGTCCTATTTACGGAAGCGGCCCGCGATGAAATAAGCCCCGAGGCCAGACCTAAGTCTATCAAAAAATACCGCTTCAATTCCGATAAAGTAAGAGCATGTTCTTAGCAAACTTATTGGTTTTTTCAATTTCATTTTCCGCAGTGGCCCAGCCCCAGCTTCCACCTTCCTGTCTGAAGCTAGAGTCCCCGCAACTGTGCGCAACTCCGTCCAAAAAAACCGCCGCCCAAGAAGCCTGCGAAATCGAACAAAAATCTCATCAGTGCGAAGAGTACGTCAAACTTCATCCCGAACTAAAAGCTTCGGGTAAACTGAAAACTTGTTCGGACATTTCAGTGTGTGAAGAATCCGCCGGCACCCAGGCCTTTTTAAAAATTTGCGCCACCCAAATGGGAGAAGCTTGGAAAGACATGGCCGTAGGAATTTTTATGTATCTTACCGGCCAAACCGGCATTCCCAGCGAACAAGATTTAGCCAAACAGGATTTTTTTAAAAATTGCACAACAGCTGAGTGCAAAAGACAGATGCTAGGCCCTTTTCAAAAGTATTTCACCGCCGAGGAAATTCAAGGGCATCGCAATGATAAAAACTTAAACCCTGACGATCTTGCAAATAAAAATTATCTTGAAGGTTATTCCGCGGCTGTTCTTTATCGCAAACTTTTGATGAAACTAAAAAAAGAGTCGCAGACCCGAAGGTTAGACGAAAAATTTATCGAACCTTGGAGCGGTCAGGCGGCACGCCTCCCGATGTCTTTTAATGAACTCATCGATCAGGCTTTACAAAAAGCGGGGATCACACACGCCGCCTGTTTTAAACCTGAAGTCGTCACCGAAATGCGCTGTTATGCTTTGTTTTCGATTCTAGATCCCACCCTTGCGGCGGGTGCGGCCTTGAAACTTACACGCATCGCAGGCCTTGCTGGCAAAGAGGCTTCTCTCGCCACAAAGGCGGTCGAATCTGCACCGGGAGCTCGCAATGCGGAAGCAGCCATCGAGACTGCCGCTAAGGCCCCCACAAAAATAGAGCTGACTCCTACAGGAAATACGCAAGTCGACATTTGGCAAGCGCGTGAAGCTGGAAGGCAAAGTGCTGCTGACGCGATGGAGGCAAAACTTCTTGAGGACATGAAAAGTAACGATATAAAAAGCGTGAAATCATTAACGATGGGGCGAGCCTCCCCTCCGCTTTTACTTGAGTTTGATAACGGTGTTAAGGGCGTATGGAAATCTTCAGAAACGCCGGGACTTAATCCTCACGGTGAAATTTTCGCTTACAAGCTGGATCGTCATTTAGGCGAAAACATGGTGCCTGCCACCATTGAAAGAGATCTCAATGGCAAACCAGGAACATTTCAATATTATGTCGACGACGCCAAACCCGGAAAAGTCGATGATCCGGAAAGTTTTGTCTTCTTTGATTATCTAATTGAAAACGGAGACCGCCACAGTGACAACTATCTGGTGCGAGCAGACGGCCGCAAAGTGGCTATTGATCATGGCTTAGCTTTAGATGCCTGGCATGTTCCGGATTTTCCTCGCCATGTGGATGTGGTCATCGATCAACAAAAAAAGATCGACGCTGAAGTCGGCGCATTGCGAGCAGAATACGAACGTGCCCAACGCGGAGGCGTGAGCCCTCGCCAACTGAACAAACTGGCTGAAAATCTAAAGAAAGCCGAAAGCGAAGCAAAGATTTCTCGCGCCAAGGCCCAGCAAGAAATCGCCGCCATGGGAGTTTCGGCCCGCGCCACAGCAAAAATCGCTGACACCACCCCGGCAGAGTGGAACAAGGTTCTTAGCAATCTTTCGGAAGCAGAAAAAAAGAAATTTTTTGAACGAAAAGACAAAGCCATGAAAGCGATCGAAAAAGCGTATGATTATTTGGGTGAAGGCATTTACTCTGTCGGCCCGACGTCTTCGAAGTTTAAAAAAGCTAAAGAATTGCCCGAACGAAATCCTTACGTTGAACAGCTTAACGGCAGCGGATTATAAAAAACTATTTCTTTTTGTCAGGAACGTCGTCACCAATGGTCATCAAGATGGCATGCCATTTCGATGTCAATATGCCAGGATTGTCAGGATCACGACTGACAAGATTACTCACTAACATGGCAGAGATGCTGACCGCGACGACGAGTAAAAGAACATACTCGACCACGATCTGACCTTTTTGATTCATAAAGAAATGATAGCACAAGCCCTTCCTAAAAAGCCAGGCCTGGACTTAAGTGGATTAAACCTCAACTAGACCCTGGGGATTTGCCACATTCACGGGTTTCCAGTTGTTCATTGTAAGACGAAGGCTTTCGATCAATAGTTCTAGATTATTATCTTCAATAGGGCCGCGAAGACCAATCATGATGTCTTCGTTCCACTTTTCTGTTTCAAACGGCGTGTCTGCAGGTTTGCCATCAAATGAAAGCGTAAAGCTTTCCGCCGTGGGATACACCATCATCATGATGTTGGCGCCTGAGCTTTTAGAAACTTCTTTGGCACGAGCCATTTCTTTCACCAGCTGCTGCTGAATCATGAAGTAAATTTTCAAAGCTAGCGACTCATGAAATTGAGCAAAGTAAATACGAATCGGGCCGTCAAAGATGGCGCTATTAAATGCAGGATTAAAATACTTTGACTGCATCAAAGTAGAATATGATGACCTCACGATTTTCCCCTCCCCCAAACGATACAGCTCAAGACTAGAAAGAAAGTGGGTGATTATTCAAATAAAAATTTTAAGAATCTTAAATTTCGTGACGCACTAGATTATTTAGAGGGCCCTAAAAGCTTCTTTCCTCGAGAGAAAACCAGGGGCTCAAGACGTGCGCCAACACTATAGAAAAGCGTCTGCCAATCCTGCTCTATGCTTATTAAATCAGCAGATTTTCCGACCTCAATCGAACCCACTTCATTGGCTAAATTTAATGCGTGAGCTGCTCCCACCGTGTAGGCAGAGATGACTTCCGGCAAAGTCATCTTCATTTCAATGCGCGCGAGCAATCCGACAAAGTTCAAATCTTGCGTCGGTGAACTGCCCGGATTGAAATCCGTGGCCACGGCCACTCGCGCCCCAGCGTCGATAAGTTCCCGGGCCGCTGGATATTTTGTCTTCATATAAAGATCAGACGCTGGAAGTAACACACATGTCACTTCAGAGTTTGCTAAAGATTTGATTTCTTTTTCGCTGATTTGCAAAAGATGATCGCCCGAAAGAGCGCCCAGCTTCACCGCCACATCGCTGCCACCACTTAAAGAGAGCTGATCGGCGTGAACCACGACATCAAAGCCTAAACTTTGAGCATGACGAAGGTAAACCTCCGACGCTTGCGTCGGAAAAAATCCTTTTTCAATAAAGACGTCCACGCGCTGAGCAAGTTTCTTTTTTTGAACCCGGGGTAAAACCTCGGTCGCTAAGAAATCAAGGTAATCTTCATAAGTTTTAAATTCGGGCGGAAGCGCATGGGCTCCTAAAAAAGTTGTGACGGTGCGCGGCCCTTGGATTTTGTTGGCCGCTTCAAGCATTTTCATTTCGTCTTTAAGATTGAGCGAATATCCCGATTTGATTTCTAAAGTCGTTACACCTTGAGCCACGAATTGATCCGCCCGCTTTTGTCCGGACTTCACCAATTGCTGAAGCGACGCTGCGCGGGTTTTCTTCATGGTCGAAAGAATTCCGCCACCTTTTGCGGCAATTTCTTGATAACTCACTCCGCGTTGGCGCATTTCAAACTCTGCCGCGCGATCACCTTCAAAAATCAAATGCGTGTGAGCTTCGACGAAACCCGGTAAAACTGTGCGACCTTTGCAGTCGTATTCTTTCACGGATTTCTTTTTTGCGTATTCTTTAGGCAATTTCTTCGTCGGCCCCACCCAAACGATGCGATCTTTATCTAGGAAAACCGAAGCATTGGTTTGAATGCTTAAGTCCTCTTCCGTTACGCGACGACCTGCTTTCGCGGCCGCGCCTTGTAACGTCAATAAAGTCGAAATGTTTTTAAGTAAGACCGCCATACTTTTGACTGCCTACTTCGCTTTGCCTTGATTTGCGACGGCTTCCATCGCGGCTTTAACCTCATCAGCGTCGCCGATGAATTCTTTTTTCAAGACTTTAAAGTCTGCGTCCAATTCGTACAGCAGCGGAATGCCCGTTGGCATGTTAACGCCCATGATTTCATCAGGAGTCATGTTTTCCAGATACTGGATTAAAGCCCGCAAGCTATTACCGTGAGCCACAATGAGAACTTTTTTTCCTGACTTAATCTCTGAAGAAATCTTCTCTTTCCAAAGTGGAAGAAACCTCGCCACCGTGTCTTTTAAAGATTCTTGGCTGGGTAGAAGTTTTGGGTCCACACCTTTGTAGCGAGCATCATGCGAAGGGTGTCGAGGATCGCTCGGATCCATCGCTGGCGGCGGCGTATCGTAGCTGCGTCTCCAGATTTTCACTTGCTCTTCGCCATGACGAGCCGCGGTTTCCGCTTTGTTCAAGCCTTGCAACGCTCCATAATGGCGCTCATTCAATCGCCAGTCTTTGTGGACTGGAAGCCACACCTGATCCACCTCGTCCAGGACAAAGTTTAACGTCTTAATCGCTCTTTTAAGAACACTCGTATAAGCCACATCGAAAGTAAAACCCTTCTCTTTGAGGGCTTTTCCGCCTTTTACGGCTTCGGCCCGACCTTTTTCAGAAAGATCAACGTCCTGCCATCCGGTAAAGCGGTTTTCTTGGTTCCATACACTCTCACCGTGTCGAATCAATACCAATCTATACACAGTTAAACTCCTTCAATTTGCTAGTAAAAAGAGCTATCATGACCCTGCTCTCTTTGAATATCAAAAGCTTGAAGTTTTGCTATGCATTAAGGCGTGTCAAACACCGAAGTTTTTGAAAAATTAGCACGCGTAATTACAACGTGAGGAATATCGTGAACAACACCGGGATCAATCGATCTAATCTTGAATACATCGAACAGCTTTACACGGATTTTAAATCCAATCCGGATGCATTGGCTCCTGAATGGAGAAGTTTTTTTGAAGGAGTTGAATTTGCTCAAGAAGGCAAATTTGGAATGTCCGACAAAGAGCTCGCTGTTTTTCAATTGATCCAAGCCTATCGCGATGAAGGCCACACGCAAGCGGATCTCAATCCCTTGTATCAAGCAAAGCCTTCTGAGTTCTTGGATATCAAACGCTTTGGCCTTTCAGAAAAAGACCTGTCGGCAAAATTCCAAGTGGGTTCCTTGATCGGCAAACAAGGTGCGACCCTTTCAGAGATCATCGCGCAATTGAACAAAGTCTATTGCGGTAAGATGGCTTTGCAAGCCGCCGACGCTTCTTTGGTTGCGATGAACTGGCTGCAAAAAGAATTCGAAGGAGTTTTAGCGCCACTTCCCATTGAAGAAAAAAAATCAGCTTTGAATTCTTTGACGAAGGCTGAAACTTTAGAAAAGTTCATTCACTCTCGGTACGTCGGCACGAAGCGCTTCTCGGTCGAAGGCGCGGAAACCATGATCCCGATGCTTGAGACTTTGGTCACTCGCGGCTCTGCTTTGCAAGTTCAAGAAGTGTTTATCGGCATGGCCCATCGAGGTCGCGTCAACACTCTTGTGAACTTCATGGGCAAGCCAGAGCAATACGTTTTTGGTGATTTCAATGGTCCGCTAGAGCTTGAAGAGCCGGTTGAAGGTTTTGATGGCGACGTGAAATACCACTTGGGTTATATTTCTGAAAGAAAAACCGCGAATGGCACTTGCAAGCTGACTATGGCCTACAACCCTTCGCATCTTGAAACCGTGAACGCGATTGCTTTGGGCATGACGCGTGCGACTCAAGACAAACTCGGCGCTGATGGGCACAAAAAAGTGGTTCCGGTTTTAATTCACGGGGATGCGGCTTTTGCAGGTCAAGGAATCGTGCAAGAGACTTTGCAAATGGCGCAAGTTCGTTCGCATTCCACCGGTGGAACTTTACATATCATCATCGACAACCAAGTGGGTTTTACAACCAATGGTTTTGACACCCGCTCCACTCGTTACGCTTCAGACGCCGCGAAAATGACATTCACGCCTGTAATTCATGTTAACGGCGATGACGTTGAAGCGGGCGTGCGCGCGATGGATATCGCCATTCGCTTCCGTCAACAATTTGGTCGCGATATCGTGATCAACCTGATCTGCTTCCGTAAGTACGGTCATAACGAAGGGGACGAACCCGCATTCACTCAACCGTTGATGTACGATATTATTAAAACTCACCCGACTGTTCGCGAACTTTACGCGAAAAAGTTGACGGCAGAAAATAGCATCGATCAAGCCACTATTGATGATTTGTACACAAAAGCTATGGATCGCTTGCAAGGCATCTTTGACGAGACTAAGAAAACTCCACCGAAATTAAAAAACTTCAAATTTGAAGGTCCGTGGAAAGGTCTTCGTCGCGCAACAGACGCTGATTTTGAAAAAACCGCGAACACAAAATTTGATCTGGCGACTTTGAAAAAAATCGGTGAAAAAATCGGCAGCTTCCCAGAGTCATTCACCCCTCATCCAAAACTGATCAAATTGCTTGAGGCCCGTAAAGCCATGGGTGCCGGCAAAGAGGCGATCGACTGGGGTATGGGCGAACTTTTAGCTTTCGGATCTTTATTGTCTGAAGGAACTTCGGTTCGTTTGACCGGTGAAGACTGCGTGCGCGGGACCTTCACTCACCGTCATGCGGGTATGTATGATGTTAAAACTAATAAAGCTTACTTCCCGCTTGCAGATTTAAATCCAAAAGCCAACCTTCTGGTCGCGGAAAGTATTCTTTCAGAATACGGCGTTCTTGGTTACGAATGGGGTTATTCAAATCAAGATCCACGCAGCCTGGTTCTTTGGGAAGCGCAGTTCGGTGACTTTGTTAACGGCGCGCAAATCATTTTAGATCAATACTTGGCCGCGGCAGAATCGAAGTGGCAACAAATGAACAGCTTAGTGATGTTGTTACCTCATGGTTATGAGGGGCAGGGTCCAGAGCATTCATCGGCTCGTTTAGAGCGGTTCTTACAATTGGCCGCGCAGAACAATATGCAAGTGTGCAACTTAACCACTCCGGCCCAAGTGTTCCATGCGTTCCGTCGTCAGATCCATCGCGACTTCCGTAAGCCGTTGGTGATCATGTCGCCGAAGTCTTTACTCAGACATCCCAAGGCCGTTTCTTCGATTGATGAGTTGGCGAACGGTCAATTCCAAGAAGTGATTGCCGACACGGTTGATAAATCCAAAGTAGACACCGTGGTGTTTGTCTCTGGTAAACTTTATTACGAATTATTAGAAGAACGTGAAAAGACGAAAAAAGAAAACATCGCGCTTGTGCGTTTGGAGCAGATCTATCCGTTCCCGGCAAAACAAGTGACCGAAGTTTTGAAATCGTACGCGAAAGCCAAAACCTTGGTGTGGGCGCAAGAAGAGCCACGCAACATGGGTGCTTTCCAAAACGTGTACTTCAAGTTTGTGGATGTCGTGACGAAAGCCGGCTTAAAGCTGGGCTTTGAATATGCAGGCCGCCCGGAAAGATCTTCCCCGGCCGTGGGTTCAAACTATCGTCACAAAGTTGAACAAGCTGATTTGATTAAATCTATTTTTGGCGCTTAACCGCCGGTTTTTAAGGTAAAGGACGTTAGCATGAAACAAGAAATCAAAGTTCCCACAGTTGGGGAATCCATCACTGAAGCGACGATCGGCAGCTGGACAAAAAAATCTGGCGACTTCGTCAAGCGCAATGAAATCTTGATGCTCCTTGAAACCGACAAGGCCAGCGTGGAAGTGGTTGCCGAAAATGACGGTGTTTTGACCATCCTTCCAGGAGCAGAGGCCGGATCTGTGGTTAAGATCGGTGCGACAGTGGCAACGTTAGATACAGATGCTAAAGCTCCCGCCGCGGGGGCCGCGGCTCCGGCAGCCGAAGCCAAACCAGCAGCTCAAAGTGCAGCTCCGCAAGCTTCTCAAAGCACAGGCACACAAAGCACGGGTAAAGACATGCCATTGTCACCAGCGGTGCAGAGAATTGTTTCTGAAAAGAATTTGGATGTCGGCGGGATGTCTGGCACGGGTAAAGACGGTCGCCTCACTAAAGGTGATGTTCAAGATATGCCAGCCGGTGGCGCAAAACCTGCGGCCGCCCCTGCTGCTGCTGCCTCGGGTGGCGATACAAAACCAGCTAAGAAAGAAGCGGCTCCTTTAGTAAGTGCTGCTGACGTATTGGCTCCTCGCGGTCAGAGCAAACAAGGCGATAAAAAACTTGTGGCGATGACAACCATCCGTAAACGTATTGCGGAAAAACTAAAAGAAGCACAAAATACCTCTGCGCTATTAACGACTTTCAATGAAATCGATATGGGCAAGGTCATGGACCTGCGTGCGAAATACAAAGACAAATTCAAAGAGAAATACGGATTGAATTTGGGCTTTAACGGCTTCTTTGTCAAAGCCGTGGTGGAAGCACTAAAAACTTACCCCGCAGTGAATGCTTGGATTAATGGCACCGACATCGAATACCACAATTACTATAACATCGGGATTGCGGTCTCGACAGAAAAAGGCTTGATGGTTCCAAACGTGAAAGATGCCGACATGCTTTCGATCGCCGGTATTGAAATGACGATCCGTGATCTTGCTTTAAAAGGCCGTGATGGAAAAATCACTCCGAACGATCTTGGTGGCGGAACATTCTCTATCACTAACGGGGGTGTTTTCGGATCCCTTCTTTCAACTCCGATCTTGAACTATCCTCAATCCGCAATCCTAGGTCTTCATAAAATCCAAGACCGTCCGGTAGCGATTGACGGTAAAGTTGAAATCCGTCCGATGATGTACGTGGCACTAACTTACGATCACCGCATTATCGACGGCAAAGAAGCCGTCAGCTTCTTAGTAAAAGTCAAAGAACTTGTAGAAGATCCAGAAAGACTTTTACTTGAGATTTAATAGAAGGATGCACCCATGAGCGATACACAATTTGATCTTATTATTATTGGTTCTGGCCCCGGTGGTTATGTCGGCGCGATTCGCGCAGCACAGCTGGGATTAAAAACAGCGGTCATTGAAAAAGACAAAACCTATGGCGGCACCTGCTTAAACGTGGGCTGCATTCCCTCGAAAGCCCTTTTACAGAGTTCAGAAAACTATGTCGCCGCCCTTCATGATTTTGAAGGACACGGCATCAAACTTTCTAAGGTCGAGCTGGATCTTAAAACCATGATGTCTCGTAAAGACAAAGTGGTAAAACAAAACACCGAAGGTATCGCCTTCTTATTTAAGAAAAATAAAATCACGCCTTTTACGGGTTTTGGCAAAATCGTCGCGGCTGGCAAGGTCGAAGTTAAAGATGCTGAAGGCAAAACCCAAGTTTTAACCACTAAGAACATCGTTATCGCGACCGGTTCTGTCCCGGTTGAATTGCCGTTCTTAAAGTTTGATGAAAAACGTATCGTCTCTAACACCGGCGCGTTGGTGTTATCGGAAGTCCCAAAATCCATGATTGTTGTCGGTGGTGGGGTTATCGGACTTGAATTAGGTTCGGTGTGGCAGCGCTTAGGTTCGAAAGTCACGGTGATTGAATATGCCAATCGTTTAGGTGGTGCCACTGATCCAGATTGCATGACGGTTCTTAAACGCGGTTTAGAAAAAGAAGGCATGAGCTTTATGATTTCTACGAAAGTCACAGGCTCTAAAGTGGCCAACGACGGCGTGGAAGTGACTTATGAAGCGTTGACCGACGGAAAAACGGGTTCATTAAAAGCGGACGTGGTTTTAGTGGCGACGGGAAGAAAACCCTTCACCGCCGGCGTGGGCCTTGAAGAAATGGGCATCCAAAAAGATCCTCAAGGTCGCATCATTGTTGATCACCACTATCAAACAAATGTTCCAGGCATTTATGCCATTGGCGACTGCATTCCAGGACCGATGCTAGCCCATAAAGCCGAAGAAGAAGGTGTCGCATTAGCGGAAATGCTGGCCGGTGGCGCAGGGCATGTGAATTACAACACCGTTCCTGGAGTTATTTATACGCATCCAGAAATTGCCACCGTGGGCTTAACAGAAGAACAATGCAAAGAAAAAGGCATTGAAGTGGCCGTCGGAAAATTTCCATTCATGGCCAATGGTCGCGCCCGCGCGATTGGTTTCAGCGAAGGATTTGTAAAGATCGTCGCGGATAAAAAAACAGATCGCATCTTGGGCGCCCACATGGTGGGGCCGTCAGTGTCTGAATTGATTCATGAAGTGGTTGTATGTATGGAGTTTGGCGGCAGCAGTGAAGATCTGGCCCGTTCATTCCACGCCCATCCGACCTTGAGCGAAGCG
Source organism: Bdellovibrio bacteriovorus (assembly GCF_001592735.1). Classification (NCBI taxonomy): domain Bacteria; kingdom Pseudomonadati; phylum Bdellovibrionota; class Bdellovibrionia; order Bdellovibrionales; family Pseudobdellovibrionaceae; genus Bdellovibrio; species Bdellovibrio bacteriovorus. The sequence goes on from NZ_LUKE01000001.1 coordinate 158,660, forward strand.
GTTCGCGAGGCCGCTTTGGGTGTTGAGAAACGCACTCGTCAGATGTAATAAAAAAGCCAGGACAACGTTCCTGGCTTTTTTAATCGGCTCTTAAGACAGAGATAAATCTCTGTCTTAATTGCAAAGCGAATTCATAAAATCCGCCGCCAATTCATGACTCGGTTCGGCGGCTAAAGTCGCTTGATAGGAATCACAGTTCTTACGTTTAAACTGTTTCTGAGAAGGTAAAGAGTTTAAAGCAGCGATCACCTGATCCATATGAGCTGCATCCGGACTGTCGGTCATCCCAATCTCTTGGCGCAAGATCTTCATTTGATTTAAAGCCTGATCTAAAAGGGAAAATCTTTTCTTTTTATCTTTGTCTTTATTGAACTGGATTTCTTTTTTTAGAAGTTCCATATAGCTATCGAATTGCACGCGCAAAGAACGCTCACTGCGCACCGGAATTTCAGCCCAAGAACTGACAGTGACGAAACTGATGGCAAGAATCACAGAAAATAGTTTCACTTTAAATCACCTCACGTAATTTAAGTTATCTTATGGGACATTCCAGTTTTCAAATTATTGAATATGATAACAAATCGCGGCGTTAGAATTTTGCCTATTCTCCGCACATTTCAGGCGTGATTTGGTACTGAAACAGATCTACTTGGTCATTAGACTTAAAAGTCAAAAGCACCGTAATGCCTTTATATAATAAAAACCTTAACTGGCGAATGTCGCACGCATAGGCCGGCAAACGGGACTTAGCACTTTCCACTTGGGCGTGGGCCGAGGCACTTGTGGATTCAATCTTCACCAACGTCACTAAGACTTCAAATTCATCCTTAGCGGTGATCCGTGCATCCTCCGCACGGACCTCGTCATCTAACATTTTGGGATAGCCAAAGGTGGCCTTAGAAAGAACTAAAATATTGTCGATTTCTGCCCGGGAAATTCGAGGGTGGGAATCCCCCCCGCGGCCGACCGGCTTTCTTAAAAGCCAGAAAAGGAAACCGCTTAAAATCAAGAGTGTAAAAACCGCAATGTTAACCCAAAGTTTTTTATTTCTCATAACCCAGGAATTAGGCGGCCCCGCCGGGGATGTCACGAAATTATTTGTTACAAATCAGTTTCGTAACTTTTAACGCCCTATCCGCATAGTCTTCTTTGTGATCCGCTTCGTATGATTTAGCCGAAGCTTCCACTTCTTTCACATACTCAGAACAGTTCGCAGCCTTGAATTCGGCCTTGCCCGGCAAGGCGGCCAAGGCATCCATGAAATAACTCATGTTGATTTCTTTTTCTTCATCCTGACGAGGGTTCTTTTTACGAAGCTCATGAATTTCTTTAAAAGTTTTTAAAAAAATATCATAGCGCTTCACGATGTCTTTTTCTTTTGGTAATTTTTTTTCAAGCGCGCTGACTCTGGATTCAAACTCTTTGTAAACATCGACCTTGGCCGCGAAGGCCCCGCCCGGCATCATCACGATAAGGCAGATTACATTTCTAAGAATTTTGGCTGAGTGCATGTGCCTTCTCCTAACTGCTGATCTAAAACACGGGCCTGGGCTCTGACGGCGGCGATATATAAATTATCCTTGTAAGCAAAAATATACTCCGCCAAAGTCAGCGGGGCGCCGTTTTTAGAATCTGAGATAAGCTTGGCGCGAGCATTACCATATTTTGCCTGCATCTGCGGTTTTGTCGGCCAATAATTCATATTGAAATCGGCGGCCTTCACTGGGCATGGTCTCGCCGCCGGACAAAGTTTGGCTTCTTCAATCCGTTTTTTTAACCATTCTCTTAAGATCGAAGAGGGGCGAGCGGGGCCGGCATTATAGGCCATCACAAACATCATCTCGCGGATCTTATCTTGATCAATACCGCTTAAACCAGCCTCTTTTAACAAAGTCTCTGTCGACTTAAAATCGTCAATTTTGGAATCTGTTTTGCGGGCATAGGCGTTATCTGAATTGCGCTTAGTCGCATGATAGAAAACGCCGTAATAAATCAAGCTGCGAAGTGGATTTGGCGGAACGGAAATCGAATGGCAGCGATTTGCGTCAGCCGTCATAATGTCCTTACTATTTTTAGGCACCGCTCCCGGAATGGAGCGCAGTCGCTTGCAAGAGGCTTTATCGCTGTTTGTAATACGCCCCTTAAAGTTGTCATAGTTCTGCACGACATCATCTAAAGCTTGCTTGGTAAATTGTCCGATGCCCCCGTCGTTCACCAACCCGAAGGCATTCAGGTGCAATCCACTTTCATTGCTTAGCTTCGGAGCAATAAACTTTGCCGGAACCCCTAAACAATCGGCCACATCAATCAATGAATTATAAACCAAGTTCACGTAAGGCTCCGTCACGCAAGCTTTGTGCCCGTAACGTTCTGGCGTGCCACTAGAGTTCGGTGCGCACTTCGAATACAAATGCGGATCCGGTTTGTACTCACTGATGTCTTTGATCTCGCGTTGTTTATCGGGCGGCGCCGTGCGATTAAATTCAATATCTTCGTTCAAACGCTCTTGCGGAGTGCGTGCACGGTCTTTCCAAAAACGGCGCATGATAAATAAAGCACATTTGCGCGGCAAAATTTCAGCGGTCTTAGAATAATCACGTCCGGCGGTGTAATACCCTTGAGGGTCTATGGTCTTCATCGCCTTTAATGAACTCTCAAGGTAATTGCGTTCGGGTCCACAGGCCTCGGGGTCTTCAAACTTCAAGACGCCGTTATCTGTACCGAACTGACAGCTGCAAGTCATGCCGTCCTTGCTTTTAACGGGGTCATCAAAACCGCGCATGCGCAATTGCAAGGTGGTAAATTGATTAATGACAGCTTCTTCCGGCGAAGAAGCGATACCTCGAGAAACCGAAGGATTTTCAATGCTGTACCAACCAAAAACTAAAAAGGTCAGGCAGCAAAAAACGGTGGTGGCCCAAAACGACGTGCTAGATGTTTTCACCTTGAAACTTCCTTTCCTTGAACCAAGTTAGGATAACTTGGCCAGGGATCAGAGGGAACACATCGATGTTTTGTAATGGATTTTGAAGTACTAAAGTCCAGAGCGAAAAACTTAGAAGCTGTAACTCACCGCCAACAGCGCATTCGCCCCCGCTAAGAAATAAAACACCGATTGTACATCGGCACTTTTTTCTTGAGAGGCGCTGTACAAATTCGCCGCCGCAATCAAACCGTAAGTCACGACCCGAATCCAGCGACGATTTTCTTTTTCTTCGCGTTCTTTATCCAGGTAACGTTGTAAAACTTCATTTTTTTCAGCGAGCGATAACGAAGAACCGTCAATGGCATAAAAAAACGAATCCACACTGCTGCCGGTCCAGTAATAGCTCGCCCCGACACCGATCGCCGCCAAGCCGATATTTGAAGTGATCGCAAAGGCCGTGCGGCTAAAAACTTCTTCCGATTGATAAAAACCAATCGCCCCGCCGACAGCGGCGACCGTTCCCGAAATGATATAGCCTAAGCCTTTTTGCTGATCGAGTTCTTGTTGAGTCAAAACATACTTACGGAAGTCATTCCAATTGGCCGCCCCCTCGTATTCAAGTTCACGCTCTTGCGCAAAAGCTTGTAATGAAAATGTCAGGGCTAAGATTGCAGCAAGAAACTTCATCATAACGTCACCAAGAAAGATATAAAGACACCACGGCTGTCATCTTGATCCCAATAAGAAAGACCACTAGAGAAACTGCGGAAGCTCACCGTAAACCCGGCGGAGCGATCATAATCCGACGCACTGGCAATAAGATGCAAAATTCCCAGCTGATAAGCGACGGAAGCGCGCAAAGCATCGCGCGCATTTTTAGTTTGCGCATTGATTTGAAATTGCACACCCAACTCTAAAAGTCCCAATGGGACAAAGGGTTTGATCGAGGCCCCTAAAAGACCTTCAGGCTGAATAGGATATTCGGCGGTTTTTTCACTCGAATAACCCCAGTTTGCCAGCACCGCGGAAACTTGAGGTTTCCAAGGTTGTTCTTCCCACGAAAATAAAAAGCCAGGCTCTAAGTAAATCAAATCTTGCGTGCGTGTTTGGAAAAGTTCGTTTTTATCACCCGCGAAAGCTTCAGTTAAGGCAAAGTACTGACCAATGAACTTCACGTGCGTGTAACGAGCTTGCACGCCCGCATAAAAGTTTTCTCCGGCATAAGTAGCCACTTGGGCCCGCACACTTTGTTCTTGGGCAATTGTCACATCCACCATCGGCAGGGCCGGGTTTTCCATGCGAGTCACCGCAATAAAACGATACGGCTCGACACCCAAACCCCACGTTGACGCTTGAAACGAAGCTTCAAAAGAAGCCTCCCCTTGCATGGAATCTCGGTGAGAGAAAAACTTAGATACAGCCTCGGGCGAATCATTCCCACCCAAAATGTCTTGAGCTTCTTGGATGTATTTTAAGTGACTGCCCATTAAAAGATCGGCATCAAAACGACTTTTACGCTCTTTAGCGACCGAAGCGGGATTGCAAGGAAGGCCGCGCTCTACACTGTCCATGGTGTAACAAGAACTTCCTAACGCGCGAGAAATAAAACGACTGGAGCCGCCCCGCAAGGACGACGGCAGCTCACTGGCTGGGGCCACCACAGAGGCACTTAAAAGAACCGCGATGATTGAAAGTTTTAAACCACGACTTAGTAGCATTGGTTACTCACAGGCCATGACAGGTTCGAAACTTGGTTTACAACGTCATCGATTTTGACGCGAATTTCTTCATAATTCTTTTTTTGCTCGGGGAAAGCGAGTTCTAAATCCGAAGTTAAAAGGATCAGACTTTCAAAAACTTTTCCCGACCAATTGACATAAGGTTTTAAATCTTGCGTGCAGATTTTTTTCTTACTTTGCAAACGTAAATTAAAATTCTCAACCCCTTGGCTGATCGTTGATTTGACGTTCACGATACGCAAAACCGCCGAATACAACCGCACACCGGGTTCATTTTCATTTTCTAAAGTTTTAAGGGCGGAAAGAATGTCAGCTCGAGACTTCCCTTGAACATCGGGAATCTTGTTCCAGTGCTCTAAATACTTGGCTAAATTTTCTAAAGTTGCAGAGGTCTGCTTATCCAAAGCCAGCCCCTTCATCTCAATTTTCGGCACGGGAACTTCTTTAACGACTGAAAATTGATAAATTTGTTCGATCTTAATGCCGGCTCTGCCAGCATAAGCGGAAGCTAAAGCCAATTTCACGTGATAGTGCGGATCATGATCTAAAACGTCTTGGAAATACGAAATGGCTTCGTCCCAACGCCCCTGATCCATCAAAGAAAAGCCCTCAGAAAGGACTTGTTGACGGGTGACAGGCTCTTCTTTTTGGCACCCAATTTGTGTAAATATTACCAGGGTTAGAGAGAGCAGAAAGATGAAAGTTTTCATAAGTTTAAGGAATATGCCGCGACGCATTGGAAATGTCTACTTAACACGGCGCAACGAGCAATAAATTCATTGAACCTTGGCCCGTCGCAATATATCCCTCCTCGGCCTAAACAAATCCGAGGAGAAAAAGAATGTCACGCCTGAACCGTTCCTTAAGCCTCTTTATCATGACCCTATTTATGGGCCTTTCTGCCCATGCCGCGGTTTGGACTGAAACCAATAGTTGGGGTCCTAACGCCGAAGCCCGTTTTTCTGAATGGGTTCGTAATAATTGGACTGTCGATTTTTTTGCCAGACAAACTCGTAACGGCCGCCCGAATCCCTATTATGGACTTCGCCTGGACTGCGCCGACACGGTTTATTCTATGCGTATTATTTTTGCCTATGAAAATCGCCTGCCCTTTGTGATGCAAGATCCCACTGCTTCAGGTCGTACGATTTCAAATCGCATGAGCCGTTGGGATGGACAAAGCGACACGGCTCGCATCCGTGGTTTTTTGCTTTACATGTTTGATATGGCCAGCACAAAATCTCTTCCGAACGACACGTATCCGGTCGCGATGAACAACCGCGCGATCCGTGCGGGGTCTTTGATTTTAACAACCGCTGCAAATCATCACTCTTGGACCGTCAAAGAGATGATGTCGATCGGTGTCCCCCACTTAGTATTTAATTCGACCATCGGCGCGGGCTCTGGCTCGATGTTGCAAGAGCGTCGCTCTTGGCCCAACCCGGAATGGGTTTTTGAAGGCAATTACTCTCCGTCAGGAAACGCGGGTTTCCGTTACTGGCGACCGGCGGCTTACATCGGTCGCCCGGTGTGGGAAGTCCCAGGATACAGCGAAGAGCAATACCAAATCGGTTTGCGCGGTTGGGTCAGCCAAGTGCAAAGCCGCTTAGCCACTCGCAGCGAAGGTGACGATCAAATGGTCAGTCGCATGTTGCACACGATCTGCCAAGGATTCACATCGCGTGTGCCGTCCGTAAACGATGGCTTGCGCGCTTTGAGTCGTACGAATGGTTGCATGAGTTCGGCAGATTACGACACGTATTCAACTCCCAGTCGTGACCAACGTGTTTTTGACGATATGATGGCTTTACGTCGTGCTTACCGTCAGATGATTGATCGCAACGGGGGCGCAAAATTAAGCGCCGAAAACGCGCGCCGTTTGGAAAAAATCTTCCCTTACATTCGCTCTTCAGCCGCCTCTGAGGCGGCGAACATGAAGTTCAGCCCCAACAGCCGTAATTCAGTCTGTACGGTTGAATATCTTTCGGGCCGCAGCATGGATATCGCAGAGTTTAAACGACGTATGTTTGCGGGGAATATTTCAAATAACCCTAATGACAGTGGCGCCTACCGTTGGGGCGAAAGCCGCGGTCCATCAGAGCGTGCACGCAGCTGTCCTTCATGGGATAACTGGAAACCAAGATTGAATTAGTTTTTGCTTAAAGAGGATGCATGAAAGAAATTAAACTTAAAACCTGGATTCTGTGGGCCGTTATTTTGTTTTCCCTAGGGATCTTCGCGGACTATTTCTTTTGGCATCTTCTTTTAGGTCATCAGAACAGCGAGCCGGTTCATACCACTGAAGCCGCCATCTCAGATTCCGCAAAGCCGGAGACTGAAAGCGCAAAATTAGATAAAGAGGAAGAAGTCAGCTCTTTCATTCGCGAGTCGCACACCGAGGCCGATCCTTCCGGGACACCGTCGCTAAAAGATAACTTTTTAGAGACTTTGCAAGCTTGTGCGCCAGAAATCGCCGCCCAAGCCATTGCAACACCGGAAGCTTTGATTGAGTACCTGCAAAAAAGTGTTGGCGTTCAGGCCGAAAGTGTCTCAGTTGAAAACTACCACATCACTTTGGCCGATGGCTCTCACCATCGTATTCACGTGGTGGCTCAAGATCGCTCCAATCTTCCCGATAAAAAAGAAGTTCGCTATTACAAACTGGATGCCGAAGGGTATCCGGAACGAATCCGCCTTAAAAAAGACGACACTTTACAAAGCTTGCTTGCTCAAGGGACCCTGACTCGCCATGAGCTGCGCGCGGATTTAAAACTGAAAGATGGATCAGCAGTCCAGCTTGAAAGACATGACCAAAAGGTTTTCGAGTTCCAATACAACAACCACGGACGTGTTCTGTCTTGCCGATTAGCTCACTGCCAATGTCCTTAAGTCCAGTCCTTATTGGATTGTAAATTCCCCTCGTTTAAAACTTAAAAGCCTCTGTTAAACTGACGTTACACACAGAGGCTTCATGAAAACCCTTTTTCACACGCGTAGTATGATGACTTACTATGTGCTCTTTATGTCTGGAGCTCTGGTCCTTATTTACCAGGCCATGGGATTTAATTTCGTGGGGGATTCTGTTAACTTTCTTTGCCTTTTGTTTCTAGGTTATGGCATCGCCACTCGGCATTGGATACATATCTTAGAAAATTCTGTTTTGATGACTTTAGGATACATCTTGCCGTTATTGATTCGCAATTCAATCAAGCTGACCTATCAAGAAGCTCCCTCGATGAAGTCTTTCTTGCAGCTGGCCGCGGTGTCTTCGTCGACAACCCTGATCTTGGGTCTGGGATGTACTGCCGCCAGTTTTATGACGTATCGCTTGATTCGGCAGGTGAAAACTGCGGGTCGCAGCAAGATCACTACAAGCTCGTCCTCCGATGACTCGTTGACTTCTTAACTCCCTGGGACCTAACCGGCCATCAATCCTAGGTTTACGATGCTCATGACAAGCAAGACGACCATACTTACAATCAAAGCTCCGTTACGGTGATAAGTTTTTTGCATAAAACCCTCCACTGATGCCTATGGAACTCCCGGTCGGAAGCCATGGCAACAAGTCTTATGACAGGGACACATCTCCTTTGCTGAACAGCAGATGACAGCCTTGAAATTAGTGCTTGGCACTCTTAAGTGACATACTGATTAAGAACACGAGCCAACCTTAAGAAGGAGTCCAAGATGGCCACCAAAACAGCAAGAAAACCAACCGCAGCAAAAGCTGCAAGAAAAACAAAAACCAAAACCGGCGCTGCCACGAAAGCTTCTGGCTCTGCAAAGTCAAAATCTAAAATGTTGTCGGGAAAAAGCATGAAGGCTTCGGCGTCTAAAACGCGCACCACATCCAAAGCAAAAAAAGCTATTGCACCGAAAAAATCAGCGACTTCAAAATCAAGCACGGCCTCTCGCTCCACTGGACGCTCTAAAATGAGCGAGCCCACGAATGATGCAAGAATGGCGGCGGACTCTGAAAGTCACAGCCTGACGTCTCAATCTAAAATGAAGCTGTCTCGTCGGAATCCAAAAAACTTCCGCGACGAACAAAGACTGCAATCAACACCAGACTCTGTGAATCCAGCCACTCGTCGCTAAGACTAGATCCTGGCTGGCAAGTTCACGAGAAAGCCTTTCTCCGAGCGAGAAAGGCTTTTTTTATTTCCATTTTCTCCAATTACAAACTTGTACTGTGACCTTCCCTTCGCCTCGTGCGAAGACAACCTGTCTTTACCTTTAACAGGAGAACTTAATGAAAAAGATCTTATTGGCCATAACCACCCTATTCGTTTTGTCTGTCACCGCTTATGCCGTTTCTATTGAAGTCACCGAATATGCAGCTGTGGCTATCAGTGACCTCCGAACCGTGACTTCTGATGACGGTTTTACCAAAGAACATTCTATTTCTTTTATGGGCCCGGGGCTCGCTCCCTTGATGTATCTTCTTCCAGCGATGAAAGACATCGACGGCCAAGAAAATCGTATTTTAGAATACAAACGTGGTTTCGCGGTGTCTCAGCCTGCAGCTGAAGATGGAAAATCCAAAGCCTTATTTTTTGAATGTCAGCAAGCCGACGGCGGCGATAAAAGTGTTTCTTGCAACATCACTTTGATTGTTGGAATTATTCCGGGTTAAAAATCGAAATAATCTTTGTTCCAAGAAAAAGCCTTTCTGTTCGCAGAAAGGCTTTTTTATAAATCTTAAGTTATAGCTTTTAGATCCAGCAGCTTTTTACCCCACGCTCTTGGGCGACTTCTTTGGCTAGTTCATAGCCCGCATCCAAATGTCTAAATACACCCATCGCTGGATCGGCCGTTAAAACTCTCTCTAAGCGTTTTGCAGCTTTTTCAGTTCCATCGGCGACAATCACTTGGCCGGCGTGTTGGCTGTACCCCATCCCCACACCACCACCGTGATGAAGACTGACCCACGTGGCTCCACACGCCGTATTCACCATGGCATTTAATAATGCCCAGTCACTGACGGCGTCAGACCCGTCTTTCATCGCTTCCGTTTCGCGATTGGGTGACGCCACAGATCCACAATCTAAGTGGTCACGGCCAATGACGATGGGTGCTTTGACTTTACCTTCAGCGACCAGCTGATTGAACATCAAGCCAGCTTTAGCGCGCTCGCCGTATTCAAGCCAGCAAATCCGTGCGGGCAGCCCTTGAAAGGCAATGCGTTCTTCCGCCATATCTAACCAACGTAAAAGATCTTTTTTATGCGGGAAGAGTTTTCTCATCGCATCGTCGGTGACTTTGATATCGTTAGGATCACCTGACAAAGCCACCCAGCGGAAAGGACCACTGCCTTTACAGAACAGAGGTCTGATAAATGCCGGCACAAATCCCGGGTAATCAAAGGCGTTAGTGACACCCGCTTCTTGAGCACGCGCACGCAAGTTATTACCGTAATCAAATGTCACAGCGCCTTTATCTTTCATTGCCAGCATGCCACGCACGTGTTTGGCCATCGATGCGTAAGCGGCTTCCAAATATGCTTTTTGATCTTTTTCGCGGAAAGGTTTTGCGGACTCAACCGTGTAACCTTCCGGTATATAACCCACCAACGGATCATGTGCTGAAGTTTGGTCCGTTAATAAATCCGGGATAAAGTTTTTTTCTAACAACTGATGAATGACGGTTGCCATATTGCCCAGCAAAGCGATGGATTTTGCTTCCCCCGCCGCCGTGTACTTACGGATCCGTGCGATTGCATCATCGATGTCGGTGGCGACTTCATCAATGTATTTTGTTTCTAAGCGTTTTTGGATTCTTGTCGGATCAATTTCAACTGCGAGCACGCAAGCACCAGCAAACACTCCGGCTAAAGGTTGCGCCCCACCCATGCCCCCAAGACCGGCAGTCAAGATCACACGACCTTTCAGGCTGCCATTGAAATGCTGTCTGCCCGCTTCAACAAAAGATTCATACGTCCCTTGGATAATACCTTGAGTTCCAATGTAAATCCAAGAGCCTGCGGTCATCTGGCCGTACATCATCAAACCTTTTTTATCCAACTCATTGAAGACTTCCCACGTCGACCATTTCGGCACAAGGTTTGAGTTTGCAAGTAAAACTCGGGGTGCGTCTTCGTGAGTTTTTAAAATACCGATCGGTTTTCCTGATTGGACTAAAAGAGTTTCATCGTTTTCTAAATTTTTTAAAGCCTCTAGGATTTTATCAAAAGACTCCCAGTTGCGCGCCGCTTTTCCAATTCCGCCATACACGACGAGATCTTCCGGACGCTCGGCCACCATAGGGTCCAAGTTGTTTTGAATCATACGGTAAGCGGCTTCTTGCAACCAGCCCTTACAAACCATTTTATTTCCGGTGGGAGCTTTTACTACTCTTGGTCCTGATGTCATAAATACTTCCTCTTAAATAATTTCTACCACTCAAGCTCGCCGACGGCTTTTTGCACGACTGCCATCAGTTCGTTCGACAGCATCATCGCCTTGATGGCTTCGACGTCTTTGTGGAAAATGCGGTCTTCGGTTGCAAATGGAACTGTTTTACGAATGTGTTCATGCGCGGCTTTGACGGCCGCTGACGGTTTTAACGGTGCAATCAAATCCAAGGCTTGCGTGGCTGAAAGCATTTCCATCGCCACTACATTTTCTGCGTTTTGCAGAATCTGTTTAAATTTGCGCGCGGCAATTGTTCCCATCGAAACGTGATCTTCTTTTTCTGCCGAAGTCGGGATTGAATCCACGCTCGCCGGATGAGCCAGAACTTTATTTTCACTGACCAAAGAAGCCGCCGCCACTTGGACAATCATGTGACCTGAATTCAAACCTCCGTTCGGAGTTAAGAATGCAGGGAGTTCTGACATTTGTGTTGAAATCATTTTTGAAATACGGCATTCGCTGATACTGGCTTGTGAAGAAATCGCAATCCCCGCAAAATCCATCGCGTGCGCCACCGGCATCCCGTGAAAATTGCCGCAAGAAAGCACTTTATTATCATCGGCAAATACAAGTGGATTGTCGGTGGAAGAATTCGCTTCAGTTTCTAAAACTTTAGCAACATAGCGAAGGGCATCTTTGGCCGCCCCGTGAACTGCCGGCATACAACGAAGCGAGTAAGCATCTTGCACACGGTGATCTCCGGTGATGTGGCTTTGACCGATTTCGCTCATCTCACCCATAAGTTTGATTAAATTGCGCGCCGTTTTTCCTTCGCCAGGATGAGGACGAGCCGCCGAAATAAGTGGATCAAAAGCTTTGCGCGAACCACGCAAGCCTTCCAAGGACATGGCACCCGCAAGATCGGCCAACCACAACAAGCGACGAGCTTCCCACACAGAAAGCAAACCTATGGAAGTCATCACCTGACAGCCATTGATCATGGAAAGACCTTCTTTGGCTTGAAGGTCTAAGGCTTTGATGGTTTTTTCTTGCAAAAGTTTTTGCACCGGTACGATTTGACCGTTCGGTCCCCAGGCATCCCCTTCACCGATGATCGTTAACGCCAAATGGGAAAGAGGTGCTAAGTCACCACTCGCGCCCACTGAGCCTTGCGAAGGAACCACCGGAATGATGTCATTATTCAGGAATTCTAGAATTTTTTCGACAACCAACGGACGAATCCCACTGTGACCTTTAGCCAACGCATTGGCACGCAAAACCATCATCGCGCGAGTTTCTGTTTTGGTAAAAGGAGTGCCGACACCCATGCAATGGGAACGAATCAAGTTGCGCTGAAGCTGTTCAATTTCAGAATCAGAAATACGAACCGAGGAAAAGGCCCCAAAGCCGGTGTTCACTCCGTACATAACTTCGCCACTTGAAATACGGCCTTCAATGTACGATCGAGATTTTTGCATTTGCGCTTTTGCGGATGCCGAAAGCTCAGCCTTTAACTGCGGTTTGTGCGCGATTTCATAAAGGCTTTCAAGAGTGATATTTTCACCAGTAATTTGCATAGAACCAGGCTCCATTTTCAAAGGCCCGATCCTAGCGCAACGACCCTAAATTCTCAAAGGTGCCTGGCTCTTTTTTCTGGCTACATAGCGTCATAGAGTGACCTTTGTCCCAATTCTCAGAGGATAACGCGCCATGGTCCTAAAAAAGAGCCAGGCACCTTTTATTTACAGGGCTTGGTCCATTTACCGGTGAGGTTTAGTTTGGCGAAAGACGGGATGCCTTTGAAAGAGCCTTCGGCGTCGCCTTTGAGGTCGTAACTTTTTTCAGTGACCGTACCTGCCAATGTTCCTTCGGCTTCGATGTCATCTTTTTGGCATTTAAGCGCGGCTTCTAGTTTTTTGCCTTTGAGTGACCATTTCGTGATCGTGCACCCACGTTTGGTGAGTTCTTTGCTGATAGTTTGTTTGGGGTCTTTGGCTAAATCTTTAGAAATACATTCTTCGTTTTCGGTTGCTGGCAATGGCAAGCCATTGAGCTCAAAACTTGATTTCGCTTTCCACAAACCGGGCTGCATATTTTGCGCGAAACTTGTGCCTGAAACTAAAACTAGAAATGCAATTAACTTTATCATCACAACACACTCCTAAAAAAAGACCCTAACATCGTTAGGGTCTTCCGACTAGCTTTGTTGTGAAAGAACAGCTTACCTATTCATTAGGGATTCACACACACCGCGTTTGCTGCCGCAACACCATTATCCGCGGTATTGTCACAGTGAACAACGTTTGAAAGGGCTTTTTGCAATCCCACGACCGGACCCGCAAAGTCACCTGAAAGACGATTTCCACTGAATACGTTTTTATCTCCCCAACCGGCGACAGCGATGTGCGTTTGAAAGCCGTTAAGTTGGCACGACTTCGATCCGCATTGCCCCGCAACACCTTTATTGTTCAACACATAGGTCAAATTACCTTTTACGTCGATAAAAGAATCCGCATAAGCTCCCGTCATGCCCGAGCCTTCAAATTCGTTTTCCGCAATAACGTTGTTTTGTGTTCCCTCTTTCACGTCGATACTTTCAGCCTTTACGTTTGAAATATAATTTTCAGAAACAAGATTGCAGTCACTGCGATCCGGCTCGCCACAATTCGTACCACTTGGACACCACTTGTTTTTCGAACTTCCTAAATAAACCCCTTCACCAAAATCAGGTTGATATAAACCAGCATCTAAAATTTTAGATCTAGAGATTACGCTGTTTTGCGTGTTATTGCGAAAATGCACGGCTTCATCGCCCACACCGGAAACTGTCATATTATGAAGAACAAGGTTCTGTCCCCCGTCCATCATCACACCCTTTTGTACGTTTCGTACCGCCAGTCCACTGACGACGATGTTGGAGGCTTTATTAAGATACAGCCCATAGCCTGATTTATAATTACCCCCATCAATGACAGCGCCTTTTTCTGCACACACATAAGCCGCAGAGCTAGCCTTCAAGGTGATTACAAAAAGCCCGCTATAAACGCCACTTGCCACTGACACCAAATCTCCAGCTCGCAAATCAGCCAAAGCGGTTTTTAACTCCGCCGCCGAGCGCACATCGATTTTGCGAGCATATTTAAATGACTCACAATCAATGCGTTCTTCCCATTTACAAGCCTTCGGGGCTTGCGCTGGAACTTTGAATAATTTTTCAGCCACCGGAGCTGGAGCTGGTGATGGCGCTGGGCTCGGTGATGGCTCCGGATTTGCTGGAACCGGCGCTGATCCTAGTACCGCAGTTTTCAACACACGAAAGCGCACCATTACTTTTTTATTTTTAGAATCATACACCAACACCTTCACCTGACCATTCTTGCTGCCGGTAGTAATTTTACCAGAGGCCGACACCGTGGCCGCTCCGTAAGTGACTTGGTATCGGTACGGACTTACTCCACCACTGACTCGTAATTGAAATGAAGTTTCAAAAGGCACGGTTTCGTGCGGTGAGCTGGCACTCAGATTTGCAGACCAGCCAAGTGCGGGTATCAAAAGAGTTACTAGAGTTGCTGAGAATAACTTGAACATTCGAGATTCCTCCTGGTTCACTGATCATGAAAGAAACCAGATGGATTTTCCAATTGTTCTTATTTCGGGACTTTGTAAAGACTCATTCTGCGCCCTTGCTAAGGACGCACTGTAAAATGATCAGTCACATACTGCTCAAGATCTTGTTTTGAAGGATTAGATTGAAGCAAATAGATCATTAAGGACTGGGTGCGCACGCTGGAATTGTGGCCATAATTAAAGACACCCGCCGCATAAATATATTCATGCATATAAAGCACCGCGCGCTGGGTTTGATTCATTTTTTTGTAAATATCAATGTCTATGAAAACACGCTCTGCGCGACGTAAAGCCACTTGGGCTTTGTGACAGCCTTCTGGCAAGGGGAAGGGTAAAGCAGAGTCTTTCGCTGCCGCTAAAGGCCCTTGCACGAATGAATCTTGGTCTATCTTAATTTTCAAGGCGGCTTGTTTTACGAGATTCTGAAACCAGGGAACGCGCGCGAGCTTTTTGTCAAAAAAATCGACACCATCTTTAAACGATTGAAGTTTCTCAAATCTTTGCACCTCCGCCGCTACAGGCTGCATGGGCGCCCCAACCAGAGACATCCAGAAATCTAAAACCAGCACTTCTTCCCCTCCTATCGGAGGCGGCAAAGGAGAATTGCAGATAACCGCTTCGCCCCCATTTCCCACGTAAACTCCGCCGCCTGTATTGGGGTCCGCATGTACTCGGAGCGAGCAGAATATCAAAATCAACATCAAAAAATTATTCATAAGCCTCCCCCACGGGAATAACGAAGGATTCAACATGCACGACCTGGTCGGCATCTTTAGCCAATGAAAGTTTTAAAAGATTTTTGTGTAAAGATTTAATTTGTTCAACCACTTCAGCATAGGCCCATTTCGGAATAGACAAGGTCGTCCCTTGAAAATTCCTTTTTTCCATCGCGCCATTCAATAAGGAAAACTGAGCCGACTGCAGCCAGCCCTCATGATAGGCTCTAATGGCTCTAGATGATTCTCCAGGATCAATATTGAGTGCGACCGGGTCATGGGGAACCCACTGCCCATCTTCGTTTTTTACGAGCTGCGCTTTTTCTAGGTTCTGCATAATCTCGAGAAAATTCGGTGTGTCGGGAGAAGCCTTCCAAACTTTGCTAAAACCGTCGTGAAGCTCTTTATTCTTTTTAAGACGTAAACATTCTCGCACGGAAAGATATCTGTAGTCAGAGATAATTTCAGCTGAGCTGACGACACTTTCAGACTCATTAGCTTTACGATCTGAGTCCTGCAGTTGCAGGACTTTTAAAAGCGGATTACGAACTTCTTCGGGAACATCTTGAAGCGCGACCATTTGAAAGAAATAAAGGCGCGAGGAGTGTGACAACTCAAGGCGATCGGCAATTAAAACCGCTCGATCCATCGATAAGGCGCGACGGCCACCTAAAACCCGAGATAACGTTCCCACATCCGGAAACTTAAGAAAGGAGGCAAACTGAGACATGGAAAATTTGGGCCGCTTTTTCTGGCGGTCCTGAAGCACGGCCTCCAGATAGTCCGAGGGCCGATAAAATTTAAAGACGTCGGTATTTTCCATGCGGGCTAGATATTTATCACATGCCTCGTGTTTTGCCATGAAACATCAAAAGCGTTGAAATAATCCCTTGCTCAAGGCGCACTGATGTTTTGCAAGCGCCCCTCGTTTTTTATCGCGGAAGTGTCGATAAATTGTCCATGAAGACATCTCGGACGTTACTGAATACATGTTTTTTTGCCTTAGGCATTTTAATGCCTCTTGAGGTCCTTGCATCCCCGCCACTCCTGAGCTATCAGGGCCGCATCGTCAAATTAGATGGTAGCCCATTAGAATTCCCCAGCGTCAGTTTCTTATTTGAAATTACGTCAGCCTCTGGAACTTGCGTATTATATCGAGAGCAAGTCAATGGAGTAAATATGACAAACTCTAAGGGGGTTTTCGATTCCCCTATCGGCCACTCCCATAGCTATCCAGGATCGCCGACCTTTACCATCTTAGATAGTTTTAACAACCAAGGTTCATTGACCTGCGATGGCGGGCTGCCGTTTAATCCGGCCGCCGACGAAGGACGACGCCTGCGGGTGCAATTTCACGACGGAATTTCATGGCATCGCATTTCCCCGGACACCGTCATTCGCTCCGTTCCCTATGCGGGTTTTAGCCTTGCAGCTCAAAAGTTAGGATCAAACACGGCGGCGGATTTTATTCTAAAAAACACTTTACCCGTGACTCCGTGTGCGGGCACGGAAGTCCTTACCTTTAACGGAACCAGCTTTACATGCGTGACGGATCAAGGAGGCGCCGGAGGTGCCTCGGGTCCTGCCAGCGGAGATCTTTCAGGCACATACCCTTCCCCGACTGTAGCCCTAGGTGCCATAACCCCCGCAAAACTTTCTAACGGCACATCCAGCGGTCAAGTCTTGCGTTACGATGGCAGCGCGTGGAGTTACGCAAAACTGCGTTACACAGATCTGGTGAATGCCGGTGGCACGAGCCCTTGGCCGACCGGCTCTTGCACCGCAGGTCAGTACATTACTTGGGTTTCAGTCTCTGACGGGTTTGGGTGTGCAAGCTTTGTCTCTTCAAATGTGACGACCGCGTTAGGTTTTGTTCCTTTAAATCCGGCAAATAATCTCAGCGAACTAAATAATGCCACAACTGCCAGATCAAATCTTGGATTGGGTGCCATCGCCACTTATGGCATCGCTTCTGGAGGAGCGGTTTTAGACGGAGGAAATACCCTCACCGGTGAGATGAGTATCGGATCCTTATCCGCACACTCCGTGTCGTTACAAACTCAAGGTACAAAAAAAATGACCGTGCTTACTTCAGGCTTCGTGGGTATTGGCACTGAAAATCCGGCGACCACCCTGCACGTGGCAAGCACCATTCCCGATACCACCACTCAGCCCGATCGCGCCGGGTTGATCGTGGATGGCGAAGGCACGGGCTTTGGCGGACGTTTAGCGATACGATCTTTTTCAGACACGCAAGCTGCGCACTTAGTGGCCTATCGCTCGATGGGAACAAAGGCCGCCCCGACGGCGATTACTTCAGGAAAAACTATTTTCAATATCTTTGGCTACGCTTATGACGGCACAGGATGGTCGACCAACACAAACTCTCCCGGGCTCTCGATGGTCGCCACTGAAAATTGGACCCCCACCGCCAAGGCTTCTCGGTTAGGGTTTTGGACCACACCGCCGGGCACCGCCACCGCCGAAGAACGACTGCGAATTACCGCCGAGGGCAAAGTCGGCATCGGGACAACAACCCCTGAAAGCACATTGCAAGTTGCGGGCTATTTACAAATGGCAACGGTTTCTTCAGCCCCGGCCGCGACGGATTGTGATAGTGCCGCCGAATATGGTCGAATCAAGTCTGATCCCACCAATGATCGCCTCTATCTATGTGCCGCGTCCGGATGGACCACGTATATGACGGGCGGTCCCAACACCTGCCCTGCGGGCTTTACTTTGATCGGTGCCGCGGGACTGCCTACAAGTTATTGCATCAGTACCAATGAACGAACAGCGGCGAGTTTTTTAGATGCTAAAAATTCTTGTTATTCAGTGACAAGCACTCGAGGCCCGGCCTCGCTTTGTTCAAATGAACAATGGTATCGCGCGTGCAAAAGTGGGTCGGCCACCGGCATGACAGGGAATGAAGAATGGGCCAGCAATGTTTATCATCTGACCGGAGGGACAGTTTCCGTGGCGACGATGGGGTCTGCAAATTGCGAATCGATGGGCGAAGGCGCGGCGAGTGCGACCCGCGCCTATCGTTGTTGCCTAAATTAAATTATTCTTGCGGAGGTGTCGGAGGCGCCACTTTTTCTGGCCCACCTTCATGCGGGGGTCTTGGGCGAAGACGTCCTTCAGCTCCTTTTTTAGCAAGCTTTGATAGCACCGGATTTTCAGGAATATCAATTTGCTCTAAAACGTCCGCCACACGATTGATGTTGCTGACCCAGTCCGTGATGATCAGTTGATTGTTGATAGCAACGACATTCATTTCACCATCTCTGGATGGCAAAATTCTAAGATCGCGGTTTAACTGCAACACAGAAACATTTTTAGGAGTGTAAACCCACGTATACATACGCTGTGGTTTCATCGAAGGTCTTTTCGTCGAAACTTCTAACATATTTCTTTGCACGTTGCGGGCGCTTTGCACCACCATCACGTCTTCTTGCTTGCTGATGGCAAAGCCATTTAAAGCCAGGCCATTAGACAACTGACTGAAAAATTCTTCTTTGGTAATCGGCTCTTGATTTAAGATCGTGATTTTACCGCGCACGCCGGGATCAATGATGAATTTTTGCCCGGTGGCTTTGGCGTAGTTTTCAATAACTTTTGTCAGCTCTTCAGAGTTGAAATTGACTTTTACTTTGTCGTCGGCAAAGACCGAAAGAGTGGTGAAGAAAACCAAGATAACCGCAATAAGTTTCATAAGGTACTTCCTTTCCCAAAAAGGGTTGAGATTGGGTTTATCAAGGAAGTCTTTCACACACAAAACAAAGATCCGAACCTAGACCTTATGAAGCAGCAGCACAGTTCCAACTTGGAACTGTATTCCCAAAAAACAAAAGCCACGAAATTAACTTCGTGGCTTTTTATGTACCGAATTTTTACTAAAAGAAGCTGGTACCTTAGAATTCCCAAGGTAAAGAGACTGATAGCACGTACGCGTTGTTTTTCGCGTCCGGGCTTAAAGAGCCTGAGCTTTGTTCGTCAAAAGTTTCCATCAAGTATTCAAAGTTCAAACAAATGAATGGAAGACCCGTGAAGCTTAAGCCCAGCTTTGTGCTTTTACCTTTGATTTTATTGTTGTAGTCGTCAAATTTGATTTCATTCATCAATCCATACCCCAACCAACCTCTAAGCAAGATCGGAAAGTCCACTCCCACCACGGCCCATAAAGTGTTGCGTTTCGCGTCCGAATCAGAAACATTGGCCGTGTCAGAATCAAAATTAGCACTCACCGTCGTCGCGTAATCTAACCCCGCCCAAAACATGACAGGTGCCGTCCACGCTACGCGTGCTCCCAAAAGTGTCCCATTCATTTTACCGTCAGCATTGTCTTTAAAAGTCCCCATCTCGTAACCCAAGTAAGGCTCAAGCAAAAGACCGGCATTCGCCGCACTTCCAAATCCTAAAATCAACGCGCACACCGCGAATAGCTTTTTCATCAAACTCTCCTTGTTAAATATCGAACAATCAAAGTTTGAGCCGACTCGCAAAAAGGGTCAATCAAATCACGACCAGCAAAAACTTTTTCGCCAAATCGAACCAATGAGTTTTTATGTTACGCAGGATAAGCATTGCCGTCTTTGGCCATAATGCTCAAGCTCGGGTCAAATGACAAAGGGGCCAAAATGTTAGATGTCGTGCAAAGCGCAGTAATTAACGTAAAGCCGCTATCGCGGTTTTATAGTCGCGACCAAATACGAAACTTCCCGCCACAAAAACATCGGCTTCGTGACATAGCTTCGCAGTTTCGGCGTTGATACCGCCATCGACTTCAATCAGGCAAGACAGTTTCTTAGAGCTGATTTCCTGGCGTAAACGCGAGATCTTGGCAATCTGATCGGCCATAAAGGATTGACCGCCAAAGCCAGGCTCTACGGTCATAACAAGCACTAAATCGCTTAAAGGGAGCAACGGCAGAACCGTGTCCAGAGAAGTTCCCGGACGCAAAGTGATGCCGGCTTTCGCCCCCAACTCACGGATGCGTTTAAGCACCGCCGCGGGATCTTTTGTCGATTCGACGTGAATGGTCAAATAATCACTGCCCGCTTTGATGAAGTCTTCGATGTAGCGTTCAGGTTCTTCAATCATCAAATGAACATCTAAAGGGATCGGAGAAACTTTTTTTAACGACTTCACCACCGGGATACCGATTGTGATATTCGGAACAAAACGTCCGTCCATAACATCCACATGAATCCAGTCCGCCCCTGCTTGTGATACCGCGTGAATTTCTTTTTCTAGATTTGCAAAGTCCGCGGATAAAATTGAAGGCGCAACCATTTTAGATGCCAAGTTTGTCTCCTACTTTAAGATCATGACCTTTAAGAAAATCTTGAACCTTCATGCGGGTGCGCGATTCGGGCTGCACTTCCAAAAGTTTTAATGAGCCTTCCCCACACGCCACCACGATATGATCGTCCGCGATCGCCGTGATAGTGCCGGGTTCTGATTTAGAAGACTGATCTAGGGGCACCGCTTTATGCAACTTCAATTTTTTACCTTGAAGCAAAGTGTAAACGCCCGGCCCATAAACAAAACCGCGCATTTTTCCATCGACCGCACACGCCGAAGTTTTAAAATCAATAAAACATTCTGCCTTATCAATTTTTGGCGCAATCGTAACTTGGGATTCATCTTGAGGAATCGGTCCGATATTGCCGCGCACATAGTCCATCAATTCAACCCGTAAAAGATCGGCACCTAAAACCGCCAATTCATCATGCAATTGCATGGCGTCCATATCTGGGCGAATCTTAACTTTCCGAATGCCGATGATATCCCCGGCATCTAATTTTTTAACCATGCGCTGTAAGGTCACGCCGGATTCTGCATCCAAGGCTTCAATCGCACGCTGAATGGGCGCGGCCCCCCGCCAGCGCGGTAAAATAGAACCATGCACATTCACGCAACCAAAACGGAACGAGCTCATAAAGTCTTCGGTCAGGATTTGACCAAAAGCCACAACGATTCCGACTTCCGCTCCCCAAGAGCGAATTTCCGCAACCGCGGCCGGATCTTTTTTTAAAGATTCAGGGGTCACCACACGAAGACCGTGTTCAAGAGCTAAGGTTTTTACCGGGCTTGGGGTCAGCTGAAGCTTACGACCCGCCGGACGATCTGGTTGAGAAACAACGCCGACAACTTCAAAGTGCTCATCATCAAGCAGCGCTTTCAGGGACGTGACGGCAAATTCTGGCGTCCCTAGGAAACACACGCGCACCTTGCTCACTAGCGTTTGTCCTTGGCTAATTCTTTTTGTTTTTCTTTTTCAGCTTCTTTTTCTTCCTTCACAGGATAGCCGTATTTTTTGATCTGATTTTTAATTTTGTTCGATTTCACAAAGCTTAAATGATCGACAAATAAAGTGCCTTCTAAGTGATCCAGTTCATGCTGCATACAAATCGCCAGCAGACCGTCGGTTTTTACGATGAACTCTTTGCCGTTAATATCAAAAGCTTTCATTTCGATGTAATTAAAACGCTCGACGGTTTCGTAATAACCCGGGATCGACAAGCAACCTTCATCAAAAGTTGTTTTGCCTTCCCCTTTAACGATTTCAGGATTAATCAAGATCAGTGGCTGCGGAACGGCCTTTTCAAGATCCGACATTTCGTCATACTTGTAACGGCGTCCCCCTTCATCTTTAGGACGAGTGTCGATCACGATCATGCGTTTTAATTCACCAATTTGCGGAGCCGCCAAGCCAATGCCGTTCGCATCGTACATGGTTTCAATCATGTCCTCGGACAGCTGTTTAAGCTCTGGGGCAAACTCTTTCACGGGAGTTGAAACTTCCCGCAATTTCGGGTCTGGGAATGTGAGGATTTTCTTGATCATGAGGGACCTCCGAGAGGCCCCCATTATATCAGCGTTTCAGCCTTTTGAGAAGAACCAAGCCTAAAGTGGCCATGATTATATTCGGAGCCCAAGCGGCTACGACCGGCGGTATTGTTCCGTGCTGCCCCAGGGTAATCCCTGACGAATAAAATACGTAATAAGCAAAAACCAGGGCTAAACAAATCCCCACGTTCAGCATAGTTCCGCCGGAACGCGCCCGGCCAACACTGAAAGGAATACCCAATAAACACATCACGATACCCGCAAAAGCAAAGCCAAATTTCGACTGATAGTCGACCTCATAAGCCAAGGTATCAAGACCCGCCTGGCGGTTTTTTTCGATAAAATGTTTCAGTTCTTTTTGTGACATCATGTCGGCGGTTTGCCCGGCACTTTGCAAGTCTTTTGAGTCTTCGGCCATCACGATGTTTTTAGTTTTAAAGTGACTGGTCAAAGGAAAGCTTGATTCTTTAGTAAAGACCGTGACGGTGCCTTTTTCTAGGGCCCATTGCGCCCCTTGGATGCTGACTTCACGAGCCGTGATCATTTGCACCAAGTCCCAGTCCTCGTTAAAGAAATACATCGTCAAACCTTGGGCCTTGTTCCCTTGCGCATTCAAGGTTTGAATATTGAATAAAGAATTTTTTGAGCGATACCAGATCTTGTCCGTTTTAATTGTGGAAAAACGATGCGGCTCTTTTTTTAAGTCGTAATATAAAATATAGTTCTTTTCTTTGATCGTTTTCGGAATGATGCGGTCGGAAGACACGTAACCCACGGCCGAAATCAGCGTCACCCAGATCAGCATGGGTAAAGCCACGCGAAAAAGACTCATCCCCGCGGCAAATAACGCAACGAGTTCATTTGCTTTATTCAAACTTGAAAGCGTTAAGATCGTGCCCAATAAACAGGCGACCGGCAGAAGCTGGCGGATGATTTCAGGGAAATAAAAAAGATAGTATTTCACGAGGGCCGAGGGCGCTACGCCCTTGTATTCGGTCAGGGTGGACATCGCGTCGACGGCAGAAAACAGCGTCAAAAAGACGGCCATGGCCCCCAAAAAGTAGCCCCAAAAAAGCCAGGTTGTATATCGATCGATGCGGTTCACAGCTGCCTACTCCCAGATCACGCTTGACTCATTCAGCCTTTCCGATTTTACTTTTAAGTATGGCTTTACGCGTCTTGCTTGCAGATGAGAGTTCCACAATCAAAAAAGTAATGCAACTGGCATTGTCTGACTTCGCTGTCGAAGTTAAATCCGTGCCCGTGGGACTTGATGTGTTGGCTGTCACAAAGACCTTCAATCCTGATATTATTTTTGCCGATGTTCTTTTGACGAAGCGTTCGGGCTATGAAGTCTGCGCCGATATCAAAATGGATCCTGCGACAGCTCAAATTCCTGTGGTTTTGATGTGGAGCGGTTTCATGGAAATCGACGAAGAAAAAGCGACCACTTGCAAAGCAGATCGCCGTTTAGAAAAACCTTTTGACGCAGAACATTTGCGCTCTATCGTAAATGATTTGGTCGTGAAAACTAAAGCCAATCCGGTCAGTTCATTTTTAAGTTTCCCGGAAATGCCCGAGTTCGAAGAAACTCCGGCCGAAGCAAATGCTCCTGCTGAAGATCGCCTCTCAAATTCGGATGTTTTTGCGATTCCGGAAGTGGAAGATGCTGATGCCTTTTCGGTTCCCGGAGAAGAATTTTCAGCGGTGCCACTGACGAATCCTCGATCTCAAGATGAGGCCGAAGAAGGTGGCTGGGCACACCAAGATTTAACTAAGTTTAAAATTCAAATTCCTGAAGCCGAAAACGATTTCGCCTCGAAATTTGTAATTCCGCAAGATGATGATCTTAACAACGCTCATATCGAAATGGATGGTGAGTTTGAAGAGATCAGCTTTGATAAAAAAACGACGCCCAAGCTTCCGGCCGCAAAACCGGCTCCGCACGCAGCAAAAGGTGGCACTTCAACACCGAATGTCGATTCTTTTGTTAGCAAAGTTGAAAAATCCGTCAAAGAACAAATGATGGAGACTCTGCAAAGAGGATCTGCTGCAGCCAAAGCGCCGGCAGGCCCCGCCACTTCTGCGCCTAATGCTCAGGGTAAAGCGCAATCCAAGGGTGACTTAGATCCACAAATGATGGAAAAGATTATTCGTGAGGAAGCTCGCGAAGTGATCGAGTCCATTTGTTGGAAAGTCCTTCCAGAAATCGCCGAACGCATCGTTCGTGCCGAACTCAATAAGCTCCTCAAAGAAACTGAAAAGAATATTTAGTAGGCCCTTTAGGACCTACTCGTTTTGAGAGGTCCCATCGATGAATTTACAAGAATTGATTCGCGCTGCCATTAAGGAAGACATGCCTCAAGGCGATGTCACCACGGAGTCTTTGGCTTTACGACCTCGCCAAGGACGTGCCCGTCTAAAAGCGAAAGAAGACATCGTTCTGTCCGGCACGATGGCGTTTGAACAATCCATGCAGGCCCTCGAGCCCAATGCACGCGTGAAATGGCATTTTGAAGAAGGTGACGAGATTTTAAAAAATCAAATCATCTGCACGATCGAAGGGGATTTGGTCCAAGTCCTAAAGGCGGAACGCGTGGCTTTAAATTTCTTAGGCCATCTTTCCGGGATCGCCACCTTCACTCGCCGCTTCGTGAAACAGGTTGAAGGCACTAAAACTAAAATCTTAGACACTCGCAAAACAACCCCCGCTTTCCGTGACTTAGAAAAAAAGGCCGTGGTCCATGGCGGTGGTGTGAATCACCGTATGAACTTAAGCACGGCCATCTTGATCAAGGACAATCACATTTCTGTGATGGGTGGTATCACGAAGGCGGTCGAACGCGTGCGCGAGCACAGTCAGCTCAGTGTTGAAGTCGAAGCTAGCACCCTTGAGCAAGTCAAAGAAGCTGTGAGCCTGAAGGTGAACCGCATCTTGCTTGATAATATGAATAACGACATTTTAAAACAGGCCGTGGCTTTGATACCTGCAACTATCGAAACCGAGGCCAGCGGTAATATGAATTTAGAGCGCGTGCGTTCGGTGGCTGAAATCGGCGTGAATTTTATTTCTGTTGGCGCCTTAACTCATTCCGCCCCTTGTGCTGACGTGAGTCTCGTCTTTCATTGGGAGGAATAATGGACAATCCCGTTGCTGACGTTCGCATCGGAAACCTGACCGCCCAATGGGCGGAGAACAACCATCTGTACGTTCATTATCGCACAGAACAAGAAAGCACGAACTCCGCGGCTAAAGATGAAGCTTTCAATGAAAACCTGATGGAAGAAGCTTTATGCCTTTACGTCACCGACCACCAAACCACCGGCCGCGGTCGCGGTAAAAACAAGTGGACGGCCAAAGCGGGCAGCTCTCTATTAAGCTCTTGGTCTTTTTTATTAAACGTGAAACCGCAACCCACGACATCGTGCTTGGTGGGTTTAGCTTTGTATCGCGCCTGCAGCAGTACTTGGCCTTTTTTAGATTGGAATCTAAAAGCTCCGAATGACATTTATGTCGGCAATAAAAAAATTGCCGGCATTTTACTTGAAACCGTCATGCAAGGTGATGATGTAAGACTTGTGATCGGCATCGGCATGAACATCATCTCAGCACCCGAGTCTGTGAACACTTCGACAAGCCTTTTAATGTCTTTGCCTCCTGGCGCGCCCCTTTTAGGTCAAGACTATATGGGCTTTTTAGACCGTTTGCTTTTTGAATTAACCGATGCGGTTTCTCATTGTGAAAATCCTTTAAGTACCACAGACCGCCTGTCACTGATGCAAGCTTTAAACAATCATCCCCTTTTAAAGACGCCGTACACCAAGATGGAATCCGATGGCAGCCTGTGGATAGATGATAAAAAAATAAACTGGATGGAGCTTTAATCATGGCCCTGACCTTTACGCCCTTTCCGGATTTAGGAAAAAGCATTCCGGAATTCAAACTGCCAGCCACCGATGGGAAAACATATTCCCTCAAAGACTTCCCGGCAAACACGCCTGTGGTCGTGATGTTTATCTGCAATCACTGTCCTTACGTGCAAGCGATCGAGGATCGTTTGATTCAGCTTGGGCATGATTTAAAAAAGCAAGGTGTTGCGGTGATTGCGATTTGTTCTAACGATGCAATCAGCCACCCGGAAGATTCTTTTGAAAATTTAAAAAAACGCGCCGAAGAAAAATCTTATCCATTTGTGTATCTGTACGATGAATCACAAAACGTCGCGCGTGAATTCGGTGCCGTCTGCACCCCAGACTTCTTCGTTTACGATAAAGCCCATAAGCTTTCATATCGTGGACGTTTGGATGACAGCTGGAAAGACGCTAGCAAAGTAAAACAAAGAGAACTTTTTGAGGCGGTGCAAATCCTGCTTCAAGATAAGAAAGTTTCCGATCAACAAACAGCCTCTATGGGTTGTTCCATCAAATGGGTTTAGTATGAGATATATATTGGTCTTCGTCGCTGTCGCTATCGCCGCTTTTGGGCTTTTCCTTTCTAACTATTTAGGAGCTTGGAAAGGGGTGGATATCAGCCACGCCAATCAAGGTCCTTATATCACCGTGTATCTTGAACACGTGGGTCCTTACCACAAAGTAAATAAAATTATCGAAAAAGTTGAAAAGTACATGCAAACCCAAGGGGTTACTTGCGGTCGCACTTTCGGTGAATACATGGATGATCCGCAAGTGGTCGAAGAAGCGCGTTTGCGTTCTAAAGTGGGCTGCTTAGTAGAAAAGGTTCCTGAAAATATGCCCGAAGAATTTAAATCCGGCGAAATCCCACAACGTGATTACGTGGTGGCGATCTTTACCGGCTCCCCCGGCATTGGACCTTTGAAAGTCTATCCCCGCGTGAACGACTATATGTTAAAACAAGACATGAAACAAAGTGGACCGGTGATTGAGATTTACGAAATCCATTCAATCACTGAGAAAAATGCCATGACGACCACTTACCTATTCCCGTATCAAAGCAGCAAATAAAGCAGCCTTAAGATTTGGAAAATAAAAAAGCGTATGGTTTTTCGCCATACGCTTTTTTTATTTGGTCTTTGAATTTAAATCTTACTGAATTTCGTATTCCGCAGAAACTTCAACACGAACGCGAACTTGACCGCCAGAAACCTCAGTTGAAACATCAGAAGCTTTCATCATCATTTCCGCACGCGCAAATACCGGACGTGGGCCACCACCATCTGAAGTGGTGTGAGAGATTTTAGAAACGTTGCGGATTTTAACTCCCGCTGCTTTGGCGATCTCTTCTGCTTTGCCTTTAGAAGATCTCACCGCATCACCCAGCGCCGCCGCGATCGCTTGGTCGCGTTTATCTGAATCCCAGTTGATGGATTGAACGTTCACGCCCGAATTGTTGCCTTTTTTCTCGTCGATCAAAGAATCAAGGAAGTTGCCGGCGTCTTCCACTTTGCGGATCACAACCGTCAAACTTTGCGTGACTTGATAACCCGTCAACTGATTGCGCTGAGCTTTTTGGTCGTATTCATAAGTTGGTGACAAAGAGTAGCCAGTGGTTTGGATGTCTTCTTTTTTGATTTTGAATTCATCAAAACTTTTCTTAACTTGTTTGTAAGATTGAGCGGCCAAGCTTTGTGCTTGTTTAGCCGTGTTCGCTTTGCTCCATACAGAGATTTCTAACTGGACCATGTTCGGATCCAGACTTCTTTCTGCCACGCCATTGACAATAATCAAACGATCTTCAGCCTGGGCCGAAAATCCAGCAAAAGTGAATGTCAATAGAGCTGCAATTAAAAACTGTTTCATAAAACGCCCTTTCCTTACATAGAGTCCACGGATGATAAACGAGACTGTCCAGAGGTGCAACATGTCTAAACAATGCTCTTGATCATGAAAATTTTTACGACTTTAATAATGATTCCAACAGGAGAAAACTTAATGAAAAAGATGATTTTAATCGCCACGGCGGCAGCTTTAATGTCTGCAGGCTGCCAAACGACGAAAGACAACCCAAATACAGCTAAAGGCGCTGGTATCGGTGCAGCAATTGGCGCCGTGGCCGGAGCCGTCATTGGTCACCAAACAGGTCGCCGCAACGAAGGTGCATTACTTGGTGCAGCGATCGGTGGTGGTGTCGGGGCTATGGCCGGCAATCGCCTAGATAAACAGCAAAAAGAGCTAGAAAAAATCGCCGAAACAAAAAGAACCGAACAAGGTTTGATCACCAAACTAAAAAGCGACATCTTGTTTGATACTGGTAAAGCGGATTTAAAACCTGCCGCAGTGACCAATATCAACCAGCTTGCAGCCATCATGAAAAAGTACCCAGAAAACGTTTTAACCATCAAAGGTTATACAGATGACACTGGTGCTTCGGTCGTGAACAACCCATTGTCACAACAACGCGCTGAAGCAGTTCGTCGTCAGTTGGTTTCTGCGGGAGTTCCTGCTGCAACAGCTACGGCTATTGGCATGGGTTCTGCTGACCCCATTGATCCGGCTAAAACCAAAGAAGCTCGCGCTAAAAATCGTCGTGTAGAAATTGAAATCACGGTGGATGAATCTAAGATTCCTAAGCAAGCGACAAAATAGTTATTTCAGTAAACCGTGGGCGAGCTCTAAAAATCTCGCCTCGGTCACCTCCGGTGGCCAAGGAATAATCGGGAAATCAAAAGGCTCATCCTCCGCAATATTCCAAGACTTTAAATCCTTCGTGATCAAATCCCGCACTTCGGTCGCTAATAATCTTTTATCAATTTGTTTTACAACCTTCGGCAGTGGTGATTCTAAACCAAACTTCTGCGCGATGGCCCAATGAATGCGCGATTCAATGATTTCAAATTCAGGTAAAAGCGCTTTCACTGGCGAAACCAAGTCCCCGACATAAGCTTCCGTCGCATCGTGAAAAAGCATATGCCGAGCAATATCTTTAGTTGGCGCCACTTCTGCTCCCAGGCAAGAGTGCTGGCCAACGCTGTAAAAAAATCTTGTATGCCCATTAAAGCGGGCCTGACGGGCCAAAGCGCAGGCGATGTCCTGTAAAAGGACAGCCTCGGGATCGGGTTTAAGGATGTTAAAGCGCTTCCCCGAAAGCGTAATAACCCAAGATTTTTCAATGACTTCCGGTCGATTCAGTTTTTCGCTTAAAGCAGGCATTTGTGACATACCCCAAGGGCTTACCAGGTTTTGCGTAAGTCCTTCAATCTCAAAATTTTTTCATGTAGCAGACTTCCCTTGAGCTTTCCCCGGTTTCCCCCTATTTAGACGCCATGCAAAGACGTGACTTCCTAAAAAGCTCCCTTTCCGCGGCCGCTATTTCCTCTTTAGGTTTGCCCAAGATGGCTAAGGCCTCTGCCTGGGCTTCAGAAAATTTGGCGGATGATTTACCAATCGCTCAGATCGACACCCCCTCAAGTATTGATTTTAACGGAGACATGCCGACTCGCCCGCACAATATCTTGTGGGACGTGAACGGCTACTTTGCAAAAAAAGGCGGCGTTCCACCGGTCAGTGAACACCTTGATGTGGTCGTTGTTGGTGGAGGTGTGGCGGGTTTAACGGCGGCTTATCATCTTCGTCATAAAAAAGTGGCGCTGATTGAACAAGACATGCGCTTTGGTGGAAATGCTAAAGGTGAAGTTTATAAAGACGCGGTTTATTCCATTGGCTCGGCTTATCTTTGTGAGCCTGAAGCTGATTCAGATTTAGGAAAACTTTTAACAGAATTAGATATCTGGAAAAAAGGTCGCACCGAATCTGGTGAAGAGACTTCCGTGTTTTTTGGAAACGCGTTCCGCAAACCTTTTTGGGAAGGTGCGAGTGATCCCGAAGCGGCGGCGGACTTTAAAAAATTCCACGCCAAGATGGTAGAAATTTATAACGAAGCTGATTTTGATCACGAAACTTCAGAGTGGGCCAAAGCCAATGATCGCCTCACGATGGAAGAATGGATTCAAAAAGAATTCGGCACCTTACATCCGCACATCATGGAGTATTTGCAGCTTTATGCCTGGAGCTCTTTCGGGGCTTCTTTAGATGAATTATCGGCATTGCAATACTTGGGATTTATTTCGGCTGAAACCGGATCGCTTTTAGTTTTCCCAGGCGGAAACTCTTACGTTCTTCATAAAATGGTGCAAAAAATCCGTGCGGAATCTAAAACGGCCTCTTTGCGTTCGGGCTGCTTAGTCATGCGCGTAAAAAACGAGGGTGACGGCGTCAGCGTCGTTTATGAAAATGCCCTGGGAGAACTCATCCATGTGCGAGCAAAGCATGCTATTCTAGCGTGCCCCAAATACGTAGCTAACTATTTGGTTCCCGAAGCCGGCATGGAAAGATTCAATATGGTTCGCCGCCTGCCATACCGTGCGTATTTGGTGGCTAATTTATTTATTAATAAACCATTCAAAGCCCCGAGCTATGAGCTTTACTGCCTGCGTGGAGAAATGCCGCCGGCACCAAACCCGTCTCGGCCACCCAAACGGAGTTTTACTGACATTTGCTTCGGAACTTGGGCACAGCACGACAAAACCACTCACGGAGTTTTCACTCTGTACCACGGAATTGCTTATGATGGCGCCCGACAAAACCTGTTCATCCCTTCAGCGCATGAGAAATACAAAAACCAATACCTGACGGACATTGAGCCTGTTCTGCGTACATTGGGACTAAATACTCAAGATATTCACGGCATTAGAATGACTCGTTGGGGACACGCTCTACCGGTGGCTCGTGCCGGAATGTTGGTCGACGGAACCGCGGCTGCGGCAAGTGCGAGTGTGGGAAATATCCATTACGCCAACCAAGATAACACGATGAATCCTAGCTTTGAGTCGGCTTTCCAAGCCGCCTTAACGGCCATTCGCCGTGTCGAATAAATTTGTACCCAGAGGCTTGGCATCGACATAGAATTGCTTCATGAGCGATAACAAGGCCCATGTGTTCCTGATGGAATGTGCGGACTTCTCTGAAGCCCGCGTTGCAAAATCTTTCTTAGAGTCCCAAGGATTTCATCCGCATGTGCGCGATGAACAGCTTCGCAGTGTCGCCCCCCATTTAGGAGATGCCTTAGGAAAGTTGATTTTAGAAATTCCAGAGCATGAGTTTTTAAGTGCCTCCCAAGCTTTAGAAAAAATCGAAGCCCCTGAGGTGGCTTCCCCGATCACGGATTCTGAAGAAACTCAAAATCTTGCTAAAAAAAGTCTGTGGAATTCTATTCTGGGACTGATCATCGTGCCGGTGCTTTGCAATGTCTATTCGATGGTCTTGGGTTGGCGAGTTCTCGCACGGGAAATGCCGCTGTCAAAAAAAAGCAAGCAACGTTTAGTTTTGGCAATGTTTATCAATGCCGCCGCTTTTTACTTTTGGCTGACAATCGGTTTTAAAACAGTGCGAAGTGCGTTCACATTATGAAGCGCATGTTTTATTGCACGAGACAATTCATCAAGTTTTTCTTAACTCTCAGATTTTATACTCTATGCGTATGCTTCGAAGTTTGATTCTTTCTTCTTTGATGTTCTGTGCGTCTTCGGGGTTTGCGATGACCATCGTGGGCTTTGATGGTGAACCTTTTTATTTTAAAAACGGATCTGAGGGTATTGCGGGCGCCTGTCATGAGATCATGCAAAAACTGTGTGATAAAGAAAAGCTTCATTGCAAATTTAAAATCGCCTCTTTACCCCAGGTTTTGGAGATGATGAAAACGGGCAAAGCCGACGCGACTTGCCCCCTTTCCGAAACTCAAGATCGCACTGAATACATAGGTTTCAGTAACAAAGTTTTTAAAACTCGTTTTGCATTTTTTGGACTGCCCGATGTGGCGACCAAAGTCATTCAGCTAAAAGATCTTTCGGGGCTTTCCGTCGGCGTAAACACGCCCTCCCGAGTCTCTGAAAGTCTTGAAGAAATACGTCAGAACTCACCTGTGAAATTTGAAATCATCAAGGAAAGTTCCAATATTTCGACGTTGATGCGAGCAGAAAAAATCTCGACCGTTTTGGCCTACATTAATCATGAAATTGCCATGCGCTGGATTGAAAAGTCACACAGCCCCTTAGTCGAAGCACCGCTGAAGGGCGAAATTCTTTCTTACAACATCGGTTTTTCTAAAAAGACTTTGTCGAATGAAAAAATCGCTCGTTATGTGACGTCCATCCAAGAAATAACCGACGATAAAGAAACCCAAGACTCCGTGGCAAAATTAGGTTTAACTTTATGGTCTGAAGCCACCAGCCTAAAAACTGAAGCTGACGTAAAATCCGCTACGCCTGCACCCACCGCCAGCATCGTTCCGGCCTCGACACAAGGCTTAACCCCGTCCGTGACCCCGTCGCCTCTTGCGACCGCAGTTCCTGGTGCTAAAGAAAAATCTGAGAAAGAAGATTCGGAATAAAAAAGCCCCTCGAATCTCGAAGGGCTTTTTTGGCTTGCTTGTTTAAATCGTCCGCGATCTTAAAGACCGCGGATTAAGTTCAACGCACTTCCCGCGCGGAACCATTTTAATTGTTCAGCGTTATAGGTGTGCTTCAGTTCAATATTTTCGGTTGTTCCGTCTTTGTGCTTAAGAACCATGGTCACCGGTTTTCCAGGTGCTAGGTCCTTAAGGTTGATCAAGCTGACCAAATCAGTCTCTTGGACTTTGTCGTAATCTTTTGGATTAGCGAAAGTTAAAGCCAAGACACCTTGTTTTTTCAAATTGGTTTCATGGATACGCGCAAATGATTTTGTGATCACCGCCGTACCACCTAAGAACCTTGGCGACATCGCCGCATGTTCACGTGAAGAACCTTCCCCGTAGTTTTCATCGCCAATGATAACCCAGCCCTTACCTTGTTTTTGGTAATTGCGCGCCACTTGTGGGAACTCGATGTGCTCTTCACCGGTGAGCAAGTTTTTACCTTTACCAATTTCCGCAGTGAACGCGTTATCCGCACCCAACAACATGTTGTTAGAGATGTTGTCTAAGTGACCGCGATAATTTAACCACTTACCCCCCGGAGAGATATGATCCGTTGTACATTTGCCTTTGGCTTTGGCTAAAACCAGGTTGTCCACAAAATCTTTTCCATCCCATTTTGTAAACGGAGCTAGTAATTGCAAACGCTCAGACGTGGGGCTGACCGCCACTTGCGCTTGAGCCCCCGCAGGTTTTTGATAACCTTCGGTGTCAGGGATAAAACCTTGCGCTGGCAATTCAGGCGCCACCGGTGCTTGAAGTTTGATTTTGCCTTTAGGTCCTTGAAGCTCATCGGTCGCTGGATTGAAATCCAAGCGTCCGGCTAAGCCCAACGCCATCACGATTTCTGGGGATCCGATGAAAGCCAACGTCTCAGGGTTCGCATCATTACGTGCACGGAAGTTGCGGTTGAATGACGTCACGATAGTATTTTTAGTACCCGTTTTGACGTCATCACGGCGCCATTGACCGATACAAGGTCCGCAAGCATTTGCCAAGACTGTCGCGCCCACTTCGTTGAACGTCGCCATTTGACCGTCGCGTTCAATTGTTTTTTGGATCTGTGTGGAACCCGGCGACACTAGGAACGGTTGATTCATTTTAACACCGATATCCATAGCTTGTTTGGCGACGAAGGCCGCTCTGCCAATGTCTTCGTAAGAAGAGTTCGTGCAAGAACCAATCAACGCGGAAGAAATCTCGATCGTGTAACCTTTTTCTGCAGATTCTTTTTTAAGGGCCGAAATAGGACGCGCGATGTCTGGAGAGTGAGGACCCACTAAGTGGGGTTCTAACGCTGACAAATCGATTTCGTAAACCTCGTCAAAGTATTTACCTGGATTCGCCATCACATCAGCATCGGCGGACAAAAGATCTTTGTGCCCATCAGCCACTTGTGAAAGCTCAGTACGGCCTGTTGATTTTAAATAGGCCGCCATACGATCATCATAAGGAAACACAGAGCAAGTAGCCCCAAGTTCTGCCCCCATGTTCGTGATCGTGGCTTTACCCGTACAAGAAATGGAAGACGTTCCTTCACCAAAGTACTCAACAATTTTATCTGTTCCACCTTTAACGGTGAGCATTCCGCAAAGTTTTAAGATCACGTCTTTTGCTGACGCCCAACCTTGCAATTTACCTTTTAAGTGAACACCAATAAGTTTTGGATTTTTAACTTCCCAAGGAAGTCCGACCATCACGTCCGAAGCGTCAGATCCCCCGACACCGACGGCACACATCCCCAAACCACCGGCATTCGGTGTGTGAGAGTCTGTTCCGATCATCAAGCCACCGGGGAACGCGTAGTTTTCTAAGATCACTTGGTGAATGATACCCGCACCTGGTCTCCAGAACCCGATGTTGTAACGAGACGATGTTGTCGCCAAAAACTCAAAAACTTCTTTGTTCGACATGTTTGAAGCGTTCATGTCCGCTTCTTTACCTTTGTAAGCTTGGATCAAGTGATCGCAGTGGACTGTTGAAGGAACGGCGGCTTCATCTTTTCCCGCAAGCATGAATTGCAACAAAGCCATTTGCGCCGTCGCATCTTGCATCGCCACACGGTCCGGTCTTAACAATAAGAAACTTTCACCGCGAACAAGCTCTTGATTTTGAGGGTCATCCAAGTGACCAAAAAGAATTTTTTCTGCAAGAGTCAAAGGACGGTTCAAACGGTTGCGGATCACCGTCAAACGTTCTGCGGTTTTCTTGTAAACGTTTTGCACCATCTCGGGAGTGGTTTCGATTTTAGAAGCCATGAGTATTGCCTTTCTGTAAAGAACGGCCCATCCTAATGAAAATCAGTTGAAAACTCAAACAGTTGCACCCCTTTGTGCGAAGCGATAAAGTGCCTCTATGAACCGCGAAATTTTTAAAAATATTGTGATCTTAACCGGTGCTGGAATCAGCGCTGAAAGCGGCATTCGCACCTTTCGGGATCAAGACGGATTGTGGGAGGAGCATCGCATTGAAGACGTCGCGACTCCAGAAGCATTTCAACGCGACCCCGCCTTGGTTCAACGCTTTTACAATCTGCGCCGTGCACAGCTTAAAGATGAAAATGTGCTACCAAATAAGGCACACGAAGCCTTGGCCCGCTTAGAATCAGAATGGGAAGGAAACTTTCTTTTGGTCACGCAGAATGTCGACAACTTGCATCGTCGTGCGGGATCTAAAAACTTACTGCACATGCATGGAAGGTTGGATCGCGTGTTCTGTCAAAATTGTGACGAACACTGGGATCACAGCGAAAATTTGGCGGTGGACGAGGCTTGCATCGCCTGCGGTCGTCGCGGCAACGTGCGCCCCGATATCGTGTGGTTTGGCGAGATGCCCTATCACATGGATGAAATTTACGAGGCTTTAGATAAAGCCGATTATTTTATTTCTATTGGCACTAGCGGCCTGGTGTACCCGGCCGCGGGCTTTGTCCAAATCGCATGGAAAGCGCGAAAGATTGAATTTAATATGAAAGAAACCGGGATCTCCCCGGCCTTTCACGAACACCGCATGGGTCCGGCCACTGTCGAAGTGGACCAATGGGTGAATGAGATTTTAACTGACTAGGCAGATTAATAAGTCGAGTAGCACTTCTTAGATGTCACAACAAGATCGGCATTGCGAACCATGAAGTGGCAAGAGTCTTCGTTGCGGTGAAGGTACACGCGCACGTGCGGCTCAACTTCGCCTTTTTTATTTACGACTTGAGTGTCTTCCGCCTGGATGTCCCAGATTCTTTCTAAAGTGCACATCTCATCAACGCTCCATTTTGCGTTTTTCGCTACAACCTGGATGGCTTGCATATAGCGAGGGATGCCAAAATATTTTTCGCATTTATTTCCCGCAGGAACATTTTGAGCAAAAGCGGCTGAAGAAGCCAAAACAAGAGCCAAAGAAAGAATAATACGCATTGGAACACTCCTTAAATTTGGCCGACAACCTAAAAAAACAGTGCCGGGATGTCAACGCGGGCGGCCCGGGCACCCTTATCGCAAACGGAATGATAATAGCGTGCCCGCCATGGCCCGGCACCCTGTCTAAATCAAAGGCAGATCCAACAGGTCAAAACGCTTATATTGGCCCAGCCCCTGGCATTAGGTTCGCAAGCTTTCGACTCATGCAGATTTTTAAGTACACCTTAATGTTCGTTCTTTCTTGGGTGGCGCTGGCAGAAGCGCGGGTGCCGTATGCTCCCCTGAAAGCCCCGGGGCGCGTTTCTTTCAAGGAAAACATCGTTTACCAAGGCACCGAGGCGACCGAAAGCAGTCCTGCCTGGAAAAGCATCGTGCAAATCCAATTTGCCGATAAAGAAGGTAATGCCACTGCCTGCACCGGGGGCATTTTAAGTGCGAACGCCATCCTGACCGCGGCTCATTGCATTCGTGATACGAATTTAGAATACATTGTCGTTAACTTGTTCCGCGGCGCTAAAATAGTAAGCCAAAAATTTTATACCAAAGGAAATTTCCTAGGCACTCGCAATCCTTCCTATGAACTTTCAGCTTACGATACGATTCACGACACCGCGGTGATTGTTTTAAAAGAAAAACTTTTTGAAGCGTCTTCCGAATATAAACCCTTAGCCATTTTGAATTCGACCACTCGCGCGAAGATTCGTCTTGCCGACACTGTCTATGTGGCGGGCACCGGATTAACGGAGTTAGAGCTTAAAGTCTTAAGCGAAGGCAAGCTTATTCATACCACCGGCTACCTGACTTCATTTGAATCCGAAGATGCCATCGAAGTCGAAGTCACAAAACCTTCCGGTCTTTGCGCCGGGGATTCGGGCTCTCCGATTGTGATGAAGATTGACAACGAATATATCATTGCGGCCATTTCTTCGGCGGTGACACCCAACTTAAGCGATCTTTGCGGGACGACCCTGCATGGCACCTTTATGAGTGCCAGCGAGTCTGAATGGATTCTATCGGCGATCGCCCAGGGTCTGGTTAAATTAAAAAACTAAGCCGGCCTACTCGGCGTAACGCTTTACTTCGTTTCAATAGCGTTAATAACGGAACTTAAAACTTTTTTAGCTCTTTCAATATTCTTTTTCATCGTGCTGGGGTCTTTCAAAGAACCTAGCATTTCATCCGGCGCAAAGCTCATGGTTTGGAAGATCTCAAAGCTGCTAGCGATTTCCGCGCCATGGTCACGGCGCACACTGGGTGGCACCTGTTCTAAAAGATTTTGAATTTCAACGGCGGCACCACCGGTCCCCGACACCACACCCAGAACGGTGTAATAGATGTTTGTCATCTCCACTCCCACTTTGCGGTAATCGTCTTTCTTTAAGGCCGCATCAACGACTTTATAACGTTTTTGGACTTGTTCTTTTAATGTGCGACGACGACGTCCCCATCCAAATTCACGTTGCATGCGGGCTAATAACGCCACGAGAGCACCGCCGTAAATCACGGCCCAAAGCCACGGACGATACAACACGCCGGCTTGAGCTGCGGGTTCCCACGTCGTGATAATTTGGGGCAATTCTTTTTTTGCCGGAGTCGTCGGAGGTGTTTTCACGTCCCCCAGGCGCTGTGAAGATCCCACCGGGGCATTCGGGTTGTTCACGACTTTTAAAGAAATCGCTTCCGTCGTTTTGGTGTAATATTTTTTTGCGACGGGATCAAACATGCCAATCGTCATCGCGGGGATCGTAATATCGCCTTCTTGGCGCGGAATCAAAAGAACTTCGAATTCCTTATAGCTGCGCCCGTTTTTAAAAAATTTTGATTCTGACTTAGAATCGTACTGTTCAATACCTGTTGGCAAATTCATCGCGGGTAAATCAATGACCTTGGCGTTCCCCGCACCTTCAAAGCGTAAAATCAAACTGAAAGGCTGATTCACCGGGACTTGTTGGTTGTCAACTTTCGCGTGCACCTCAAACTGACCAACAGCACCGGTAAATTCTGGCGGACGTCCTTCCACCGGCAACGGATTTACTTTGATCGGCACGCGCGCGGAACTTTTGGTGTATTCATAAGGGCGTCCGTAAAATCCGCCCATGCCTTGATTTAAGATACGCACACGGGATTTGATTTTATACTCATCAATCACCGCCGTGCCCGGCTTGATCGGAAATAACGCGTGGGACGCGAGTAAAGCCTTTTTCCAAGGAACGCCGTTAACGATTTCTTCCGTGAACTGAATTGAAGGAACTTCCTCGATGATCTCTTTCCAGAAGCCTTTAAGGCTTGGGAATTTTAAGCGATCTAAAGTCTCCATTTGACCACGAGTATAAATATACCAGTTGGCCGTCACTTGTTCGCCTTCAAACACCTCAGTTTTGTCGATCTCTAAAGAAATAAAGAAAGCCTCATTGGGATTTGTCGGCAAACTGCGAAAAGCCGCATCCGGAATCCCGACATTGGCTTGCGGCAGTCCTGGCATTTGCCCCATCTGCCCCATGTGCTGCTGCAGTAAACGCTGACGTTGACGCAAAAGCTGATTAAAGATTTCATCTTCGGCACTGAAAGGGTCTTCGTCATCAAATTGCGAAGGACGACCCGGTTGCGGACGCGAGTGTTGACCGGTCCCTTGTGCGCCTACTTTTATCACGATGGGCTGCGTGCGAAAGACTTTACCATCGATAACCACTTCAAAAGAGGAAATGCTCAAGGTTCCCGCACGACGCGGACTGAGCTGATAATAAAACTCTTTACGACGTTGAGTTTCAAACTGCATCCCTTGAGAGGTTTGCACCAGCTTTTGCGCCACCGCCGTTGAAGACGTCGCCCCCATCAACTCAAAACCGTCTAAATCTGGAACACGAGGCTCTTGAATATCGACGTTTTCATTAGAAACCACGGACACCGTCAAAGCGAAAGTATCCCCCAAGCCCACATCATCACGATCCACAGTGGCATTAACGGTAGTATTCGCGAGCCCGACCGATGACAACAGAGTCACCAAAAACAGCGCATTTAAAGCGCAAAATGCAAGGCACGAGGAGGAAGGCGTACTAAAAGTACGTCGACGACGAAGAAACGCAGTCAGTTTGCGTTTTAAATGTGCTGTCTTACCAATCTTTTTCACGGGGGGATTCCTTTATGTCTTGGCGATTGTATTCAGCACGGATTTTTTCTTCCTGCTGTTTTAATTCGCCTAAGATCTTCTTTACATCACTCTCTGACAGCTCTTTGCCTTGGAAAGGGCGAGGTTTGTATTTCGGAGACTGCTGAGGTTGTTTTGGCTTATCGTCTTTTTTATCTTTATCTTCTTTGTCTGAATCTTTTTGATCCTTTTGGTCTTTTTGGTCCTTCGGATCTTTTTGTTCTTTTTGATCTTTGCCTTGACCGCCACCTTGTTGGTCTTGGTTTTCGTCTTTGCTATCGCCTTCACCCTGGCCTTGTTGAGCCATGGTTAAAAGTTCGATATTGGTTTTTACTTCCGTTGAACTTGGAATGATCTCTAAGGCTTTCTGATAAAGGGCTAAAGCCTCATCCACCCGTTTTGCTTTTCCTAAAAGTTGAGCTTGATTAAAGCGCGCCATAAAAACCAAAGAAAGATTTTCTTCTTTCAGCGCTAAATTTTCAGCTTCTTTATAAGACTTTAAAGCTTGTTCGGCTTGTTGTTGCCCCTCCAGGGAAAGGCCTAAATTTAAATGCAAATCCCCGATGAAAGGGTCAAAGCTTAATGCTTGGATGTATTTATCCATCGCCGCGGGGAAGGCTTGCTTTTCAAGAGCTTTATTTCCCTCGCGGTTGAGCTCGAGTGTTCGTAAGTCCGGGCGCCCCGGCCCGCAGCCGACTAAAACAAACAGTCCTAAAAGTGAAATTTTACGCAGTCTCATCATGCGGGTGGCACCTCATAGCGACCTTTCCAGAAAAGGAAGCCTCGACGTCTTTCACCTAAGAAAAGTTCTAATAAAGCCAAAATAATCCCGAACATCAAAAGACTTTGAAATCTTTCTTCGTATTGCGTGGCCATGGTCGAATCAAACTGTGTTCTTTCTAATTTAGAAATATCTTCGACCAACAACTTCGTCTGCTCGCCACCAAAAGTAGCAAAATAGAAACTACCACG
This sequence comes from Bdellovibrio bacteriovorus, assembly GCF_001592735.1. Lineage (NCBI taxonomy): Bacteria > Pseudomonadati > Bdellovibrionota > Bdellovibrionia > Bdellovibrionales > Pseudobdellovibrionaceae > Bdellovibrio > Bdellovibrio bacteriovorus. The sequence goes on from NZ_LUKE01000001.1 coordinate 198,832, forward strand.
GCCCGCTTCGGCCAAGGCTCTTAAAGCATCCCCCTTAACCGTTGTCAGAATGGTTTGTCCTTGGCGATCTTTTTTATATCCTTTTAAAAACCCCATGCCGTCACGAACAGGGATGGCGCCCCCTTTTTCCGTGCCGTAAGCTAAAGAAAAAATTCGAATCCCATCATCCGTCATTTTTTTTGCGGCCTCTAAAGCCCCCGGTTCATGGTCTTCGCCATCAGAGGCAAATAAAATCACGCGGGTGACTTTAACCACGTCATCAGTAGCAGCTCCCCCGCGTTCAAAAGCATCTTTAGCGACTTGCAGAGCTTGCGTGAAGTTTGTCCCTTGGGTGGAAACGGAACCAGGCTCTAAAGATTCCAGATACATTTTGATCGCGCCAGGATCATTGGTTAACGGAGAAAGTAAAGCGGCTGATCCGGCAAAGGCCATAACACCCACTTTATTTCCCGGCATTAAATCCACCAAGCGACTGAGCTCCGCCTTGGCTTGGGCTAAGCGTGATGGTTTTACGTCTTCGGCCATCATACTTTCTGACACGTCGACGGCAAAGATGATTTCCACGCCTTCGCTTTTGACTTGCTGTTGGCTTTCACCCATTTGAGGGCGTGCCAGGGCGATCACAAAAAATAAAACCGTTAAAACTTGTAAGAAAGTTTTAAGTCGGCGTTTCTTGCTTGAAACCGAGCTTGAAAGAAATGGATACAAGCGACTGCCAATGGCCGTTTCCATTTTTTTGCGCGCGCGACGTTCGAAAAAATAACCCATCACGAGGATCGCCGGGATCAGCCACAGATATTGAAAGGCAGCGATGTTTTCAAAGCGAAACATTACGGCACCCTCCTTAACCAGGAACGGCCCAAGAAAAGACCGGCAAAATAAAGTACTAACGCCATGACTAAATAAGGCGGATATTCTTCCGTGTAATTGGTAAATTTATTCACATCAATTTTTGTTTTTTCTAAATTGTCGATGTCGTTAAATACTTTTTTAAGCGCATCCCCATTTTCCGCGCGATAATATTTACCACCGGTTTCTTTCGCCATTCTTTGCAGCAAGTCTTCGTTCACGGTGCTTTCAAAGGGTTGGTAAGTCTTTACCTTCTGACCAAAAATATCGCGCGTGTAAACCGGAATGCGTGTCGGACCATCTTTACCGATACCAATCGAATAAACTTTGATGCCATAACCTTTGGCGATTTCTAGGCCTGTTTCGGGATCAATGGTTCCAGAGTTATTTTCCCCGTCCGTCATAAAGATCATGACCCGGCTTTTTGCTTGGGAATCTTTTAATCGTCCGGCAGCATTAGCCATCGCAACACCCAAAGCGGTGCCATCTTTAATTTTAGCACTGGAAGCACTGGTGATTTCATCTACGCGCTGTAAGATGACTTGATAATCCAGTGTCGGTGGAACCATGGTGAATGACTCCCCGGCAAAAACCACCAGGCCGATGCGATCTGAAGAACGTGCGCTGATAAACTTTTTAATCGTTTCTTTGGCGGCTTCCAGACGATTTAGCGGTTTCATGTCTTCAATCAACATACTGTCCGAAACGTCTAAGCAGATAACGATATCAATCCCTTCCACATTTTTTCGAACCTTGGTGTTCATCGTTTGCGGGCGCGCTAAAGCCATAATGGCTAAAACAAGGGCCAAGGCTTTCAGGAATATAGGCAAATGCATTAAACGTGTGCGCAATGTGGGTGTTACGCCTTTAAGAAGTTCCACCGAACCAAACTGCAGGGTGGGCACTTTCTTTTTTCGTTGCCAAAAGATCCACATCAAGACCAATGCCAGCGGAATCAAAAATAAAAAGGCCCAGGAAGAATGGTAGGTCATTTAAAGGCCTCCATTTTTTCCACCAAAGTGCGGGTGCGCGCGGTGAGGTTTAAAATATCCGTTTCGGATAACTTCGTTTTGTCTTTCGCCCCGTGAGAATATTCGCGGTACAGTTTTTTAATGTCCGCGCCAAATTCTGCAAATAAGCGGGAATGGTATTTTTTAAGATCACGCAAAACGAAACGCTCGCCCCACTCAAAGGCCGGAACGCGGTACTGACGAGTTAAAAATAATAAAAAAGAGCGGTGTAAAGACTCAAAAGCGGCTTGCACGTCTTCCGCTGTTGCGGGCACGCCAAAATAAACCGGGTTTTTTCGCTGCAAGCGTCGTAAGTCTTGATGAAATTGCGAAAGCGGCGTCATGGCCGAGTCATGTTCGCGCAAGCGCTCTAACATCGAACGACGCTGAACCACGCGGTAAATGCGCCCTAAGATCATTAAAAGCACTAAACCAATAACTCCCGCTAAGATCGCCCAGTACAACATCGGCACCGGAAGTTTTGCCGGACCTATGGCGCCGTAAGGTTCTTGTTTGGCTTGTTGTTCGCCAGGCTGCTGGGGCGGCAAAACGCTTTCAATTTTATAAGCAATTTCACCCAAGGAGATAGTTTGAGAGCCATCGGTGATTTTTAAATCAGGAATTTTAAAATCGCCCGCACGATAACCGGTCACTTTAATATCGGCGGTGGTGGGGTTGCGGAATTCAAAACCTAAAAGGTGAATATTGTATTTAAATTCGGGCGGAATGATCAGTTGCACTTTATCGGTTTGTAAATCGCGCGAAAATTCCCCTTCACAGGCTAAAATAAACTCGCGGCCCACCGTGAGCGTATTTTCTTGCAGCCCTTGGACTGCGGGGATTTCCATTTTACATTGAACCGCTGCCATTATTTTCTCTTCTTAAAAAAAGCCACCAAAGGATTGACATAGTCTTCGCTGGATTTCACATCCACACGTTCAACTTGGGAAAGTCTTAATAATTTATCTCTTTGGTCTTTACGCTTTAAAACTTCATCTTCGTATCGTTTTCTAAAATCAGCGGAGGACGTATCCACGGTGACGATCTCTCCGGTTTCCGCATCTTGCACTTCAATCACGCCCATATCAGGCAAGGAATATTCTGCGGCGTCATTCACCACACAAGCGACCACGTCATGCTTGCGCCCCAAAAGGCGCAAACTTTGATCAAAGCTGTGATCCATAAAATCGCTAAATACAAAAACGGTCGCGCGTTTTTTTAAAACCCCCTGCAGGTAACTAAAACCTTGGGAAAGTTTGGTGCGATGACTTTTGGGTTTATAATAAAATAAATCCCGCAACAGACGATTCACGTGACCGCGGCCTTTTTTCGGGGGAACAAAATGTTCCACTTGATCGCTGAACAATAACAAGCCTACTTGGTCATTATTTTTCACCGCCGAAAACGCCAATAACGCCGCCATATGAGTCATAACCTCACCCTTAAAGTAAGGCCCGGTGCCAAAGTCACTGGAGCCACTGACGTCCACCGCGAGGATCAAGGTCAGCTCGCGCTCTTCTTCGAAAGTTTTGATATAAGGTTTTCCGGTGCGCGCGGTCAGCGGCCAAGAAATACTGCGGATGTCATCCCCCGGCACGTATTCGCGGAAATCAGCAAAAGTCATCCCCTGGCCCTTAAAGGCGGTGTGGTATTCACCCGCAAAGAGATTATTCACCAGGCGTCGGGTGCTAATCTCTAAAAGTTTTACTTTTTTTAAGACCTCAGGAGGCAAACTCACTAGGGAACCTCGACTTGGGTTAGAACTTCTTTGATGATGTCATCAGTTTTGATATTTTCAGCTTCCGCTTCATAAGTCAGAATCAAACGATGACGAAGCACGTGGTAAGCAATCGCTTTCACGTCTTCGGCGGTCACATAACCACGACCGCGCAAGAATGCGTGGGCTTTCGCGGCACGGAACAAACTGATGGTCGCGCGCGGTGATCCGCCCACGTTAATCAAATTAGCTAAGCGACTCAGACCGTATTCCGCGGGCTTGCGTGAAGCCATGATGATTTCCACGATGTAGTTTTTAATTTTATTATCCACATAGATTTGATCGGCACGAGCCGAAGCGCGCAGCAAATCTTCTTGCGAAATCACGGGTTGAATTTGTGGTTTTTCGTTTGAACCCATGCGGTTTAAGATCTCTAGCTCTTCACCCTTTCCTGGGTAAGACACGTTGATCTTAAACATAAAGCGGTCCATTTGAGCTTCCGGAAGAGGATAAGTTCCTTCTTGCTCTAGCGGATTTTGAGTTGCAAGTACCAAGAAGGGATTCGCCAATTTATGAGATTCATCACCAATGGTGACTTGTTTTTCGGCCATGGCTTCTAAAAGAGCCGATTGTACTTTTGCCGGCGCACGATTGATCTCATCGGCCAGAACGATATTTGTAAAGATCGGTCCCTTGCGCGGAGCAAACTCTCCTGATTTCGGATTAAAGATCATCGTACCGATCAAATCTGTCGGCAGAAGATCGGGCGTGAACTGGATGCGTTGAAAATCAAGCGAGATCGATTTTGAAACCGACGCGATCGTTAAGGTCTTTGCTAAACCCGGAACACCTTCCACCAGGATGTGTCCGCCTGTCAGCAAACCCATCATGATGCCTTCCACCATTTCTTTTTGTCCGACGACAACTTTATTGATTTCGGTCATCATCTTGTCGATGAATTGCGACTCTTGTTTAATGGCGGCGTTTAGGGCCATGATATCGACTTCGCTCACAGTACATCCTCCTCAAGGCAGATCCCCTCCTATTTCACTGTTTTCCTAGGGAACTCGCAAGCTTAGACTTTCTTAAGCGCTGCTTCCTCTACCCTTGCCAAGGGCCCAAGAAAGTGGGACATTTTTAGCATGCTTAACAACAATACCAAGGTCTGGATTTTCATTCTTTCAAGCTCCTTTGCCCTGCTAATTTTAGGTTATCAGTTGGGCGAAAGACTGGGGCTTTTCGTTGGCTTCCTTCTAGCACTTGCATTAAATTTCTTCGTTTTCTTTTATGGAGAAAGCCGCGTGCTTGCAAAATTAGATGCTCGTCGCGTGAAGGGACAAGATTCTTGGGGCTTGCTTGAAAAAGTTCAGCGTCTTTCAGAAAAATTAAACATGCCCACTCCCGCCGTTTACGTGACCCCGCATGCGGCCGTGAATGCGTTTTGCGTGGGACATTCTTGGAAGCGCGGATCGTTGGGATTCACGGCCGGGCTTTTAAAGTCTTTAAATAATGAAGAGCTTGAAGCCGTCGTCGCCCATCAACTTTGTCATATCCGACGACTTGATACTTTTGCCTTTAGTGTCAGCAGCACGATTGGAAATTCCGTTGTCGGTATGGGTCAGTTTTTTGATTCTTTCATGCCGTACAAATTAAAACTTTTTATGCCGATGCTTTCACCGGTGGGGTGGGTGATTATTAAAACCGTGGTGGGTGAAAAGTCTTTTTTTGAAAATGATTTGATGGCCGCGGATCTTTTAGAAAGCCGCTTGCTACTGGGTGAGGTTTTATGGCGCATGGAAGGTTTAGCCCAAACCATGCCTTTAGAAATCCCCGCCTGCACCAGTCATTTATTTATGGTGAATCCCGAAGGATTCCAGCAAAAGAATTTATTTTTAAAATCTCATCCCTCTATTGAAAATCGCATTCAAAAGTTGATGGGTTATTATCCGATCTAAGACGGACGAAGTAGGAGAATTTTATGCAAGAAAAAATGGAAGCCTCGTTTTCTGTTTTAATTATGTCCATCGCGTCTAGTGCCATTATGGCAATGGGTCTGGCGCCCGATCCTCAGTCCGGGAAAGTTTCTAAAGATAAGGAACTTGCCAGATTCAATATCGACCTCTTAGTAGTCTTGCAGGACAAGACCAAAGGAAACTTGTCTAGCGATGAAGGCAAATTTTTGGAAAACTTAATTAGCGATTTACAAATGAAGTTCGTTTCTGTTTAAGGCCTATTAAGGAGATTCAAGTTTATGAAAAAGATGTTGTGCTTAACGATGTCATTGGTGCTTGCGGCACCTTTTTCTTTTGGACAGACAAAACCGTTACCTCAAGATCCCCCAAAGATGAATCTGTCAGCCCCGTTGCCGGCAAATTTATTTGTTGAACTGGCAAAGGCCATCAACCCGGCGGTGGTGAATATTTCCACTTCGGCTATTCCGAAAAATGTGCGCGGGATGCGGGATCCGATGTTGGATATGCTGGAACAACTGTATGGCTTGCGCATGGGACCTCAAGGTCAACAAATGCCACAACAACAACAGCGTCCTCAGCAAGTGGGTCTAGGCACGGGCTTCATCATTCGTGAAGATGGCTTGATTATCACCAACAACCACGTGATCGCGGGGGCTGACCAAATCAACGTGCAATTAAGCGAAGATTCCAAAGACGCTTATGAAGCAACACTTGTCGGTAGCGACGAGCGCACGGACATTGCGCTTATTAAAATTACACCGAAAAGCAAACTGCCGGTGGCCGTACTTGGGTCATCAGCAAGCCTTGAGGTCGGCGACTGGGTGGCGGCTTTCGGTAATCCCTTTGGTCACGGTCACTCGATGAGTAAGGGAATTATTTCCTCTAAAAGTCGCAACATCACCGAGATTAATAAAATTCCTTTGTTACAAACTGATGCTTCGATCAATCCCGGAAACTCCGGCGGTCCGTTAGTTAACACCAAAGGACAAGTGATCGGTGTCAACTCGGCCATTGATGCGCGTGCGCAAGGTATCGGCTTTGCGATTCCGATTGATGAAGTGAAAGCCATTTTACCTATCCTGGAATCTAAGGGTCGTATTGCTCGTGGTTATATCGGTGCGGTTCTTGGGGATCTTGATCCGGAAGCGGCGGAATACCTGGGGATGGGCGATGTGAAGGGCGCTGTGATTACAAACATGGATCCTAAAGGCCCGGCTTACAAAGGCGGCGCAAAGGTTTACGATATCGTGACGGAATTTAACGGTAAAACCATTCGTAATTCGTTAGACCTGATGGATGCGGTGGCCGATGCACCGATTGGCAAACCGGCTAAGGCCGTTGTTCTGCGCAATAATAAATCAGTCTCAATGAATTGGACTATCGCTGAACGCACCGAGGATAAAAAGATCGCTCCGGTGGCTAAGAAAACTTACTCCGGACAAAAAGCTCCGTTTGATTTAGGATTCACGATTGTTGATCCTAACGCCGATTTGCGCAAAGACTGGGGCTTTCCCGATGATATGAATCAGCCCGTGGTCATTGAAACGGCTCGCGGTGGCTTTGCAAGCAAAGCGGGCCTACGCGTCGGAGATGTTATCTTAGATGTGAACAAACGCCCGGTTGAAAACAGCAAAGATGTTTTGAAACATCTTAAAAAATCCGGCAACACTTTGCGTATTGCGCGCAACACCCGAATCCAAATCATCAATCTTTAAGATTTCATTTCTTAAAAACCTATTCTGACGGCTCCCCGCTTTTGATGCGGGGGCGCTAGCTGACGCGCCACCTACTGCTATATAAATAAGCACCGTCTTAAAAAGAGGCGGTTTTTTGGGGTTTTCGGTCAGTGTCTCGAAAAAACCAGACCTAGGTCTTTAGTTTTTGTCCTGTTCGCCGAGAAGTTGTTAGGACCATAGTATGGCTCCATAGTTCGCAGCAAGAATGGCAACTAAGAAAGGGCAAAGATGAAAGTCACCGAGGTCAAAGTTTTTCCGGTCAATGAAGATCGCCTGAAAGCCTATGTTTCAATCACATTAGATAATTGCTTTGTGGTTCGAGACTTAAAGGTTATCCAAGGTACCAGCGGCCTTTTCGTCGCCATGCCTAGCAAAAAACGCAAAGACGGACAGTTCCGAGATATCGCGCATCCTCTCAACCAAGAGACGCGCGCGATGATTGAAGACCTGGTTTTTGAGGCTTACGAAAACGAATTAAAATCCATGGGTGCAACCCTGGTAAATCTGAAACGCCAAAAGGCGCCTAACAGCGACCATGGCGGAGATGATTACTAACAGGTTCAGACGACTTCCCTCGTGGAAGTGGAGCTCCCTGCTCACTCGCCAAGTATTTCCTTTGAATGTGGAGAGGAAGTACCAAAAGCGCGGCTTGAACCCCGTGGAATGTTTGCCCGTGATTACTTCGGTAATGACGGGCTTTTTTTATCGTCCTATGATGTTTTATATGAACATCTTCATGTACGACGACATCCGAGTTTACTTGCAAGAAAAAATTGCGAAACTTCCCAATCGCGGTCGCGGCGAGGTCGGCAAAATCGCCAAGCACATCGGTGTTCATTCTACCTACATGAGCTTAGTGATGAATGGCTCTAGACACTTATCCCAAGAACAAGCTTTTGATTTAGCTGATTATTTACAGCTGACTGAAATGGAAACGGACTATTTCTGTTTGCTGGTGCAATGGGATCGCGCGGGAACTCAAAACTTAAAAAAACATCTTAAACAAAAGCTTTCCAAACTTCGCGAGGATTCTTTAAATCTTTCAAAACGCCTGAAGCATGACAAAAAATTGAGCGACCAAGAAAAGGCCGTCTTTTATTCAAGCTGGATTTATTCCGCCGTCCGGCTTTTTGCTTCGACCAATGACAAAGGCGTTTCGCTAGAAGCCCTACAAGAAAATTTCGACATCCCTCGAAAAAAACTGATCGAGGTTTTAGAATTTCTGGTCTCTAGCGGTTTACTGATTTTAGAAAAAAATCTTTATCGCCTGGGCACGCAGCAAACTTTCTTAGAAAAAGGCTCGCCCTTTTTATCTAAACATCATGCCAACTGGCGCATCAAAGCTTTGCAGCAAAGTGAGAATATTAGCGAGGACGAGTTGATGTTCACGTCCCCGTTTTCAATTTCCGAAAAAGATTTTTTGCTTTTACGTGAAGAACTTGCCGAATGGCTTAAGAAGTTTTCCGGCATCGTGCGGGACTCCCCGGCAGAAGAAGTCGCATGTTTGAATATCGACTTCTTCCGGGTACAGAAATAGTTTATCGAGTTCGGCGTCCTAAAGCTTTATCCCAGCATGCGCGGGTCTTAAGGTCGTTTTTTCTAACAATCTCTATTCTTCGCTCGAAATCTTCCTCTTCTTGAGGCAAAGCCCACTTAGCATTGTTGACGGCGTCTTCGAGTTTTTTGTCGTCTTGACCCGCTCTGGGGTTAGCACAGAATTTCTTGGTTCTTTGCGCTAAAGCGGCTTCGTATTTAGCAAACAACGCATTCACGTGACGAATATCAGAGCTTGTACGGAATGATCCAAAGCCCGCGCGCTTCACAGCGGTTTGCAATTCGCTTTCCGTGATATCAGGATTGCGGATAGCGCGACTGACTTCGCGAACGCCCTCATCATTGATGCGATCTGGATGATAGTTTTCTTCGTTCACATCGTGGGGATCACTGGTCCGGTGAATCATTTGATACACCAACAGTTCATGAATCACTAAAGCTGGGAAAGATTTTTGGTTGGCTTTAATAAACTCTTTATCAATGCGCACCGCAAGTTTGGACTGGCAAGCGCGCACCACACGGTTTACGGAAAGTGTTGTTTGATTTAAGCAGGCCCCGGTTTGCGCCATTTCTTTTGGCTCCAAATACCAGGTCGTACCTTTGATTCCTTTGCGCAACATTTTAGCGAATGATGGCATTTTAGCTTCAAGCGGTTTTAAGTAAATATCCGCCGCCGCCGAAAGTTCTGCGACCGAGATTTTTTCACTGCCCTTATTTTCATAATCATCAAAAAGCTCATCCCCGACGAAGTTGCCTCCGCCCGCATCCGAGCCCCCTTGGCGCTGTAAAAGTCTTTCGCGGATTTCCGCCTTATCTTGTCCCCAGGCTTGGGCGCGTTCTTGAAGTTCACGCAACTGGGCCTTTTCCTCTGTCGAGAGATCATTCGCGTGCGCAAAAAGCGGCGCTGTCAGGCTTGAAAGTAAGGCCAAACTCAAAATAAAAGACTTCATAGAGTGAACTCCTGATTCGGAGTGAGTAGAGCAATTTGAATACCATTTCATTTTCTATCTCCAGGTTCATAGGTCGAATGCAGCAGGAGGATAGACGCATTGAGTTAATTAATCCGCATAATTTTAGTAAAAAAGTCTCAATATTCGTTACTTTTTGTCATTTTTTGGTGATTTATGTCGTAATTTTAGGCACTTAAGATGTAGATAGAATATCTTCACCAGCCCCATTTCGATTTTTTTTCGAAAACCGCTGTCAGCGGCACTCAAAGCAGCTAACGCACAAAATCTCTTCTTGCCAATGAGGCCGAAAATCCGTAATTTAGCTTTTCGATAAGTCATTATCACTGGGGTATCGTCAAGTTGGTAAGACAACAGATTTTGATTCTGTCATTCGCAGGTTCGAGTCCTGCTACCCCATCCATTTAAACCACCGCAAGGTGGTTTTTGTGTTTGTGGGGTATGACAGTTCACCACCGATGCGGTTCTGCGGAGTGGCATTCCACCATTAACTGGGAACAACCCAACCTATTCAATTTCATTCAAGCCGTACATAGAAAACCAGCTTTGAAATTCAGAAAAGAAAAGACTGCTCTCCTCCACTTGGGGGTTATGGCTACTGTTTTCGAACACTCTAAAAGTGAGCTGCTTAAACATTCCTTTGAGAGAATTCCAAGTCCAGTGAGGTGCCACCTGATAGTCCATTTTTCCCAATACCATTAAAACAGGCTTATCCAAATCTTTAATCAGTTCTTCCACCCTTATATCTCGGAAAACTTCACCATATAGATAATCTAAAGCTGGCATAAAAGCCTCAACACCTTCCCACAGATGGGAAATGTCTTTATCGAAATCCACCCAACTCTTAGCTCGCATAGCTTTGCAAAATAATACAAACTGGTTTGGCATTTTAACGCGCATCTCATTTTCCAATTTTGCCATATCCATTTCAAAACTCCGTTTCCGTCCAGGTGCAGCTGTCTCTTTCCATAACTCCTCCGCATCAGACATGTGAATGCCGTGACTTGGGCCCATAGCAACAATACACACAGATGAAACCCAATTCTGAAACTTGTGAGCATAGCTTAGTGCCATATATCCATGGGCAGAATGACCCATTATACAGATTTTTCCGAGGTTATTTGCTAGCCTAAAATTTTCTATATCCTGCAGGATGACTTTCAATCGGTAGTCGTCGGCAGAGATTTCGCCAGTCACAGAACCAAACCCACGATGATCCAGATAGATCATTCTGTAAGATTCTTCAAACTTTTCATTGAAGGAGCGGCTATAAAAAAGGGCGCTTCCTATCACTAAACACACAGGTTTTCCGGCATTTTGATTATCTATAAAAGACAGGTCAAAAGCACCGGCCTTAAATTTTTTTAACGAATTCATTGCAAGCTCCACTAGTTGTATGATACAACTATTTAGTTGCATCACGCAACTATTTTTGATATAACTCTTTTTAAAAGAGGTTCCATGCCTAAAAAGATTTTAGATTCCCTTATCGGTATCCAAATGAGCCGAACCATGCTGAGCATGAAGCGATATTTAATTGCCGAGTTTGAAGCTTCACAATCTCCATTGTCTTTTGAAGACTGGATGAATCTTTTACCTTTAGTAGAAAATGGATCAATGTCCCACAGAGATCTAGCCCATGTCCTTGGCAAAGATAAGACCACAATATCTCGATTGGTATCGCAATGGATTGAGAAGGGCTACGTAAAGACCGAGCATGATACGGAAGATCAAAGAATTAAACACCTAACCTTGTCTAAAGAAGGAAAGAAGCTCCACAACTCTCTTAACTCTGTCGTTCAAAAAGCTGACAGGGGCTTTCTCAAAGGTCTAGAGCAAAGCGAGTTCGATCTGTTCAAAAAGGTTTTAACGAAAATCCAGGGATCTCTGGAAACCAAAAAAATACCTAGCGCCACTCATTAAGGACTCCCCAACAGTTGATTTGAACAATACTTTTACTTTCTTAAACTCCTTTTCACCCTTACTAAAATCTGGAACTATTAGCTTATGTCTATCCTATCAATTCGCCATAACACCTATGAAGATGCAGATGCACTTTATTCAATATGGCATCATTCCGTAAATGCTACTCACTCTTTTCTTACCCACGGGCAAATTGAAGAAATCGGCAGAGAAGTTAAAGATTACGTTCTCCATGCGCATTTGCTATTAGCTATAGATGAAGAGAAGAACATTTTGGGGTTTATGGGAATGACAGGCAATAAAATAGATTCTCTATTCATCTCCCCTACCCACTTTCGGAAAGGTGCTGGAGCTTTCCTTGTCTCCCATGCAAAGTCTCAATTTAAAGAACTCTATGTAGACGTTAACGAACAAAATCCCCAGGCGATTGCCTTTTATAAAAAAATGGGATTTGCGGTTATTGACCGTTCTGAAAAAGATGATCAAGGGAGGCCTTTTCCCATCTTAAAAATGAAGCTATGAGGCGGGAAAGCTCAGTGAAATAATTACCCCTGTTAACGACCGCCCACCCGCCGCCTCGAAAAATTCGATACGTACCGTAAGCGGGCAGGCCCCATGCTCGTCATGATGATCGGACGTAGTCGGCGCACGCCTGCCTCGACGACGACATTGATAAAGGTTAGAAAATCTGGTGCTTCGATTTCACGAAGCCTCTCCGCAACAGTATAGACAATCAAAATCGAGTTCTTCGTAGCAACGCCAAGCAAGAGCAAGAATCCGATCAGAGAATATAGGTCGAGACCTTGCCCCAAGTTAATGGCGCTTGGTCAGCAATCCCGGAGCATCTTCGACTTGTAGCTGTGAGTAACATGGCCATTCCGATTTATATGGTCTAGCAACAAGAAACTTGCTCTTCTCATCTCAGACCTTTTCTTAGCCTTGTCGTCGAACGGCAGAATGTCCTAACCCATAGATCTGAATGCCTTGTTCTTACGAACGAGCTGATTAACCAAGGCAAGCAGGGTCAATTCCGATCCAGTAGATTCCCCTCACCATCCTTGACACCTCCCAATTAATTATACACTGTATATTAATTAGGGGGTTCCATGATCACCGGACACGTATTCATCGCGACAAGTCTTGACGGTTTTATCGCGCGGGAAAATGGCGACATTGAATGGCTCCTAACTCGGGATGATCCGAATGAGGACCATGGTTATAATGACTTTATTAAAGACATCGACGGAATTGTCATGGGCCGCGGAACGTTTGAAAAAGCGCTGACTTTTGATAAGTGGTACTACAATGTTCCCGTGGTCGTTCTATCGACAACACTTACCGACAATGACGTCCCCCAACCTCTCAAAGACAAAGTTCAAGTTTTAAGACATTCTCCCAAAGACATAATGTCGCACTTAGAAAAAAAAGGATGGAAACGTGTCTATGTGGATGGGGGGCAAACTATTCAATCCTTTCTTAAAGAGAATTTGATTGCAGATCTAGTGATCACCACCGCACCTGTGCTTATTGGCGAAGGAAAGCCGCTTTTTAGTTCTTTGGCTAAAGACGTCTCGCTGAAACATCTTCATACCAAAGCCTTTCCATCAGGCCTGGTTCAATCAAAATACCAAGTGATCCCATGACAACAAAAAGAGGGCGCCCTAAAACAGATCACGGCATCAGCCTGGATGTGATCCTGGCGATGGCGCTAGAAATGCTAGAGCACACCGGGCCCCAAGGATTTTCAATGCGGGCCCTGGCCACCCGCCTTAAAATCACCCCGATGGCGATCTATCATTACTTCTCCAGCCGAGACGCCCTTATGAGGGAGTTGTCCGACGCCGTTTATAGCGAGGTTGTTAGGGATTTTGAATCTGCTCAAGGTGATGCAAAAGCGAAAATAAAACACCTGCTGACAAGCTATTACAAAATAGGACTTAAACATCCAAATCTGACCATCACCGTCTTTTTAACACCCGAGGCTTTTTCGGCTGAGGCAAAACGCATCACGGGGTTTTTACGCGAACTCTTAGAGGCCACACAACTTTCCCCCAAAAGAAAACAGATGTGGTTAGACATCCTAATTGATTTCACTCATGGCAGCTTTATCGCGACGGCCCTGGCGGGCCGGTCTAACGTGGCTTTTGCGAATAAACAGAGCCTCGCCTATGTCCGTCAGCTTGAGGAACTGCTGGATCAAATTTTTTAGCTCCAAGGGGCTCCCGGGCAGCTCCCTATGTTCACAAAATGTTAATAATTTTTTTAAAGATTAAGAATTGGATATGCTTTTCTGAGGTGGGGCATGATATGCAGCTCCTCTGAGAGAGGCGCAAAGATGAACCGAACACTAAGAAATCTGGGACAGCGGGTGTTAGTACTTTTAATGGGGCTCATAGCCTTTCCCGGAATTGTCCTCGCTCAAAATGCGCCCACCCCCCAACAGCCCTACATTACGTTTATCATTGCCGAACACTATCAGAACTCAGCCCTCCATCTTCTTAAAAGAGCGCAAAAAGCCGGAGTTTCTTACCTGGGCACTGAAAACCCGGTATCCCTAGATACGTTGATCCAGCGTGCTTCAGAAATAAAATACGTCGCCTTAGAAAATTTCGTAAAGCCCGAAGGCGCCTACCGCCACACCGCTTTTTATTCTCCTTCCACAAAGACCGTCTTCATCAACCTTTATTCGCCGGTCGACACGGATCTTATTTCCGTATTAGCCCTTCATGAAATCTTGGGCGCACTGGGATACAATGATTCAGACTATGACATCAGCCTGGGATTGTTTCTGTATACCAATGCTTCACTCAAAGCCCCTGGCAAGGTTTCATCGGACCAATCAAAATACATAACTCTTTCAGAAATCAATCGCGCCTTTGATCGTCAAGCCTTTGTCATTCCCGGCCCGGATTCGTTTTTAAACTATGGCGGAGTCAACTTCGTCGGTGGTGCCGGGGACATTCGCAGCCTTCGCTATAAACATGATATTTTAGTTCTTCTGTGGAGCTTGGATTTCGACGAAACGATAAAGCGCCTTTATTCAAAAGCCTTTTTCCAAATGAGTTTCGAGTTTGGCAGCTCAAATTCAGAGATCCAATTTGTAAAGAAGCGACAACCCCTTCGATCGTTAGGTGATGTTTTGGTCATCGTCCCTGAAGATCGCAATTTACTGCCTGCAATTCCCACTGCAGATCTGCTCACTATCGCCTCTTTCGTGAATGATCATTTAGGACTTATCCATGACGCCAAATAGTAATGACATGATTTCTGGAATTTTGCGTGAGGCCTTTGCTCGCAGAAAAAAAGAAAACAAATTCTTTTCTTTCCGTTTGATCGCCAAAAAAATGGATACCAGCGTTTCCTTGATTTCACAGATCATGAACGGAAAGCGCTCGCTGACCCTTGAAATGATCGAAGATTTTTCGAACGTTCTTGATTTAGACAATGATCAGTACGACGAACTGGTAAAGCTTATCATGAACAAAAAAAAGGTGCGTGCTTCCACGGGCCCCCTGCACCTTCCTGACGTGAAGGCACCCCTGACAATCTCAACACCCGTTGATTGGAATGCCCAACCCAAACAAAACTTTTGGGTTTTGCAAGACTGGCATTATCTTGCGATCTTAGATGCCACGTACCTGGCCGACTGCGATGGCACACCGGCGTATTTTGCAAAAAAATTAAACCTTGACCTGGATGTCGCCACTGAAGCCATCGAAGAAATGCTTCAGGATGGATTGCTTGAATGGAAGGACGGCAAGCTTATTAAGTCGGCCAATTATAATTCTTTTCAATCCAAAGCCAACCGTGCCGATATTTTGAGTTATCACAAAAGTGCTCTTAAAAAATCTCTAGAGATTTTAGAAACGCAATCAGACGAAGGCCAGGCTGAACACCGCCTCGTCAACTCGATGACCTTGACCGTCCCCGAAGACAAAGTCACCTGGGCTAAACAGCAGATTTCGCAGTTTCTAAAAGCGATTGCGGTAGAGCTTTCTCAAGGCCCTGAAGAGCACGTTTACCAATTGTCAGTGCAATTCGTTCCTTTGTCGGTGCGGGAATAAGCGGACCGACCTTTACTGGCAGCGATAATAAAAGTTACTAAAATAGACACATATAGCGCCCTCAGGGTAACAGGTACCACCGCTCGGAGCAGCGGAGGGACAACCGGGGGCAGAGCTGGGACGACCTGAAATTTGCGTCCATCTTAACTGGCGCGCGCAAGAGTTACTCACCACCGATCGGGTTCCATTGTTACAACGATAAGAGCAAGATCCGGAATAACCACTGGCACAAGTCCCTGAAGCGCCGTTGTGAGCAGAGGCTGAATAGTTACAATTACTCGTGGCACCCGCCGCACACCCCGAAGAACAACTGCCATTGGCATAAGTCCCAGAAAGCGTTCCCGTATTGCACGTCCTTGTTTGACTGACCGTCGAACATGCCGCCCCCACGGGCGCCGTGGACGAATACGCTGTCACTGAACCACCATGCGCTAAAGTTCCACCCCAAGGCAGATTACAACTTGCAGGTGAACAAGAGTTGTCAGAGGCCATCCAGGTTTTACGGAAACACGAATAACTGCAGGCCCCCGTATAACCACTCACACAAGTTCCGCTGGTGGCTCCACTTCGAGATTGAGATAAACTGCAATTGCTGATGGTGGTGCTGTTGCAAGAAGCGGGATTTTTAAAAAAACTACTTCCCATTGCGGATACTTGAGCCAGCGCGGACGGAGATGTCAGTAGCGCCACCAAGAAGACTCCCACCAAACTTCTTAAAGCGCTCACAATCCCGGACTCCAAGAAACATACACGTCAGAACCCAGTACTAAAAAGTTATACAACGTGTGTTTTGCAGAGGTTGTCGCGCCATGATCTATCGGCATATGCACCGTCAGTGCCCCCGTCCCAAGACCACTGTAAGCCGTAAAAGAACATGTGGCGACCGAAGTGCCCTTAACCGCAAAAGTGTAAGCTCCTCCGTCTTTCATATTATTAAGCACAAACGACTGACAGTTCAAAGCCGTGTGTTGCAGATTTCCGCTAGAGAAATTAACATTCACCGACGTGTTATTGACCGAGCCTGCATTGGTGATATCGCCGTTGACTTGCAATCTGCTCACAGGCGTCGTTGTTCCGATCCCGACATGACCGCCATTGGGATTCACCAGCACATAGCCACGAGTTGAATTGCTGGTGGAATTAATTGTCAGCGTCTCACTGGCCGCCGTTCCGCCATAAATAGTCTGTCCACCCGTGCGCCCCGCCTGCAGGACGTACTGATTAAAAATATCACCGGAAATCGCTTGGAAACCAGGGACGCCAGACCCATTTGTTGTTAATATCGCATTATTTGCGCTCGCTAAACCTGTCAGGGCCCCGGCGCTGTCAGAGGCAACGACTCTTATACCTGCCGCGCTTAAAGAAGACAGCGTCATGCCCGCAAATGTCGGGGTGGCCGCCGTATGAATGTTTTGCGGAGTCGAAAGCGTGATAGACCCGGCGGCGTGAGACACGATCACTTGCTGAGTTGTGCCGTTAAGGGTTTTATACTCGTAACCTGAAGCCCCGTTGTTCATTCCTAAGAGTTGATGGCTTGTTCCAAGGCCGCTTAAACCTGCCAGCGAAATCGAAGGAGTATCACCCCCAGAAGAACTGAGCGGCGAAGTTGCAGAGACCGAACTAACTCCGCCACCGCTTCCGCTGGGTAAGCTTGCGGGAACCCAACTGCTGGTGCCGGCGTCGTATCTTAAGACATCTCCCGCGTTGGGGGTCGTCGTCGCTACGTTCACATTGCGAATTTTGGTCACCGTGGTACTAGATTGTGTTCCGGTGACGTCACCGCTTAAAGAACCGGAAAACCCCGCGGCCGTACCGGAAATATTTCCACTGACCTGAGAGGCGGGAATCGCGATATTTGTACAAGTAAATCCACCCACTGGAGAAACAAAGGTCATTGTTTGCGCGGCGGTGCAAGAAGTCGGAAATTGGGCATAGTCCGGTTTGCCCGCCAAATTTGTACTAAGATCCGAAATATCCGAAACGGAGATCGCTCCATTGACCCAGCTTCCGGCGCTATATTTAAGAATGTGACCATTTGCCAGGGAAGAAAAAGAAAGAGGTGTATTTTTAATTTTATCAACACTGATATTGGCAGCCGTGCCACTGACGTCTCCACCAAAGCTCGTCGAAGCACCCAGTTTATTATTAAACGTAGTCCAATCCGTCGAGGTTAAATATCCATGTTGAGAGTTCGATGCCGCTTGGATCGTGATATGTGGTGTGGATTGTCCATTGCTTACCGCTAAAGGAGAAGCCACGGTCACATCGGTCACCGTCCCCCCCGCACTTCCACTGACTCCGGCGCAACCAAAGGATTTAGTCGTGGCATTCCAAGTTAAAAAACTTCCCGAGTCACAAGAGGCATTGCCGTTGACGGAATCTTTTAATACGAAAGCATTGACTCCATGGTCTCCTAATTTTTGCGCCGCCAATGAAAAAGCCGCGTAAGGCACGGTGCGAATCACGTTATCCGGAGAAATCGCCTTCCAACTATGGCCATCATTAAACTGAACTCTTAAAAGTCGGGAATCCGTGTTGACCGCAGAATAAGTGCCTCCGCTGCTTACACACGTGTATCCTGAACAACTGCCACAGCTAAAAACCGAATTATTATTAAACGAATCTAAGATAGAGAAACTTCCCCCCGTGGGCCAAGAAACATTTCCCGTACCAATGGGGACATCAAAGACGCCCTTCGAGTTCGTCATGTCTATGCCCGTTACGTATTCTTGATAGATCACACATTGTCCACTGGGATCCGTGATTTTAAATAAAAAACTTATATTTTGATGTTCTAAAGGAGTTCCATCCGCGCGAACGATACGCCCTTGGTATGTTAGGGTGACCGGAGCAGAATGACTTGGTTGAAAAAAAAGAAGGATCAAAAAAACGATAAATACGGGCATCCAACACGCTCCTTGCCATAGGAGTCTTATCGGTGTTTACGAGGTCTTCTTAAAAACAAAGAAAACTTTATGTTCACGGTTTGTGAATCTTTTCGTTCACATTTTGTGAAAAATTTAAATACTCCGTCGTTATTGGCAACGGAAGTTGTAAATGCAAGGCCCCCCACCACAGTTTCCGTAAAGGATATAACAAGTCTTCCCAATGGGGGAACACGTCCCCGAGGGAGCAACATTGTTCGTACACTGCGCGCCCGAAGAGCCGCCGTTGACCCAAGTCCCCGTAGGCACCGCACAAGAGTTGCTTACGACCGATCGTGTTCCGTTGTTACACCGATAAGAACATGAGCCTGTGTAACCGCTGACGCACGATCCAGAGGCTCCATTGTGAGCCGCAGCAGTATAGCTACAATTACTCGTTGTACCAGCAGCACAACCCGACGAACATGTGGAGTTTGTATAGCTTCCAGAAAGTGTTCCCGTACTACACGTCCGTGTCTGGCTGACCGTAGAACACGCCGCCCCCACCGGAGCCGTTGAGGAATATGCCGTCACGGAACTGCCATTGGCTAAAGTTCCACCCCAAGGAAGAGTGCAACTTGCAGGTGCACAAGAATTTGCAGAAGCCGTCCAAGTTTTACGAAAACAAGAGTAACTGCAGGTGCCCGTGTAACCGCTCACACAACTTCCACTGCTAGAACCACTTGGCGTTGTGACCAAATTGCAATTGCTGATGGTGGTACTGATGCAAGAAACGGGATTTTTAAAAAACCCACCTCCCGTCGCCGAAACTTGGGCCTGCGCGAAGTTGGACGCGAGCAGCGCCCCTAAAAAAGCTCCCATGAAATTTTGCGATATCCGTATTACAAGCCTGTTCATCATCTGTAACCAGTTATAAAAGCATGGCAGGTGGCATTGGTAGATCCTAAACTTGCATTAAAAGCGATATAAACTTTGTTATCACTGGTCTTCGGAAGCCAAAATGAACTTGAGTTCCATGACCAGCTAGTTTGTCCCGCATAAGAATAGGCATACAAATAATTATCATAAATAGCTGCACCTTCTTTGGTGTAGATCCTGATATCAGCACCCGCGTTGACAGCAGCATTTCCCGTGCGGCATCTCATGTAGATTAAAACTTCTCTGGCGGTAGTGGCCGCAACTGGAATATCAAAAGCCTGTTCACTTGTGGTCGTAACACTGACCGTTCCCAAAGAGGTTAGACCCAAACTTGTCCACGTGGGCCCGGTGCTTGAAGCCGTCGTTTGCACACTTCCATCAGGAAACTTAATTCCATTTCCGGATCCCGCAACTTTGATATTACCGGTGACTTCCAACTTCTCGGTGGGGCCGGTAGTGCCAATACCGACATTGCCGTTTGTGTAAGAAGTATTCTGACCATTCACTGACCATGGGTTGGCGTTGCCAGAAAAGGCGCCGCCCGTGGCGGATTGAAAAGAAATTCCGTCTAACGCACTCCACGTGGAAGAGGAGCTATAAGCAAGTACGCACCCATCCGACGTGACATCTATACGGCCCTGAGTATTCGCGTTGATGATTTGATCAAAGAGTTCTCGATTTGCCGGGCGGTAACCTACTGGGAGAGTAAAGATACAAGCACTTAAGGTCCCGGACTTAACCAACCCGCGAATGTGGACTCTTCCAAAAGGATCTTTATAGTATCCTACCGGGTTAAATGCGTTTTCATAATTCACCCAACCATTCTGCAACGTCGGAGTCTGCCAAGATTCCAAAGTGAATCCGCCGCTAGCACCCACTTCATTCCACGAAGAGCCCGTGTAGACATGCGTGGTTCCGGTGGTCGTATTAAACACCATCATGCCTGCCGTTGGCGAACTGATCGCATTCATCTGGGTGGTGGTCATTGAAGGTAAACCGAGGCCCTTACTTGTCGAAGAAAAATCAATCTTATCCAATGTCACCGAATTATTTTGCAGCTGAGTGGTCCCAACACTATTGGCTCCGCCGACGCCACCGATGTCTCCCCAGGTACTTCCGTTAAACACATTCATGGAATTAGATGTGGTGTTATAAATAAGTAATCCTGTCGCCGGAGACGTGATCGCGTTTTTCTGAGCGTCCGTCATGCGTGGTGGGAGAAAACCTTTGGCCGTGGAACTCAAATCTAAAAGAGCACTCGCTGTAGGTGTCGAAGTTCCTATACCGACGTTTCCGGCGTTGTCGATGATCATTCGCTCCGCGCCAGCAGTGTCGAAGCGGATTCGATCTTCATCAGGGCTTTTTTCCAACATGATTTTTGTATCGTGGTCTGCATCTTCTGCGAATGCTCGGATATTATTACCAAAAAATCTACCTTTACCTTCCGAAATAAAATCAGAGATATTTTTCGAAAGGCATTCGACATAGTCTCCCGCATTTAAGTGGCTGTTCCAGGTTTTATCCGAATTGAAAATGAGATAACGGTTGTTGACCTCGTCTCCTGGAATTTCATAATAAAGTCTATTATCACTGTTGGAGTAATTACCAGCGAAATGAAAAATTCGAGGCTGCTTGGGAGCCGTGTCTACATTCTGCACGCAAACGATCGCATCGGGCCACCCTGGGTACAGTGCGGAGGTGGTCGCTCCACCAAGGTCAGTTATATCATTAATGATAGTTCCATCGGGAAGTTTGAACCCGCCGGAAGTGGATTCGATAACTCCGGAAACAGTTAACTTTGAAGTCGGCGACGTAGTACCTATCCCTACATTTCCGCTAGTCCGATAAACATTCCCACTAGACTCTGTCCAAAGGGCATTGGTCACTGAACTCGGCAAGCGAGCGGCATCTAATGTTCCGGAGGTAATTTTCTCTGCCGCCAGATTTCCAATGGCCTGACAGGTAAAGGAGTCGGTCAAAGAAGACCAGGCGACAGTTTGATCAGCGCCGCAAGCCCCGATATTAAACGCAGAGGTGCCCGAAGAATTTTTGATATCGCTGAAAAGGATGTCTTGACCTGACCAAGAAGTTCCGTTTGATTTTAAAAATTTTCCAGAAGCCCCTGAAGCTGCCGGTAACGCGGCCACCGTATTCGTGGTCACTGCGGTGATACGGCCTTTTGTATCGACGGTGATACTTGGGATGCTCGTGGAACTGCCGTAGGTGCCAGCCGTTAATCCCGAAACCGTCGCCAGCTTGTCTTGAGTGACTGCTCCATCATTGATTTGCGCAGTATCAATCATTCCACCACCGCCCGAGGGCCAAGTGTTGATACAAGTTGAACCCAAACAAAACTCATCGGCTTTTACTTTTCCCGAGACGTCCAGCTTTACTGTAGCCGAAGATTTCCCAACCCCGACATTTCCATTCGCGGAAATATTAATTCCTTCATTGTCTCCATCACTGGAAATCCAATTGGATCCAGTCACCAGATTTTGGGCTAACGTGTGATTTCCTAAATTGTCCGCTCCCGCAGAGCTAGCACCGGCGGCCGTTAATGGGTAAGCGATAAATTCAGATGACGTAGTATTGCCCGAGCTTATGTCATAGTTGATCTCGACGTAATCAGAGGTTCCATTCAGATCGAGAACAGTCACAACTTCAACGTAAGCATTGCTAGAAGAAGTGGAACGCGTGAAGTTGTAATCTCCCAGGACGCCATTTTTTGCAACTCGGGCAAAAAGGTGACCTCCCACCGCCATGCCCTGCCCGTCATGGCGTGCAATGATGAGATATTTCCCCGCACTCACAGGTTGGAAGCGGCCCGTTGACAGATTGAACTCATTTAATGAGTCAAAAGGTTTAGTATTGAAGCTACGCACACCCGATCCGGACTGCGATAGAGAGCTCTTTGCTCTGACAATATTGTTCGCGGTCGAATAAGACCAATTACTTCCGTCAAAAAATTCTAAGCGTTTGGTGTCGGTGTTATAAATATGCAAACCCGACGCCGGAGAAGCAATGGCATTTCTTTGCGCCGTCGTCATTCGCGGCATCAAAACGCCCTTCGAAGTTGAAGAGACATCCAAAGCCGCAGAAGTATTCGGAGATGCTGTGCCTATACCCACATTTCCCGTGGCTTGGTAAATCAACGAGTTCGCTAAGGTGTTAGCACCGCTATAATACGGCACGTACCCGGCTGTTCCTGAACCTGACAAAGTCCCGCTCGGAAGATCACCAGAACTCAAACTCGCTGGCGCCCATTGAGAGCCATTGTATTTTAAAACTTGATTATTCGTGGGCACGGTTGCTGACACGACAACCCCTTGCAATTTACCCACGACGGTTGCTGACTGGGTGCCCGCTACATCGCCACTTAAAGAGCCGCTAAAACCCGAAGCCGTGCCCGAAATATTTCCAGACACTTGAGAACCCGCAATCGCAATGTTCGTGCAAGTAAAACCACCCACAGGCGAAATAAACGTCAACGTCTGTGCCGCCGTGCATGTGGTCGGAAATTGAGAGTAATCAGGCTTACCAGCCATCACTCCACTGAGCCCCGAAATATCCGCGATCGCAAGCGTGTCATTAACCCAGTTGCCACCGCTGTACTTTAAAATATCTCCCGAAGACAGACCCGAGGTCATGACCGAAACATTTTTAATCTTATTAACGCTGATATTCGAAGCCGTCCCGCTGACATCTCCCGCAAAAACAGTCGCTGGGCCTAACTTCGCATTGAAGGCCGTCCAGTCTCCTGAAGACAAATAACCACCCTGCGTGGCGGAGGCCGCTTGAATAGTCAGATGCGGAGTCGAAGACTCCGTCCCCGCCGCCACCGAAAGCGGAGACGCTGCAGTCACTTCCGTCACCGTGCCACCGCTAGCGCCAGAAACACCCGAACAACCAAATGTTTTGGTCGTGGCATTCCAAGTGAGAAACTGACCGCCACCACCGCAAGAGGTGTTGCTGTTGATTTCGCTTTTTAAGACAAAAGAATTTGCATCATGGGATCCCAGTTTTTGTGCTGAGAGTGAGTACCCCGCGAAAGGCACGGAGCGGATCATGGTGTTAGGAGAAATAGTCCTCCAGCCATTGCCATCATGAAATTGAACTTTTAACACACGGCCATCATCCGTCAAAGGACCGTAAGAACTTGAAGCCGCCGTACATGTGTATCCCGAACAAAGACCGCAAGAAAAATTCGCAGAGTTATTAAAGGCATCTAAAACACTAAAGCTCCCCGACGTCGGCCAAGACACCGTGCCAGAGCCAATCGGAACATCAAAAACCCCTTTAGAGCCGATCATGTTATAACCGGTAACCTGTTCTTGATAAATTACGCAGGAGCCAGAGGGATTGGTGATTTGGAAAATAAAAGCGACGTTGTTATATTCGAGTGCGGTGCTATCACTTCTTAGGATGCGGCCTTGATAAGTTAACACGGCGGGGCTTGCTTGCACCCATTGACCCAAAAATGCCACAATCAAAATAATCCAAATACGCATCAAAACGCTCCGTGTATATGTAACCTATCGACAGATGCGATAGGTCTCTGAATATCACTCTTAATTTACTGTTCACAAAATGTGACAAGGTTCTTATTTACAAATCGAAGCCTTCGGATCTTTAGAGCACAAATACGCTTTGAGTCTTTCATTTTCAGCCTTCACCGCAGCCAGTTCGCGATGAATATTTTTGCTGTCGTCAAACCAGCGATGGTAAAATTCTTTAATGGCATTGACGACCGCCCAGTGGATCGGATCCACGTTCAGCTCCAGATATCCGTCTTCGCGTTTATTCACAGCTTCAGGTATCACCTTTTGAACTTCTTGAGCGATAAATCCGGTCTTCACAAAATCCGAAGGCAACCCCAACGCATTGTCTTTTTTGTAGTTATATAAAACCGTGTGCAGCTGCAATACTTCATCCAAGCCTCGGGGGTAATCCCCATGGATGTCTTTTAATCTTAAATCCGAAGCATTTGTCCAAGCCGTGCCTGTACTAAGACCTGCCGTGCCCACAACGTGAAGTTTGTAAGAAGGTGATGTCGTGCCAATTCCAACATTTCCAAAGCTGGGCTGTAAAACCAAAGGAGAAGTCCCAACACCGCTGGCCCACCCGGCAATCCACGAGTAAGCCCCAGTGTCATTTCCTCCCAGGTGAACGCCATGCACATTGTCTTTGAATGAAGCTCCATCGATTGCTGCAGAGCCATTGCCACTCGCTCCGACAACATGAAGCCTTGTACTGGGATTTGTTACACCAATCCCTACGTGCCCCGTTGTCGTATCCACAGTAAGGTGATCGGTGATGGTCGCGCCCGAAGTATTTGGAGGAGCCGAGCTCAAGTTTATTTTATTCTGAGTCATTCTAAGTGCCGTGCCACGCACCGTCGCATGGGTTGAGTTCCACTTAGTTCCATCCCAAGAGAGGTCCATAGCAAAATAGGGATATCCACTTGTTCCTAAGCCTTGGTAACCAAAAGATCCCGTCCTGATAATCGGAAATCCGCTGGAATCAAAAATGTGCAGATTCGTCGAGGGACTTGATGTTCCAATACCGACTTTTCCTGCCGAATAGAAAACATCAGATCCATTCGTGGTCCACTGCCCGGTAGAGCCACTTCCGCAACGATATTGAATACTGGTCGTCGCTGAGGAACCGTAATACATATTATTGTTATAGTTATCGTCAGCGCTATAAGTCAGAGCTTTATTCGAAGAGTTCACTATTCTCCAACTGGCCGTCGTGGCTCCAGAGACCGTGTTCGTGATGGCTCCGAGAGAGTTTGCATGGACCCAACTGGCGCGAATGCCATTAAGTACGTACTCACATTGAGGATTAAAATCCGCCGTATCAGATAATGAAAGAGTGTTCCACGTCCCGCCAGCGCCGGAAGTAACAGCGGTGGTTTGTATCGATCCATCAGGAAACTTAAATCCGCCTGACGTGGACTCAATGACTCCAACCACAGTTAACGGTGAAGCAGGATTAGTTGTACCTATGCCCACATTCCCCGTATTCCGGTACACATTCCCACTGGCTTGCGTCCAAAGAGCACTGGTCACAGAACTTGGTAAGCGAGCGGCATCCAAAGTTCCGGTAGTGATTTTATCTGCATCTAAGTTTCCGATCAGCTGGCAGCTGAATGAGTCCGTCAGAGAAGACCAAGCCACCGTTTGATTGGCTCCACAAGCCCCGATATTAAACGCTGAAGCGCCCGAAGAATTTTTAATATCACTGAAGCGAATATCTTGCCCCGACCACGAAGTGCCATCGGATTTTAAAAATTTACCAGATGCCGCAGAGGCTGCGGGCAAGGCGGCCACCGTGTTCGTTGTTACGGCTGTCACCCGACCTTTGTTATCCACAGTAATACTAGGAATTGTCGTCGCATTGCCATAAGTGCCGGCCGTTAAGCCTGAGACGGTGGCAAGTTTATTTGAAGTGACTGCGCCATCCTGAATATGAACTGTTGCCACGCTGTCATTGCCAAGAGATCCTGAGGCCGCCAAAGGTCCCCAGCTAGTGCCATTAAAGATATTCATCGCGTTGGTGGTGGTATTATAAACTATCAAGCCCGCAGCAGGAGACACAATCACATCACGCTGAGCTTGATTCATGCGAGGCACAAGCAGACCCTTATTAAAAGAAACTAAATCTAAGATGGCCGAAGGCGATGGCGTGGATGTTCCGATACCCACTTGACCATCATTTTTGATGCGCAAAATTTCCGAGCCCGTGCTCGCGAAATCTCCGTTATAATCCACGGCGGTTCTAAAAGTGATATCCGCTGTTTCCGAGGCGAAGACCATCGCATTGTCGTCCACGGTGAATCCGCCGGTGTTGGAGCCTGTTTTTTCTAAAATCACATGAGGGTTGTCATACGAGCGAATCACCAATGAAGCATTGGGATTTGAGACGTTGCTATGGGCTCCCCCGATAGAGACGCTGCCTCGCACATCTAAAAGACCTTCCGGGCTGGTGGTCCCAATACCCACTTGCCCCGCAGACTGAGACACCACCGAATCAGCCAACACATTAGCGGCGCTGTAATAGGGCAAACGGCCCGTAGTTCCTGATCCCGATAAGGTTCCGCTAGGAAGATCGCTCGATCCCAAAGTCGCCGGAGCCCACTGAGAGCCGTTGTATTTTAGAACCTGATTATTTGTGGGCGCTGTCGCTGATACCGCGACTCCTTGCAATTTGCCAACGACCGTCGCGGCTTGCGTGCCTGTCACATCTCCGCTTAAAGAGCCTGTGAATCCCGACGCCGTTCCAGAAATATTTCCTGATACTTGAGAGCCTGGAATTAATCCAGAAATATCCGCGGCCGAAAGACTGCCGTTCACCCAATTGCCACCGCTGTATTTTAAAACATCGCCCGCAGAAACTCCTGAAATCGAAAGAGCCACGTTCTTCAATTTATCTACGCTTATCGCCGAAGCAGTTCCAGAAACATCCCCGGAAAACACCGTCGATGTTCCAATTTTATTATTAAACGTTGTCCAATCCGCGGCAGAAAGATATCCCGGCTGTGAACTCGAAGCAGGTTGAATTCTGATATTTGGTGTCGAGGATTCCGTTCCCACATCCACGATCAACGGCGAGGCCGCCGTCACTTGCATCACCGTCCCCCCACTTGAACCAGAAACCGCCGCGCATCCGAAGGTTTTAGTTGTGGCATTCCAGGTAAGGAATTGTCCCCCACTGCAAGAGGTATTGTTATTAACATCGTTTTTAAGAACAAATGAGTTGGCATCATGAGAACCCAGTTTTTGCGACGCCAATGCATACCCGGCAAAAGGAACCGAGCGAATTGCGGTGTTCGGAGAAACACTTCGCCAGCCGTTGCCATCATGAAACTGAACTTTTAAAACACGTCCATCCTCTGCCACGGGATTGTAAGACCCGGATCCCGCAACACAGTTATAACCTGAACACGCACCACAGGAAAAATTTGAAGCGTTATTAAAAGCATCCAGAACACCAAACCCACCCACCGCGGGCCAAGATATAGTTCCAGATCCGATCGGCACATCAAAGACCCCTTTTGTGCCCGCCATATTCACGCCGGTAACTTGCTCTTGATAAATCACGCACAGACCCGATGGATTCGTAATTTGGAAAATGAAAGCGACGTTAGAATGCTCAAGAGGTGTGCCATCAGATTTTAGAATACGGCCTTGATACGTGAGAGCCGAAGGACTTGAATAAGCCCACTGTGCCAGAAATGCTGATATCAAAACGATATATATATGCATCCAAAACGCCCCGTGTATATGAACTTTTCGGCGCGAGATGTGAGAAACTAAAACGGAACATGCTATCAAACGCTCTGCTGGTAGCTAAAAGCGCTAGAGAGAAATTTTGCAGACGTTCACAATGTGTGGACGTATTATTTTGAGCACTTGCAATTATTCTAGACCCACACAAGCGCTGAACTCTAACATACAAAAAAAGGATGTTAGATGCCGCACGCACAAGAAAAACTGAACAAACCATTTTTTAAGGATTTCAATTCGGCGGCCGATTTTTTATTCGCAAAATACTTATTCTATCGGCAACAAGGACATTTTAGCCTTAGAAGACGCTGTATTGACGTCGGAAAATATACGCAAGCCTATGTGTCGCAAATCTTAAATAAGAAAAGAAATATTTCAGAAAACAACTTACCGGCCCTGGCCGAAATATTTTTACTTTCCTCTGAAGAAGAAAAACAAATTTTAAAAAGCCTGAATCCCACGCAAGACGAGGCGTCTTCATTCACCACCGAAGGAGCCCATCGTCGTATCGGTCGCCTTATCAAACATTGGTACTATCCATATATTTGGAGTGCTGCCAACTTAAAGAACTTCACTGATGATCCTCAAGTGATACAAAAAATGCTCTTAGGTTTGGTGCCGGCGCACAACATCGAAAAAGCCATTACGTATTTCCTATCCGAAGGCCTTTGGCGCAAAACCATGGGCGGCAAGGTGGTTCCGGATACTCATCAGCTTATTGACGAGAAAACTCCGGCCTACATTTCGGAACAGCTCCACAAAAAAGCTTTAGAAATAGTCGCTCAGAAAATCGAAACGCGCCAGACTCCCTTGCCTTATCTAAGTACAACCTTGTTGGCCGTTGATAGCCAAAAGCTTCAACTGATCCAAGAAAGATTAAACTCGCTGGAGCAAGAGTTGCGTCGCCTCAATGATCAGCCCTCCCCTGAAGCAAATAAACTTATCCAAGTCACTCTTCATATGGTCACCGTGGGGGAGACCGTTGAATAACACAAGATGATCAAAATGAACTGAACCTACCACCGCATCGGTTCTGCAGCGCCAAATAAAAACACAAATGCACTGTGGCGTTTTTTCTTAAGGCAAACAAAAGTCCCTATTTTCCATATTCCCGTGGGTCAAAAATCCACGAAATTTTGAATAAATTCATTCATCTCTAATTATTTCGATCTGAGGCTGTGCCACCAAATTGCAATAGTGTCTGTCGTAACGAACTTCCTTGCGCTTCTGGAAGTCAAACACCCCGACCTCGACGTCTGTGGGTTCTTCAGAAGAGTCGCGGCGTCAGTGCCTTTTAATCCTTACATTCACTTCCCCCGGTCTAGGTTATCGCAAGTAACCTAGACCTCCCCTCCCTTTCTCACCTATTTTTTTTGAGAACAAGCTGAAAAATGGGACTAGATTGAAGTGGTATTTTTCTTTTCAAGGATGCTAGAGAAGAACAACGCTAAAACCGCGTAAGTCATAAAAAGGTAAAAACCGGCTTGCAGAGAAGTTCCGTTGGTCGTTAAGAACACGATCTCGTTGTCCGCCGAATGCATTTTTCCGAATTGCGAAGCAATCACACCATTAAAGCCGATATAAGCCATAAAGATCGCGATGATCATCACATCCGTCATCGACCACTTACCGCTTTTATGAACAAAGAAATGCACCACTTTATTTTTTTGCATTCCCGCGATGTTATAAAAATAAAGCATTGAGGCAATTAATTTGGATACGGGGAAAACTATACTGAACATCACCATCAAAATACCGACGATCTGCATCTGGATGTCCGAGTCCGTGATCATGAGCCAAAAGACATCGACCACACTCTTAGTTTGAAAATAAAGAACTTGGTTTAAAAACTTTACCGGGTGATCTAAAAGCACAAAGCTCATTTCAGAAATCTTGGCTTCCAGATCAATCATCGGCGTGGTGACACCACAAACGAGCAAAATTAAAAGGCTTAAGGCTAGTACAATATACTGAGCACTGGTTAAAGCCGCCTTACTAAACCCTGCCACCACGAATAACAAACAGCAAATCGCGATCAACACCCAGCTTAAATGAAAGATGCGCTTTTGAGTGGCCGCGATCTGCTGATCTAAGATGTCTTTAGCCGCTTGCATTTCGGTCACACCCAGCTTTTGCATGATGGTTTCAATGGGAGTGAGGTCTTGTTCTTCATAAGTTCGTTCGAAGTAATTTTCCACTTTATCAGCGACCAAGTTGCGCAAAGTCTTTTTAGTGCTGGGTTTTTGCATAATAGCGAAAATCTCTTCGGCGTATTGGGGTACGCCCGCCTTGATATCTTCTATATCGACAAAGGCGTTGATAAAGGCCTGCTTCATGCGCCCCTTGAAGGTCTCTTTATTTTTTTTCTTCATTCGCTGATCAACCGTATCGATCAGTTTGAGAAGTTGTTTTTCAATCAAGGGCTTCAGCGCGGCTTTGTTTTCTTTAGGGTCAAAGTCTTTAACTTCGGCATTGATAATGTCTGAAAGCTGGCGCTTCCATTCATTGATACTGAAAAGTCCATACTTGACGTTATTAATTTCGGCATAGTCGGTTTTACGTTTTTGATTATCAATGGAATCCTTGATGATCAAAAAACCCATAGCGGCCGAAACAGCCAGCAGGACGCAGAAGACAACAGATTTCGCATACTTCATAAACTCCCCACTGGCTTAAGACTGTGTTTACAATTTAATTTCAGCTTCTTCTTTACCATTCCAAAGATGAATGCGTGAAGCGTGAACTTTTATCATCACCAAGCCTGGAGTTTCAACACCTTGTTCAAACCAATAGTCCAAATCCTTGGTCCAATGAGCTTTGAATAGCGATTTATCTTTGATGATTTCACCTTTTCCCGCTACGTGGATGAAGGCGCCTGGCTTGCCTAAAAGGCTTTTACCTTCAGCGAAGGTCAATCCCACTTTAGGATTGGCCTGGATGTCGGAAACCGCGGTGGTGGACTCTAATGAAAAGAAATAGGAATCGCCTTGATAATCCACTTGGCGATTGTTGCTCATGGGGCGGCCGGCAAGTTCTCCACTTTTAGAGCTTTCAGTGACCAACATGCAAAAATCCAGATCTTTCAGTTTTTCAGAAACGTGCTTTAATTCCATTTTAAGTTCCCATCGTTAAGTTTGTTGTTAAGAAAGTCATTCGCACCCCTGCGCAAAACGCAAAAAGGGATCATCGTTAGATAGATCCCTTTTTTAGGCGCTATGAATGATCGCGCTGGATCATTTATGCTTTATAACTTAACAAATGACATTAAGACTTTTGACATCACGTCAAGCGTCAATTGCGGCGTTGCTATTTTACCCGGGAAAGCCACTCTGCATTTTCTTTAAAATCAGGCGCCCCTTCGGTGGCTTCCTTCAAATACGCGATGGCCTTTTTATTACTTCCCCCCACAATTGCCGGCATCTTAAGGTACATGATTCCCAGGGTGCGTGCGGGAGCATAATGATAATATTCGGGGTATTCCTTGTGAGCATGAAACAAGAGAGACTTAATATTAGAGAGTTCTGAAATTATACAGCCAGGGATTATTCGCCCCTTGTCTGCAAGTTCGCACTGAAAGGTCAAAAAGACCGCGCGCCAGTAATGACGGTAGGAAAAATCAGGATTTTCATCAAGCAAGGCTAAAATCGATTCAACGGATTTCTTTTTTTCCTCGAAGTCCCCATTTTTGTCGTTAAAGGCCTGACTGGCCTTAACAAAAATATCTACCGGAAGGGGAGCTGAATATTTCGCACCAAAAGACCTTTCAAAAGAGATAAAAAAGAAAAGTATCAGGAAGATCATCTTAGGCATATATGACCCTCATACTCTTCCAGGCTCTTAAAAATATAAAAGGATCGTTCCATTTTTAGCGAGAGCCCTTGCCCGCCAGGACCTCCCACCCACAATGCGATAGAGGCAGGAATATGACGATCCACAAAGTTCAAATATTTAAGAATACTTTCCCGATAAAACTCTTGAGAACCAAAACTTGTCCCAATAATAACGTGCGTGGGACGCAGGCGCACGCACGCCTCGCTCAGCTCTTTTTTAGGAACATGACTTCCCAAGTAAACGCACTCATGCCCATGAACGTCGGCGATCACCTTGGCAATAAGCAAGCCCAAATCATGATGATCCCCTTCGATCGTCGCAAAGATCATCTTGAACTTATTTTTTTTGCGCGAAGGTTTAACGGACAAAGAGTAAAGGCTTTCTTTAATCAAAGACGTCAGTAAATGTTCCTGGATGATATCAATGCCATTGTTCAATGACAGAAGAGACATGTGCTGCGCCACCGGAACGATAAATGTATGGACAAAATCCGCGGCAGAAAGACGCTTTCGCTCTTCATTAAAAACAGATTTTAAAGATTCCCAGTCCGTCTTCGCCAGGCTTTGAAATACTTTTTGTAACGCCCCCGTCTTTTTATTCATAGCAACCTGAGGTGATTTTAAGCCGTGAGTCTTCACCTCAAGCTCTTGGAGTTCGCTTAAATTAAGCGAAGACAGCTGACTAATTTTAAAACCTTGTCTGGTGAGCTGCA
This sequence comes from Bdellovibrio bacteriovorus, assembly GCF_001592735.1. Classification (NCBI taxonomy): domain Bacteria; kingdom Pseudomonadati; phylum Bdellovibrionota; class Bdellovibrionia; order Bdellovibrionales; family Pseudobdellovibrionaceae; genus Bdellovibrio; species Bdellovibrio bacteriovorus. The sequence goes on from NZ_LUKE01000001.1 coordinate 231,260, forward strand.
TGATTTTAGAGATTTTCATCACATCCGCATCTGTGTACATGCGGCGCCCTGTCTTTGTGCGCTTAGGACGCACGACTTTGTAACGCAACTCCCAAGACCGCAACAGGAATTCTGTTGCCCCCGTGAGATCTACCATCTCTGATATAGTGTATAGCGTTTGTCGCGTCATCAGCTTCACTTTCTGTCTATTAATATATCCATATTATGCATCATTACGTTTGTATAGATTTTTCTATACAAACTCGTTTTTATACAATAACTCTCTGGATACTGGAGGAATAGCCATGCTTAACGAAGCCCCCTCAGCGGACAGCTGGAACCAGATAAGTTTTGAGTCTTATGCCTCTGTGGTGAGCGAGCTCATGGATGCGACTATCGAGGCCAATACTCTCGGGAGCTTTCGAAAAATAGTGCAAAGTCACTTCACCGCTCCGGGCAAGATGATCCGGCCCTATTTGGCATATCGCTTAGGGCATATCTTACAAACCCCTTATAATCATTCCACCGCGTGGGCGACGACTTGTGAGCTTTTGCATAATGCCACCTTGATTCATGACGATGTGCAAGACCGCGACGTTCAAAGACGCGGGAAACCCACGTTATGGACCCAGTTCGGGGATGCTCAAGCAATTAATGCCGGCGACTTTCTGATGATGTCGTCTTTTCAACCAGTACTTTTAAGTTCTGCGTCCGCCGAAATCAAAAACAAACTGATGATGCTCTTTTCAAGAATGACCTGCAAAATCGTCGGCGGGCAAAGTCTCGAACTAGAATTAAACACCCTCAAGTTCCCGGAAGTGATTTACCAACACTACCTTCATTGCATCGGCCTTAAGACGGCGGCTCTTTTTTCGGATTTGGCAGTGGGTCTTAACATGCTCTCACCTCACTCCCCTTACGCGCACGAAGATATCGATCAGCTTTTTAGCAAGATAGGGATTTTGTTCCAAATGCAGGATGATATTATAGATCTTTACGGTGATAAACAGCGTGACGGTCGTGGGTGTGATATCAAAGAAGGCAAGACCAGTTTTTTGGTGGCCACCCATATTCAAAAAAATCCTGAAGACTTCGGTATTCTTAAAAGTATTTTGGAAAAGCCGCGAGCCCTAACTACCGACGAAGATATCTTTTGGGTGGAAGAACTCTTTGCCAATAAAGGTACATTACGCACTTGCCAGATCAGGGTGTCTGAACTGAAAAAAGAAATTCTAAGTTTCGATATCGTGCGCCACTCAAGCGGAATGCAAAATTTGATCGCTGAAATGTTAAACATGATCTTTTCAGGCAAAGTCGCCGTAAACCCTGATGCCGGCCGCTAACCATTTTGAAAAAATAGAATCCTATCTGCCTTTAAATTTTTCTGCCCCGCAGGATTTTTTGATCGCCTTTGCCGTGGTCCTGGCTTTTCTGATCGTCCGGTACTTTCTCGCGGTCTTTCCGTTTTATTTTTTCTTTTGGATGAGGAATTCTCCTCCAACTCCTTTTTCAAAGGCCCAAGTTAAAATGGAAATCAAATATTCCATTTTTTCCAGCGTGCTTTTTGCCTTAGCCGGCGTGTTCATGGCCTTTTTATGGCAAAAAGGATTCACGCGGATTTATTTAAACTTTGATCGGTACGGGTACGCATATTTGCTTGGAAGCATTATTATTGTTGCCGTCATTCATGAATTCTATTTTTACTGGACGCATCGATGGATGCATCAGCCTGCCGTGTTCAAACGGGTTCATTTGGTGCATCACCTCTCGCGCGACACAAGCCCGTGGGCTTCATTTTCATTTCATCCTTTAGAAGCCGTCATCTTGGCCGCGTTCTTACCTTTGATCGTGATTTTGTTACCACTCCACCCCGTCGTGATCATCGCTTATATGGTATTTATGACGATCAGTGCGATCTCGAATCACCTGGGTGTTGAAATGTTAAAAAATCGCTGGGTTTTACAGCATTTTATTTCGGGCACCCACCATTCAGCCCACCACAAAAGAATGAACGCGAATTACGGACTTTATTTTTGTTTTATGGACCGACTGTTTCGCACTGAACATGTGACGAGGGAAAAATGAAAAAAGCCATTGTTATGGGATCCGGCTTTGGAGGATTGGCCTCTGCCGTTCGCTTGTTAAAAAAAGGTTACGACGTGACGATCCTTGAAGCTCGCGATCAATTAGGAGGCCGCGCTTCGGTTTTTAAAAAAGACGGATACACTTTTGATGCGGGTCCCACCGTTATTACGGCGCCATACTTAATTAACGAGCTTTTTGAAATGCTGGGCGAAAACCCGAAAGAATTCTTTGAACTTTTACCTATTGATCCCTTTTACCGGATTATCTTTAACGACCGTTCGGTCTTTGATTATGTCGGCGATGAGGATCGTCTGATTGAAAATATCCGCGCTTTAAACCCCCAAGATGTGGATGGGTATAGAAAACTTGCCAAGCATGCTGAAGAAATTTTTGATGTGGGTTACACCCAACTGGCCGACCACCCCTTTGATACTTTAGGCAGCATGGCGCGGGTGATCCCTGAGATGATCCGTCTGCAAAATCATAAAAGCGTTTATGCCTTGGTTTCAAAATACATCAAAGACGAAAGACTGCGCCAAGCATTTAGTTTTGAACCCCTATTAGTCGGCGGAAATCCCACCAAGATCACCTCCATTTATTTGCTGATTCATTGGTTAGAACGAAAATGGGGCGTGCACTTTATTAAAGGCGGTACTAATGAACTGGTCCGTGCCTTTGAAAAACTGTTGATTAAGCATGGAGCCAAAATTCTTAAAAACAAACCCGTTCAGCGCATTGATGTTAAGAACGGTCAAGTCCAGGGAGTCATCACCACGGATGAAACTTATTATCCTTGTGAGGTCTTAGTTTCAAACGCCGATCCGGTGCGGGTCTATAGGGATATGATTGATCCAGCAGAGAGAAGTGCCAATGCCAACTGGAAGTTAAAGTTGAAGTCCCAGTCGATGAGTTTATTTGTGGCTTATTTCGGAACTAAAAAACAGTTTCCCGATATTAAGCACCATACGATTTTAATGGGTCCTCGGTATCAAGGACTTTTAGATGATATCTTTTCAAAAAAAGTTCTACCCCAAGATTTTAGCCTTTATCTGCATGCGCCGACGCGCACAGATGCCAGCATGGCTCCGACGGGTAAAGAATGCTTTTACGTGCTAGCTCCGGTTCCGAATAACCAAAGCGGTATCAACTGGAAGCATGAACAAAATCAATTCAAAGACCGTGTGTATAACTGGCTAGATAAAAACTATCTTCCCGGAATGATCGAAAATCTAGACGTGGATTTGCATATCACACCGGACTATTTTGAAAAAGAGCTGCGCAGTGAACACGGTGCGGCCTTTGGAATTGAGCCTTCATTAAGTCAATCCGCTTATTTCCGCTTTCATAACCGCTCTAAAGACGTCGCAGGTCTTTATTTTGTGGGCGCAAACACTCACCCCGGCGCGGGAGTTCCGGGCGTTTTAAGCTCGGCTAAAGTGATTGAAAAAGTCGTTCCTGCTGCGGGGTTGGTGATGGCATGATGGAAACATCTCATTCTGCCGTCGCGGTCTTAGCCCAAAATGGTAAAAGCTTTTATTTTGCCGGCGTATTTTTACCCGCCGACCGACTCAAAGTTATTTCGGAGCTTTATAGCTTTTGCCGATATGTCGATGATTGCGCCGATGAACTTTCGCACGATCAGGCAAAGACCGCGGTGGCCCATATCAAAGAAGTGATTTTAAATTCTGATTTATCAGATCCTTTGCAAGATCAGGTGCGGCTTTTAGAAAAAAACGGCGTCGCGCGCACGCTGCTCTTGGACTTAGTAAGAGGTGCTGAATGGGATATCCACGAAGAACCCATCCACACCGCCGATGATCTGGATAAATATTGCTATCACGTCGCGGGCGTCGTCGGCTTGATGATGAATCCCCTGATGAAAGTGACTGATCCTGCAGCCGCTTCTTATGCGGTGAGCTTAGGAAAGGCCATGCAGCTAACAAATATCTGCCGCGATATTCTGGAAGATGCCCAGAATGCCCGAATATATTTACCCGCCACAGAAATAAGGTCTTTAGGCCTGGGATTAACCGCCCTTGCCACCCCGGGGGCCGCCCCGACAGAGCTTAAGACAGTTCTAAAAAAATATTTAAAACTTGCCGATGCATCCTATGAATTGGGCCAGCAAGGTCTTCCCTATATTCCGCTGCGTTGCCGTTTTGTGATTCTCATTGCGAGCGAAGTTTATCGTCATATCGGAAAGAAAATAATTAAAAATGATTTTGAAGTTTTAAAGGGGAGAATCTATTTGACGGTTTTTGAGAAAATAGTCGTTCTTTTTAAAACATCACCCAAAATGCTAAAGCCCGCATTTTGGTTAAAGCCCCTCCGCCCCAACAAGCAAGTGGTGATTTCATGACATACGCTCAATTCTTACTTATTTTTATCGTGCCATTGACCGTGCTGGGGATGGTTTACTTTTACCGGTCCTCTTATCCGCAAAAGAAAACTCTTAAAGAAGCTATTTATCTGTTGATATTTTTAGCGGTGACTTACACCACTCCTTGGGACAATTACCTGGTGATGACCGGCGTTTGGAATTATGAAGATCATAATATCTTATTTCGCATCGGTTATGTGCCATTTGAAGAATATTGCTTTTTTATTCTGCAGACGATCATGACTTCTTGTTGGGTTTTGTGGATCCTTAAGCACACCCAGATTCGCAAAGCCTCTGCTGCCGGACTTTCAAAACACCTGGGCACGTTATTGCTCTTAGGACTTTTAGCGGCCAGTATCATGATGCTGCAAAGTGAAAAGACGCGGTATTTGGGGTTGATCTTAGTTTGGGTGACGCCGGTGTTTTTATTGCAGTGGGTATCGGGGGGAGAGCATCTGCTGGCGAATTTAAAAACTTATGCCCTTTGTCTTTTCCCTCCGACTTTTTATCTTTGGATCGTGGATAATTATGCCATTTACCGCAATATCTGGGCTATTTCTGAGACTCAAACTATCGGCCTTAAGGTTTCTTATTTACCTTTTGAAGAGGCGGTCTTTTTTCTGGCTACAAATATCATGTTGTGCCAAGGTCTTTTACTGTATTTACTTTTAAAAGATGATTTCTTGCTTAAACTTAAAAAGAGACACACATGATTTCGTCAACCACTTACGCCCTTATCGTTATTGCCACGTTTGCTGTCATGGAGTTTAACGCCTGGTTTTTACACAAATACGTTATGCACGGTTTTTTGTGGAACTTGCACTATGATCACCACAACCCAGATCCGACACGTTCTTACCAATACAATGACTTTTTCGCTTTAGTGTTTGCGGTACCCAGCTTTCTTTTTATCCTGTTTGATAGCATCTATGATCTGCCCGTTTTAGGAGCGATTGGATTTGGGATTATGGCCTATGGGGCCGCGTACTTTTTTGTGCACGAGATTATCATTCATCGTCGCTGGAAATTTATGACACCTAAATCCAATTGGTACACCCGAGGTTTGAACTCGGCCCATAAAATTCATCACTCCAAAGGACATAAAGAAGGCTGTGAAAATTTCGGCATGCTCATCGTTCCTTTAAAATATTTCAACAAAAGAGCTTCGCTCAGCAAAACCAACTAGATCTCAGATTTCTTTGAACAATGATATCGCGCTGAAACCCGTTCTAGGACTAGATTTCACCGCGCTTGAACAGGATCTTCACCTAATTCATGCATATTTTGTAAAGCTTTAGGGATGCAATCTGACAAGGAGAAATCATTGAGCCGATCCTTATGCACCACCGGAAGTCTAGCTTTTCTTATGACTTTGACCGCTTGCGGAACATTGCCCGCTAACTCTAAGAAGAACCTCGCGGTGTCAAATCAAGCACGAAATATCTTTGCCCCCTCAATGACAGAAGACTTCAGCGATCGCATGCGGGCGGACTCGTTATTTATTGAAGCTGACATATACAGCCGCGAAGGAAAATCCGCACGTGCCATTGAACTTTTTGAAAAAGTGGTCACCTTGGATCCAGCCCCTTACGTGCGCCTGCGTTTAGCGGCAGAATACTATAAAGTAAATAAAAATTCCGCGGCAATCGCTCATGCCGAAAAAGCCATCAAGCAAAACCCGCAAGATGTGGATGCGTACATTCTTTTAGGCGGTTTGTATTCTGCAGATAAAAAAGACGACTTGGCGATAGCTCAATATAACCAAGCTTTGCACCTGGATCCAGAAAACGCAGAGGCGACACTTTCTTTAGGCTCTCTTTACACCCAACTTAAAGCCTATAAAAAAGCAGCGAAGCTATTCACCTCGCTTTTAAAAAACCCTGAATACAAAACCCCGCACCTTGCGCACTATAACTTAGGGCTGATGTATGCCCATCAAGGCGGCGCTAAGAATCAATCAGCAGCCATCCATGAATTTAAAAAGGCCTTAGAGTTGAGATCATGGCACACGGACTCTTTGACTTCACTTGCTAACATCTATTTAGAACAAGGGAATCAAGAGTTGGCACTTGAGATGTATGAGCGCCTGGAAGAAAACTCAGACCTTTCTATCGAATCGCAAATGAAGATGGTGCTTATTTTAATCGAACAAAAACGATTTAATCTAGCCGCTACAAAACTGAAAGACATTGTGACTGAAAACCCCTCAGCCGATGGCGCTCGTTACTATTTAGCCGCGGTTCAAGAGCAAACCGGGGAACTGGATGAAGCCATTAAGAACTACATGAAAGTTTCTGCAAAAAGTGAGAACTTCAGCCAAGCTGTCGTGCATGCTGCTTATTTATTAAAAAGCATGGGTAAAATTAAACAGGCCCTGGTGATCACCGAAAAAGGCCTTAAAGCCAACGCCGATAAGCCGCAAGTTTATACCATGCACGCCTCCCTTTTAGGGGCTAAAGCGGATTATTTGGGGGCGGCAAAGATTCTTGAACAAGGTTTGACGAAGCATTCTCAAAATAGTGAGCTGCTGTTCCAATACGCCCTGGCCATGGATCGCTTAGGCAAAAAAAATGAGATGATGGCCCAAATGAAAAAGGTTTTAGAACTAGAACCAGATCACGTGCAAAGCATGAGCTATCTTGCGTATTCAATGGCGGAACTGAATCTGCAATTGCCCGAAGCAGAAAAGCTCGCTCGCCGGGCGGTGGAACTTCAACCTCAAGATGCTTATGTCTTAGACACATTAGGTTGGGTTTTATTTAAGCAAAATAAAGTAGCGAGTGCGATTGAAGTCCTAGAACAAGCCCATCAAGCGCAGCCGAACGCAAAAATTATTGCCGAGCACTTGGCACAAGCTTATGCCAAACAGGATTTGGCGGAAAAATCCGCAGCGATGTATAAGATCGCCGCGGAGTTAAAACAGAATTAGTTATTTTGTTTTAGGTTCGTCATATCCCATCATCCAACAAACGCCGTATTTGTCGGTGACCGAGCCAAAGTAGGAGCCCCAGAAAGTATTATCAGGCTTCATCTGGTCTTGGCCGCCTTCGCCAAGACTGGTGAAAAGCTCGTCGACTTCTTGACGGCTTTCGCAGTCGATATAAATTTGCGAATTGTTTCCTAAGCGATAGTCCTTGGAATCCCAATCTGAAGCCATGATCAAAAAAGAACCTTTTTGGACACTGGCATGCATAACTCTGTTTTCATCTTTTTCTGACGGAATAATCTTAGCCTCGGTCTTAAAACACTGAGCATAATGTTTGATGGCCTCTTTGCAGCTTCCATCAAACATCAAATAAGGGGATGCGGTTTTCATAACACGTCCTTTCCGCGTTTTAGTCATTCACTGACTTGGATGACTATTTTACCCCGGGCCCGGCCCGATTCGGAATACTCAATCGCTTCTTGGCAATCTTTTAATGAAAACACGCGATCCACGGTGGGCTTGATCTTTCCTTGCATGATAAGGTTGCTAATCTGCATGAGCTGCTCGCCGTTAGATTTCATAAAAATAAATCGATAATGGGCCTGCGCCGCTTTTGCCTTCAAATTGGCCTTGAGACCCACCACTCCCAATATCAGGGTTTTAATAAAACCGAGCTGCAATTCTTGACCCGTGCGGTGATCTGGCGAGCCAGAGAGAGACACAATGAAACCGCCCGGCTTAATCACCGAGAAATCCTTCTCTAGCGAGTCACCGCCCAGCGTATCAAAAATCATATCAAGATCTTGAACCACCTCGGTGAAATTTTGTTTTTTATAATCGATCACGTGATCCGCCCCTAAGGATTTCACGAAGTCGACGTTTTTGGTGCTAGTAGTGGTCCACACCTCAGCCCCTATGTGCTTCGCCAATTGAATGGCAAAGGTCCCAATCCCGCCAGAGCCTGCCTGAATTAAAACCTTCTGCCCTGGTTTTAAATGTGCAACACCATACATGGCCTGCCAGCTGGTCAATCCCACCAGCGGGATGCTGGCCGCTTCATGAAAACCAATATTCGCGGGCATCAAGGCGACATCAGATTCATCGATGGCGATAAACTCCGCAAAAGTTCCAATGCGCTCCGTGCGAGGCCTAGAAAAAACCCGATCACCTATTTTAAACTTTTTAACCTGCGAGCCGATCTGGATCACTTCACCCGAACAATCATGACCTAATATTAATGGAAACTTTTCTTGTCGAATAAAGCGAACTTTTCCATCGCGCACTTTGAAATCAATCGGATTCACACTGGCTGATTTAATTTTTACTAAAACGTCCTGAGGTCCCACCGTCGGCATTGGAAAATCGCCGATTTTTAGTTTTTCTTCATGTCCATACTTTTCGATATAAGCAGCAATCATGCCTTATTATGCGCTTAGCATTTTGATTTAGTCACCGGCATTTCCAAGTGCTTAGTAACAATCAAAAGGGCTTAATTTGGCAGGCTGACTGTTCGCTGGACAGTCGACCCCACTTGAGACCCATTTTATTTGATCTAAAGCGGCCTAGGCCGGCACAGAGACTGCAATATATAGCGTATGAAGCTAACGCGCACTATCTGCTTAAAAATCATAGTATTTTTCCAGTTTCTAAGTCTCGTAGCGTTTGCCGAGGCGCCGGTGTGTGCGGCCGTCTTTGACTCTGAAATATTTGGTCGCACTGTCTGGATTCAAAACCCAAGATCTGCCCCGAAGCTTTTCCCCTCAACTCCGCACCTTCAATTTTCTGATTTCAACGTGAAAGTTGTCGGTGACCTTAGCTCGGGTAAAACTCCCCTGGTGCTGATTCATGGTGCGAACTCTTCGATGGAAACTTTTCTTCCCCAAGCTCAAAATTTTTATAAAGATCGCGCCGTGGTCCTTTATGACATGCGCGGATCAGGAAATACAAAAGAGCCCGGTGCTGGATATGACCTTAATGTCATGGCCGATGATTTACTAGTCGTGCTTGATGGATTAAAAATTCAAAAAGCCGTTTTACATGGCCACTCTGCGGGCGGCTCTACCGCCTTGTTATTTGCCGCCCTTCATCCTTCCCGAGTCAAAGCACTCAGCCTTGAAGACGTCTCGGGTTTGCCTTATAAAGCACGACATGACCTAAACATGTATGACACAAGCTCGACCATTCAGTTCTTGCGTTCGATGAAGAGTTCTTACAGTTCGATAGAAAATCTTGTCGCCGATGCCTCGCTCATTTTAAAAGGCCGCCCTGCCCAGACCACCGATCATCTTTTAAAGAAAAGTCGAAGGGGGACTACATTTAGCCCTCACAAGGCCGCCAGCATTGAAGAGTTGATGCTGGATGTGGGAACTCGCGATCTTTCTGAGGCTTACACTCAATATAACGGTCCTATTTTAATCATGAAAGCGGAATACACTTCGAGATATTTAAGCGAAGAACACATCAAACGAATTCAGATTCTGAGGCCAAACGCAGAAATGGTCGTGATGACCCAATCAGGTCATTCCATTCATAACGACAATCCTGTTTTGTGGGAACGAGCATTGAAAGAATTCGTCGAACGTGTTGCACCTTAGATATCGACAGGTCCCATACTTTCCAAGTATGAGATTTCTCAATTCGCATCATAAACATTACATTATTTAATGTTGCCCTCTACTTTTTATTGTTTGTTTCCGTAAAGGAGTACGCTCTTAATATTTGGAGGCAAGCATGAAGTATTGGTTCGTCTATTTAGCTCTTATCGTTTTCTCTTTGGACAGCGTTGCAGATCAAACGCTTTTCGTAAACGCGCAGCTGCGCTCAACGGCATCAGCGCAAATCAAAGTACAAATCTTAGAAAATCCCTCACCCGTGGGCAATGGAAAGAATGTCTTGGTGGTTCATGGCTTAGCCCACACGGGCAATGCGGTGAAGCCCCTGGCGCAAGCAATCTTTGCGGATGCTTCTTTAAAAAACAAAGTGGCTAATGTTATTGTTTTTGACCTTCCCGGCCATGGAGGCAGCTCGTTACCCCAAGGACTTTTATTTGGCCAGATGTCACTTGATGACTATGCCAATACTTTTTTGTCGCTGCTGGGGGAACTGCATGATCTCAACATCAATGTTGATGCCGTGGTCGGACACAGCATGGGGGCGGTCATCGTGCAATTGGCTCAAACCAAACTTTTAGCTTTGGGCGCTGATCTTAAAAATGATTTTGGTGTCAATAACGTGGTCCTTTTGGCATCGACCATGCCTCGACAACTTCCATGGGTGCTTGCAGATTCAGGACTCACGACTCTTTTAGCAATCCCAAATATTCGCCTGAGCCCTGAGCTTGGCACTTATGTGGACGTGCCGACTTTGCTTTGGCAGAACTTATGGTTCACCAATCGCCTTTATTTAATATATGCCCCGGGAACACCTTCGATCTCTAGCATTCATAACTTAGGTTATATTTCTAAAGAAGCCTTACAAGCCGCCGGCGAAGTCATTGGCCTTGTAGGATTTCATCGGGCGTCCATTCAGCAAGGGGCTTTTGCTTCGGCCAGCGGTCCAGATTTACGCCTAGTGGCGTTTAGCGAAGACCGAAACATCTCTGTCGGCGAAGAGCGAAACCTTTATCGATACTTAAGCAACGATCCCACCGATCACAAATTCACGGTGGTCACCCGTTGGGACGCGGTTCATGATATGTTGATTTCAGCGCCGAAAGCTTTGATTTCTGCCGGCGCTTTTGCGGACTTTTAGCGCACCGGCGCGTAAGGATCCCAAATATAGGTGATGTCCTCTTCACCGAGTTTTAGTTGCATGTGGATCTTGCCGTCTTTTAAAACCACCGGGGTTTCACTGACGGCACCCATCTGCATATCGGGATCTTTATCGCAGAAGTCGGCGTTACCCTCATGCACGGCCGTGATTGTTTGATGAAGCGTTTGGCCATCATAGGTATAGGTGGCCGTGCGTTCACAAAAACCCGGTTGATTCTTGCGATAATAATGCAAAACACTTTCGCTTTCAGAAAATTTAAACGTCATCATCAAATCCGGATTCGGGCGAGGTGCAGGAGTGTCGTGATAAATAATCGAAGTAAAAAGCCAAAGACCAATTAAAGAATTCATTGTGGCACCTCTCGGGTTTTTAAGATTTTTTGGATACTGTTCAATTCCTCAGGGGTGAGGTATTCAGTAAGAGCCGATCGCAACTCTTTTGCAAAGTCGGAAAACTGACTCAAAGGACTCATTCTTGAGAGCGTCTTTAAAGAAACTTTAAGAATTTTATCTTCTGGTAAAGCTTGACCCAGCTCCCATAAAAGACCGCTGACGATAAGACTGTCATTGTAAAGCCCCCCGGTCTTATCACGCCATTTTTTTGAATTTTCCAAAGTTCTTTTAAACTCTCCTTGCAGATAAGCATTTTCACCCAAGCGGGGGCGAGCCAAAAGATGAGCGGTGAAAAAATCCGCAAAGGCCTCATTCAGTGAACCGCCTTCACCTTCCGTGGGCAAATGCCCCACGAGGTCTATTAAGGCGTGAAAAATTTCATGCGAGACGATCGAAGGATCTTGAGGAATTTTACTGTAAACAACATCGTCCCCCTCTCCTAAACGCACCTTACCTTGATAGTAAAAAGCGGCGTTGGTTTTTTCGGGGTACCCCACGTGCAGTTGAACTTCTAAGGGCCGTTGCAAAGAAATACCCAGCTTATCCTGACACCAGTCAAGAACACGTTGCACGTAATAATAAACTTGCAACTGATCAAATCGTGCGTCGCTGGTGGGAAACTTTAATATTTCGTCAGATTCCGCAAAGTCCATCGGGTTTTGCGTGAAAATTGAAAATCGCTTGTTTGAAAGCGGGGGCGAAAAACTCAAGTCCCGCATGGACAGCTCTTTAAGTTCACTCAGCTTCGGCCCCTCGGGGTAAAGCACCGCGGGTCGTTCAAACCACCCGATTCCCAGTGGTTTTTTTTGGAGTATTTTAAAATCCTCACTGAAACGATACTCATAAGGACGGCCAGAATCCGGGAATCTTGTTACGACCCAAACAAGCTCTGGCTTTTGAGTGATCAACGGTTTTAAAGACTCAAGATCTTCCGAACTTAAATAAGGATGTCTTTTTTTTAATTTTTTCCGGGCCTCGGCGACATCATTAAATTCTGCAAACGGCAACGACTTCAACGCTAGGGGATTTGATAAATAGGCCGCCTGCACTGATAAGAGCTGCCCCTGTTGATGATTGATTTTTTTTACAAAACTTCCTTCAACAGCGATGTCTTTGAAAGTCTGATAAGTGTATTCTTGAGTTTCGTTGAGCACCTGCAAAGTGCTCGGCAGCGGAGCTTCAATGGCGTTCATGAATTTTAGCTCGCGGATGTCATCACCCGCGTGCCATTGAACTTCTTTGAATTCTGATTTCGGCGAGCAGGCGACTAAAAAAGCCACCACCCCGCAGATTCCAAATATTTTCATAGAAACCCTTTTCACTTAAGCTTCCAGAAACTCACTAAGCACTATGATGTTACTCAATTTTCAAAGTTTTTTCGATGTAAGTGCCGTCGCCATTCAAGAAACGCAAAGTGTGCTCACCAGAAGCAAATTTACCCAAACGCACTTCACTTTGGAATGGAACTAAGACCATGATACACATTCCTTGACTCACTTGAGCAATGGATTTGACCTCATGATGAAAGGCATCGGTGTGCGAAACTTCGGCACGTCCCCATTTATAGCAACCGCTTGGAAAAATCCCATTTACGATCACAAAAGCATCAGAGTTTGAGTCAAAACCGCCCGGCACGTAAACAGAGTTCACGCCAATTTGCATTTCTTTTGCTGGGGGTTGTTGAGCCGGTGGCTGACCTTGATTGGCTAAAGCCGGAGCAGATAGACACAAGGATGCAAGTACCGCAACGATGATGGTTTTCATAAAGATCTCCTTATCTCAATGATGATTAACAAATTTTTTTACGACGTCGGCGACTTCGTATTTTGAAAAAGAACAGAAAGCAAAGCAGGTGCCATCACGAGGCACCAGTAGATTTGATTTAATTGATCTGGTCGGGTCGAAAATCCCGATGATGAAAACTTTTGAGGCACAACGGTATAGGCAACTCGGCGCGGCAGTTTTTTCTACGTGTATAAGTAGGCCAAAAAAATAAGAACGAACTGCAATGGCAGACGCGCAATAATAATCAGGTTAGGAATTTTACGAAACACGGTGTTTCGTTCCTGATACATATAAATGTGGACTGAAAAAAATATGATCAGCATAAAGATGAGACTCCACGCCGCAAAGGATCGGGCTGGAGGCCACAATAACAAGGCTCCGAAAACGATTTCGGCCAAACCGCTAAGATAAATCATGCGTTTGGGCCCGGGGATGTAAGGGGGCATCATCGGCATATAAAAACCCGGAGCGCGGAAGTGGTTCAGCCCCGCTAAGATATAAAATGCCGACATCATATAAAGCAGAATCATTCCCACTAAAGCTCACCTCTTTTTTAAAGGTGACGGCCATTTCTTATTCCGTCAAGGCATGGTATACGATTCTTGGATGAAGAAATTTAAAGAAGTCGTTCTTAACCAGCTTACCCAAGGTGTCAGCCCGCACAGTCTGGCCCTGAGCTGCGCTTTGGCTGTGGCCCTAGCCACCTTCCCCGCGTTTGGCGTGACGACCATCATTATCTTCTTCACCGCTTTGTATTTGAACTTAAATCAGCCCATCATGCAGGCCTTAAATTACGCCATGACTCCCGTGCATCTCTTGATGCTGCCGATCTTTTTAAGAATTGGTGAATGGATTTTAGGGGAACCGCCGGTCCCGATTAATCCCGTAAAGATCGTCAGTGATTTTAACGGGGATTGGGGTTTGTTTTTCTCTCAATACGGTATGGCCGCCCTGCATGCGATGTTAGCATGGGCCTTGATAGCCCCTATCGCCGGGATTATCATTTTCTATTCGTTAAGACCGCTCTTTGAAAGGATTCAAAGAAGATACCGCTTACGTTAAGGAGTTTTTTGTGGGGGCTTACATCGGGGCTATTTTAGCCGTCGCCATTTTAATGCATGCCACTTTTCTGATCGCTTGGCGTATACGCCGCAATGACTTAGCCGACATCGTCTGGGGACCCGGCTTTATGGTCGTCGCCTTGGGCGCAATGCTGGGCCAATATCAAGCCACCGGCGAACTTGCCCTTCATTTTCGCGAAGCCGTGCTTCTAGGATGCGTGAGCCTGTGGGCTGTGCGCTTATTTTATCACATCGGATTTCGGGCTTTAAAAAAGTCTGAAGACATTCGCTATCACAATTGGCGCATCGCCTGGGGCAAGACCTGGGTGTGGCGATCTTACTTACAAGTTTTTGTTTTGCAGGGAATTATCATGCTGATCATTTCACTACCCATTATCTGGGTCGTTCGCCACGCCCCTTCGCCGGCTGACTTTAGCGTGTTCTTAGGGGCCGCGATTTGGGTGTTTGGATTTCTTTTTGAAAGTGTCGGCGATGCTCAGCTTAAAAAATTTAAAGCCGATAAAAGCAATAAAGGCAAAATCATGGATCGCGGTTTATGGAGCTGGACACGTCACCCTAACTATTTTGGCGAGGTCACTCAGTGGTGGGGGATTTTTGTGATGGTGGCTTTGTTGCCTGCGGGATGGATCACCGTCATCTCTCCCCTTGCCATCACCTATTTGATCCTTAAAGTTTCAGGCGTCCCGATGTTAGAAGAGCTTATGAAAGATCGCCCCGGGTTTTCGGAATACGCCCGCAAAACATCCAAGTTTTTTCCCTTACCACCAAAGCCTTAAATAAAAAAACCGCCTTTCGGCGGTTTTTCGTTTCTTCGCACTTCTATACTAAGAAGGCTTCGCAGCGCCTTTGCCACCTTTTTTAGCGGCAAGTTCTTCAGGCGACATCCCCCAAGGAGATCCGCCTTTTTTATCACCTTTACCACCGCCCTGACGGCCTCCTTTACCTGCAGGTTTTGCATTTTTATCAAATGCTGGTTTTGGTGCAGAAAGGAATTCTGGGATGTAGTGGTGTTCTTCGACTTTTACAGATTTAGCTGGGATGTTTTCACCTTCAGCCAAAGTTGCTACGAAAACGCGTTTCAAGTTTGCAGAGTTGTCGTTCGCGACATTTAATGCATTCACGAAATATTTTAATTTATCACCTTCAAGTTTGAAAGTTTCCCCTAAGCTGGCTTCGATTTCTTCGGGAGTTTTGCCCGCTGTTGTAAGAGCCGTTTTGGCCGCCAGTGCTTTCATCAATGTGTAGCTTGGAAATTCTGTTACTAATTTCATAGTGATAATCCTTATTTGGGGTTTGAAAACCCATATTTGATGGATACGCCTTAAGTGGTCAAGAACTCCGATGTTTTATTCTTAGTTAGACGCGTCAAACGGCCAAATATTGCAAGAACACCTTGATCAAAGCCTGTGGAAAATAAAAACTTATACTAGTTTACTTTATCTTGGAGCGGCCTATGAAACTTATCTGGATTCTGCTTTTTATACTCCCTTTGCAAGTATTTGCCGAAGGTCCCCCCTCAGGCAGATTTGAATTTATCGCTTTTAAAGATTCCCTGGTGGCTTTTGAGCTGCGGGAAATGAAGTATATCGGTGATGAGGGCAAGGTCACTTTGTATCAGCTGGATGCTAAGACTTGGAACCTGTCTGTTATTGATCAAAAGACCTATGATAAAAACTTCGGTTCAGCCAAAAAACACATGGCGATTTCGATGGACCATGTCTTCGGCTCACCTGAAAAGACGATAACACTCACTTCAGGAGATGTCCTAAAGATTAAATACGAGAACTGCAAAACCATTGAATGGTCTACGACCTGTAAAAAGCAGATCTTAACTTTTAATAAAGAGACATTCACGCTCACTCCGCCCTGCAAACAAGATGAGTGCAATATTTTGGTGGCGGCCAAATGGGGTCAACAATTATGGCTGGGACAAGCCGTCCTTGGCGAGCTTCAGTGGTACGGGAAAGGCTTTCGAGTCGAGGACCTAAATACCAAAAAATCTGTTTTTAACTCAGATAAAATCATGAAAGACCGAACGCTGATCCATATTCTGGCGTTAAACCCCAAAGAAGACCAAATGTGGGCCTTTAGCGATCAGGGCATCTACGTCTTTGATAAATCATTTAAAGAAATCCACCACTGCCCCCTGGTCACCCCGATGGATGCCTCGGGCAGCTTTAAGTTCCGTTGTGGAGATAAGAACTAATAAGGTCCAAAATGAGGGATGCGGCCTAAAACAAATTCCCCAGCATGATCGATGGAAAAGCATTCTTTCATGCTGCCTTCAAATTTTGAAAAACCGCCGCGCACCAAGTTAAAACGGCGGATCAAGTCCACAATCCATACCGGAATTTTGCGCTCGCATTTAAGTTCTAAGACAACGTTCATCCCCGGTTGCCCAAAAGCACCGGGATGGTCATAATTCAACATCGGTGCCGCTGCCGGGTTGACATTGTATTCAGTTTCTTCGCGATAGCGCATAAAACGATCAAAAGTCACCCGAGCATAATCATCGATATTTGAAATATAGGCCTTGCGGCGATACTGAGTTAAGATCGTGGGGTTTGCTCCATAAGTGCGGGTCAAACCTAAAAAATACTGCAAGTGCGTGTCTTCCTCGGGATCAAAGCTTTGAGGCTTCGAAGGATCTGTGATGATCTCACCCCAGTTTTCAATGGGAACTTTGCCTCGGCGCTTTTTACTGAAGTCGCCGATTTTCTCTTTGGTTTCAAAATAATAAGGTGCTTTCGGCTGATCGCCATAAGAGCGCACGCGCAGACTGTACCTTCCCGTTTGGTTGTCTTTGTGTCTTAAGAAATAAAAGCTGGGCGTTTCAAAATAAAGACTGTTTATCGTGTAGAAACCATCGTGAGAAATCTGGGAATAGTAATCTAAATCACAAAAACTTTCGACATAACGAGAAATCGGTTCCACCATGGAAAAGGGAATCAAGTATTTGAGCTCATAGCGCTCTAAAACTAAAGGTGAAACCGGTTTTACGGACATTACAAAATCCTTTTTTGGGATTTCGAAAAATGATTCACTTCGGGCTGATTTACCAAGGTCGCGGATTCATGCAAGTACACGATATACAAAGCCCGAATGCGGTACTCTAAGTCTAAAAGCTGTTCGCGGCTTTCATACCAACCACGCTGCAGTTCTAAGGCTAACATGGGATCGGTGGCCGCAATGGACTTACTCGCTTTGCGCATTTGCTCTGGACTCATTGCCGATAAGGAGTTTTGTAAAGTCTCATGCACCTTTAACAATGTCTTAAGCTCAATCACGGAATTTTTAAATTCCCTTTCAGAGACCTTCACGGTTTCAATCAAGCTGGCCTTGTCACGAAGATCACGGGCTTCTTTGCTGACGCGACTTAAATTGGGTGCCGAGGCAAAGGGCAAGTTAAACGCAAATTCAAAACCATAGATGGTTTCTTTTTGGACGTCAGATATGGACACTTCCAAATGATCAAACCACTTTTCATCACGGGCTCGTTCGTAATTCATTCCCGCGCGTGAAGCGATTAAATCCATTTCGGCGGTCTGAGCAGAAAGAGTTTTTGAAGTGTCAGTGTCCGCGGCCGCGTCGAGCTTTTGTTTTAAGTCTTGAATACTTGCAAAATCACTGAGATCAAAACTTTCAATATTACCTAAAGAAAGATCTTTGAGTTCGGCTTGCAGTTTTTGATAATCCCGTTCGCTGTCGGCGATCTTGATATTGATTTTATCAAGGTCCGCTTTGTTTTTTAGGTAAGATTTTAATTCGGCCCGATCTTTTTGCGCACTGTAAGACAACGCCCGCGACGCTTTCTTACCGACCTCCGCAAAACGATCTGATATTTCTTTTTTTTCTTTAAACAACGCAATCCGCGCTAAAAGATCATAGCGGCTTGATAAAAGCTGTGACAACATCGCGGCTTGTGCGGCTTTTTCATTTTTCTCTAAAGAGCTTTGGAATTCTTGGGTGGTGCGATGCTCAGTGTATCCTTTAGGATAAAACCGCAACGCGTATTTCACGTCGTCTTGTTCAAGCTGACCACGGTCAATGCGCAAATCCGCTTTTTCGAGCGGATTTATACTTTTGGCATCGCTGACAATTTTTACGGACTCTTGATGTAGCTTTAAGCGCGGGTCTTTCCATACCGGACGTAAAGCGTCCTCGGGCGCTGCCGCCAAAACAAAGCTTGGCAGAAGGCTTAAAACAAAAAAACCTTGGCGGATCATTTGACCTCTACCTTAGCAAAAAGAGCCGTGTCATTTTTTTCATCAAACGTCACCATCAATGATCGTTGGTGAGTATTAAAGGCCAAGCCTTCAGGCTTAACACCTTTAAAGAATTTGATCTGACTTGAGGTCAAGGTGCCGTCCTGGTCACGCAGCATCCAGATCGCTCCACAGTCTTCTTGAGGGCACACGGAAGCTGCGTAAAGCTTGCCATCATGATGGATCAAATCACTTAAACGATGCACTCCTTCATCCGTTTCAAGTTTGACGGTGTGCCATAGGCTGACCTGTGAGGCCTTTAATTCAGACTTATCAAACAAACTGGCAAAGTCTTTAACTTTTAGGATGATGGCGTGCCCCTCTTTCAAGGGACCCTTCAGGCCTAAGATCAAATCTTTACCCATAACAAAGTGACTTTCGATTTCAAAATCTTTTCCCGCTTGCGTTAGCTTTTTAAGATCTTTATCGGTCGAAGAATTTAAAGCCGCAAATAATAAAGGTTTGAATTCCACCACCTTGGTATCAGAGAGGTTGAGGCCAGAACGTTTGACCCGCACCATTTGATTGCGATTCTTTTTGTCTTTGCCTTTTTTATTAAGACCTTGAGACGTTAAAAGATAAATATAACCATCCTGCTGACTGATGGATTCTAAGTCAGAGATTTTCTTAACACCGGGGACGGTCAAAACTTGCGTTTCTACCGAGCCATCGGCGTTCACTAAAAATAAAGTCGCACTTTTTTCTTCATCAGTGTCATCGCTGACAACCAAAAACTTTTTAAGATCTTCTAAATAAATGGCGCCCGAAGGCTCAAACGAGAAGCGCTTGCTAAGTTCCTTTGGAAAATTCATTGGCAACGGATCTACGGATACGCCCACCGGGCTTGTCTTAGTTGCCTCTGCAGCTGAAGCGGTCGCTTGAGGCAGGCTGATAAAGTCAAAACGGGGTTTGATCTGAACCTTTTCTCCTAACAACAATCCGTTATGCGGCGGGATTTCAATCACGACTTCCCGCCCGTAAACTTGCATATTGGGATAATGGGCTAAACGCGGTGGAATCAGAATAATGCGCGAACCGACGCTCACGATCTTACCCTCAAGAGCGGCGGTCCCGCTTGAAAGCGGCGTGATACTGACGGTTTTACCCACCTCCAGTTTCGTGCGCAGGCTTTCGTGCAAAAAGCCTTCAACATAAGTCGGACTGTCCGGAGAAAGGGTCAAAACACTGGTGAATGCCGGAACTTTTTCACCTCGGCGAAAGTTCACACCGCCAACCACGCCATCCACTTGGGCAAAGACGAAAAGATTTTTACGTTGTTCTTCAAGGTCCGCGAGTTGTTCGTTTAAGTCTTCGATATCCACGTTTAATGGATCGGCCAGATCCCCCGCGGAGGAATTGCTGACGATCAGGTTTAATTGCGATCTTAAGGATTTTTCAGAGTGCAGACGTAAAAGCTGGGCTCGCACCAGGCGGATTTTTTCGTTAAGTTCGGATTGATCAAGTTCCATCATCAGATCACCCTTGCGAACGGTTTGTCCTGAAAGAACATGCAGTTCTTTGATGGATACGGGATATTCAAAACTGACTTGTTGTTCCCGAGAATCTGCAACCCCTAAAAAACTGCGAGTTTCCGAGTTTAGGTACAACCCCAAGATAATCAGACCACTCAAACAAGCAAACCAGGCTATCGCAATAAAGCGATTTCCGGTGCCGATGACGTCATGTTGGATTGTTTCAATGATTTTTTTAACTGTCTTCATGCTAAACCTCGATGATTGATTCTTGCATCATCAAATTAACCCCGCGAGCATCGGGAATGCCTCGCAAAGAATTCATGACGGACTGATGGGATGCTTGGGGCTTGAACTTCAATTGATATGCGTAATCTAAAAGATCCCCTTGGCCGATTTCACGAACGGAGATCATGGCAAAGTGTTTACAAGCATCACCCAAGACTTGTTCGACTTGGCGTGTGCCGTTGCCGTCGCGGACCACCTGCAATCTAAGTAAAGCATCAAATTGCGGGCCGTGGGCAAAAGGAGTTTTAGCCAAAACCAAAACGGCCGCGGTAAAACAAAAAGTTCCGATCGTCGCAATGGAATACGCATGGACACCAGCGGCTAAACCAATGGCCAAGGCGGCAAAGATAAAAAACATATCGCGTGGGTCTTTGATATTCGTTCTGAAACGTAAAATAGAAATGGCCCCGATCATACCGATACCGCGAGCGACGTTGTCCCCGATCGCCTGCATTGCCGTCGCCGTTAAAATAGGGCAAAGGACAATACAGTGAA
Organism: Bdellovibrio bacteriovorus; assembly: GCF_001592735.1. Taxonomy (NCBI): domain Bacteria; kingdom Pseudomonadati; phylum Bdellovibrionota; class Bdellovibrionia; order Bdellovibrionales; family Pseudobdellovibrionaceae; genus Bdellovibrio; species Bdellovibrio bacteriovorus. The sequence continues at coordinate 252,180 of NZ_LUKE01000001.1, forward strand.
GAAAATTGCGCGAGTACGAAAGACCTTGGAAAGTTTTAACGTAAAGAAGGGCGATGGCCGTACCTAAAACAAAAGAAAGCAAGAATGCGTAAAAAACAGAAAGCAATGTGGGATTTGCCATGGATGTGCTAAGAACCGTAAAATCTAACATCTGAATTCCTTCGGGTACTTTGAGAAATGCTGTCTATGAAACAGAAAGTCTTTGTGCCAAAAAAATCCTCTAAGTGCTAGCTTTCACTCTAAAAAACACATTCTTGTGTCATCTTTGTAATTTTCATTGGGATTTAAGAAATTTTTCCATGATTTTATAGAATTCCAGAGGGTGATTTTGGTGGGATTCGTGACCTCCTCCTTCGATCAAAATCACTTGAGAATTCGGTATTGAACGCGAATTGCGAAGGACCGCCGACGGCACCTGGAAAGGGTCTTCCTTACCACCAATTAAAAGTGTGGGTCCCTTAATTTTTCCTAACCATTCCCGCGATGGCGGCACATCGAAAAAAGCTTTCACGCCAAAACAAGTGTCTTGAGAAAAGTTAACGCCCTCTAACCACAATTCCTGATTCATTTCATCGTGAGTGATGCCTTCGGAGCAAATCACCGCCGTTTTAATCCAAGTTCCCCGCGTCAGTGTCGGAATAGAATAATTATTCGGATCAAATTTTATCGCCGTCATTTGGTCCACTTGTTCCTTTACGTCCACCGGCAGATCCGTAATGCGCTTTTGCCAAAGATCTAAAACCTCCACCACCCGGCTTGAGCAGCCGGGATCATTTTCAATCGCCATGATCATATCGACACGGAAGTCCTTAAGATAAAAACGACTTTGCAGCCGTGGCGGACGGATGTTTTTTATTCTTTGTAGTTTTAAGACATTGCGTAAGAAAAATTCAATGCCTGCTTGTTGATCTTTTAAGTTTTTTGCAATGGGGGCCGGACAGGTTTTCAGGTATTCATCCCAATAAGAAAAATCTTTAGCAAAAAGACGTAAATTAGATTCTCCAATTTCACGGGTATCAATCGAAGCCGAATACAAAACCAAACCTTTTACGCGATCAGGAAAAAGGGCGGCGTACTTCGCCGCTAAATCACCACCCGCACTGTGAGCGAGCAGGTAAACGGGTTTTTTTGGTGAAACCGCGTCCACCACTTTCTTTAAATCATCCACTTGCAGGTCCGTTGAAAAATCAGCTGGTGTATAAAACTCTGCGGATTGTTTTAATAACGACTTTCCGGTGCCTCGAGGATCGAATAGAACCACGTTCATATCCATGTGCGCCCACATAGCATCCATGATGCCTTTTTTATTGAGACTTAAACCAATGGCTTGCGCATCTGTTCCCGGGCCACCAGGAATTAATATCACGTTGTCCTTTTCTTCCACCTTGGAAAGCTCTTTGGTCAGCTTCACCGCCGAGATAATAAATTCTTCGTTTTTATTTTTTTGAGGTATGCGATAGCACTGGCTTTCCGCCAAGCTATTAAACGCAAATTTCACGTCGCAAGGGTCATAGGCCCAACTATTTTGACTTAACAAGACGGCAAAAACTAAAAATCCCCAGTAAGTTTTCATTTGAGTGACCTCTAAAGAATATTTTCAGCAAGAGCTAAGCCAAGGAGTGCGCTTGTAAGAAGCACCGTGATGGGTATGGCCGTTTCATATTGAGATTTTAGGACAGTAAAATGTCGATGTTGCCACTAAAGGGCTGCGAGAGCTTAGCTCTTTTTATCTTTGTTTAAAATCCCCATAAGAAAATTATTTTCGCGTTTCTTATCGGCCTTAACGGCAGTGGGCATTTTTTTATTCTTAGCTGTTTTTTCTGATTTTTCTTTTGTGACCGGCGCCATTTTAACGGGGGTGCCTAGTAAAGGATTGTGCTTGGTGATTTCGCGCACGAATTGTTTTACTTCATCTTCGAAGTTTTCAGAATCTGCGGGTATATAAAGCCAATCTTTATTGGCTGGATGATTTTCCAAAAATGAAAATTTTAAAAAAAACGCACTTTGTTTTTTGTATTCCACGGGCAAGATGCAACCATTCCAAATCTCGAAGGGATAGCTAACCCCTTTGTGTTCATACGTGCCGGGCTTTTCCACCAAGATCATGATCATCTTCATATCCAGATAATAGGCCATCCCCCCATGCTTAGGGGCGGATTCGGTTTCTAAAGGTAAAAGTTCTTCAATCCAAAGAAGGTTATTTAAAACATGATCAAACATGGATCTAAAAATACCTAACCCAGCCACAAAGTTCAATCTTTGGGTGTCACCGAGATGACGATGTCTAAGACCTAGTCAGTTGTTCAAAGCTCATCATTAAACCCAGTAACTACGCGACTTACAGATTTTAGGAACAAAAATGGAGCCCAAAACTTCAACACCGAGTACGGGTCAACTGGTCTCAGTTGATTTTAAGCCGCGGGAACGACCCTTGCTTTGTTAGTCAGTATCGACTTGTCTCAAAAACAGTCGGGCGTTTGGGGGGAGATATGAAACGTACGTTTAGAAACTCCATTATAGTGGCGTTGTCTTTGATGCTCATGCTGGCATTCCAGAACTGCTCAAAAGCGGGCATCCAAGTAGAAGACACCCTTCAAGCCTCTACCGCTGATGTGGGCGCCCATGGCAGCGCCGACAATAATGATGACGGGAACAACAATAACAACGGAAATACCGAGCCTGAGATTCCCACTGAAAAAGCCAGCCAAAGCTTTTCAAGCATTTCCAAATATAAAGCTCTGGATATGGTGTGGGTTATTGATAACTCGGCCTCCATGACTAAAAACGTGACTCAGACCAAAAACAATATCTCGGCTTTCTTTAGTTCTTTACGCCAAGAAATGGATATCAACTTTACCTTGATCACCAAAGAAGATGCGACAAACTTAAATACCAGCTTTAAACTTTCCGATTATACGAGCCTGGGATCACAGATCAACTTTATGGTGCACAGCTACAACCCCATGTTGGTGGCGGCGGCATCGACCTGCCCTATCGCTCCCGAGGCCTCGGATGTCTTTTGTAATCAGGTTAAAAATAATTCGCGCTATAACATGATTTACGGTGCTTTGAATTCATTCTTCCGCAATGATTCTTTAAAAGTTTTTGTCTTCGTAACGGATGACGATTCTTCAAGTCCAGGCAAGTCTAGCATGCAATATAACGGTGCCTCCGGCCTCGGGTACGTCACTGAATCAAAACAAGTCGTGGAAAATGATGACTTTATTACGGCCAAAGGCTTTAGACAGCGCATGGCTTCGGCATTTGGCAGCTCGTCTTCATTTAAAAGTTTTGGCTTTGCCTCACTCTCTAACAGCGCTAGCTGCCGTGCCCGCGTCAGCCAAGCCTACATGGATTTAAATACACAAAGTGGTGGCGACTCTTTTGATATCTGCGCTGCGGACTGGTCCGCAAACTTTGACGCTTTGACATCACGAGTGAGCGAATACGCGGCGACGACATATGTGGTCAGCGATGCTAAGTTTGTCTCCGTTGAAAGCGTCGTCTTGGGGGGCGCGACCTTAACCAAAGGGCTAGATTATACAGTGAATGGCAACGTGGTGACTTTAAAAAATTCGCTGGTCCAAGCCGTGGGTAGTTATCAAATCACAATCCACTACAACCGAAAAGTTCAATAGTTCGGTTGCACACGGGGTGAGTGATAACACAATAAAATTTCCATTTGTGAGGTAAATCCACTTATCCTTTATCCATGGATGTTTATAAAAAACTGCGGAAACCCAAAGGCAGCATCGAAAGCGAAGCTTCCGAATTTGCAAACCTCATAAGTCTTGTCTGTAAAAAAATCACCGTCGATCAAAATCCAGAAAGCTCGTTTAATGTGTCTGTCGAAATTGGCGAACAAAGCATTTTGTTTGTGATTGATCCCCCCCCGCAAAGCATGGGCCGTATTCTGGGATCCGGTGGAAAAACGATCAATGCCCTCCGTGTGATTGCCAAGGCGATGTGCGCTCCTCATGGATTTCGGGGCGTTATCGAAGTCGTTTACCGAGAAAAGGATCAAGTGCCTCTCTCTAAAGTCTAGGGTTTCTGCACCAATGTCCCCATTTGCGCAAACCGGTCTTGTTCGAAATTCCTCCGATTTCCACAATGGAAGTGACGACATCGGAGGGATTCGTGAAATCAGGATTGTTGGTTCTTTTAGGTACACTTGCTCTCTCTCTTTCAAGCTTTGCCGCCCCGGAACATGATTTCTTAGCACAAAAGAATATTCTCATCCAAAGCCAAGATCCTCTGCAGGTTTTTGAACGAACCGCGGATAATCCAAAGGCTCTTTTTCAGCGCTACAAACCAAAGCTTGATTCCGGCAGCAAGATCACCTCCCCCCTTCAAGTCGGAGGCACCCAAACACATCCCACGGTGAAAGTTTCAATCCGTAAGTGCGTCGCCTTTATTTGTCAGACCGTGGATCTAGATGCGGAAGTCACGATCCGCGAAGTTTCAGGTTCTTGCAAAAAAAATTACGCGATGTATGCGGATTTACGCCGGTCGAGTGCCACTCTGTCCGACACCTATGACCGTTTAGATGTCACTATCTGCTACCAGCAATCAAAAACAAATGAGGCGCAATTGCAGTTGGCGGCTTACGCGCATCGCGCCCCTCAATATTCAGGCGGCGTTGTCCAAAAAGAAATCATGGACTTTTTGCAACTGCAGGTTCAACCTATCACGCAAGCGTTAGCAGAAACTTTACGTTCCAACGGATCAACCGCACCGCTAAGCCAGTAAGCCGATGAAAAAAATCCCCAAAAAATACCAACCTCGTGGTTTTGATATCCTTCACGAAGATATTGATATCATCGTCGGAAATAAAGCTCCCGGAGCTTTAACTGTCGCGGCTAAATGGAATGCCGATGACACGATCCACAGCGCGCTAAACCAATGGGTGCGTAAAGGGAATCCTCGTTCTAATAAATCAGTCTACGTCGTGCATCGTTTAGACCAAGCGACATCCGGAGTTTTGATTTTTGCAAAAAGCGAAGAGGTGCAACATTTCCTTAAAGACAATTGGAAATCGACCACGAAAAACTATTACGCGATAGTCCACGGTAAAATGAAAAAAAAGAATGGCACGATTCAGAGCTATTTGGAAGAAGATGAAAATTACGTGGTTCATTCAAGCCAAGACTCAGAAAAAGGAAAGCTCGCGATCACCGAATATGAAGTCTTAAAAGAAACCGATCAGTTCAGCCTCGTAAAAATAAATCTGCTGACCGGTAAGAAAAATCAAATCCGTGTGCACCTTTCAGGCGAAGGCCACCCCATCGTGGGTGATGCAAAATACGGCAAAGGCCCTTCTAAATACAAAGATCTGTGCCTGCATTCGGCCGTGTTGGAAATCACTCATCCTTTTAATAAAAAAAGATTGCGCTTCACCGCCCCGGTGCCCGCCTATTTCAAAAAACTGATCCCGTTTGATTACGATTAGGAAGGCTTGTGTTCTTTCACAGATTGAAGGGCCTTTGAAGTTTTATTAAGATAAGACGTAGGAGGTCCACATGCTTTATTGGTCGTTGGTATTTTTCTTAATCTCTTTAGTTGCCGGCATTCTTGGGCTGAATAACGTCGCCGGGCTCAGCATGGATATTGCGAAATTTCTGATCGCGCTTTTCTTAGTATTGGCTATCGTCAGTTTTGCGATCGGAATTTGGACATACAAGAAGGCTAAAAATTTACTGAACAAATAACTAAAAAACCCGCCGGAAAGGCGGGTTTTGTTTTTAAAAGCTATTTGAAAGTTCCTGAATCATCACACCTTTTTCTTCGATCAGCGCGGCGATGTGATCATTGAGAGAAATCCTACCTCGGTCGGGCGCTCGCGGCTTTTCAAATTTATTATTCAACACCACGTCCGTCATCGCCGCCATGGAGGCTGCGGATTCTTTTGAAAATCCTTGTTTCATCATGGCTTCTATCCACTTATCTTGAGGAATCGTGACTACTTTCACCGGACGGCGCAAGTGCTCGCTAAAAGCCACCGCCACATCAGCGGGCGTATACTCCTCGGGTCCTTCAATGTAATGAGGACGATCCATCCCTTCTTTATCTAACAAAAGCTCGGCCGCAAGTTTACCGACATCCTTGGGTGAAACCATGGGGATTTTAAACTCCGCCGGAAAAAAAGAATACACAACACCTTCTTCCAAAGCCGATGGCAATGACGAATCCCAATTTGTCATATAGTAAGCGGAGCGCAAGATATGATAAGGGCGGAAAAGATTTTTAAGTTCTGTTTCCATTTCATACAGAATGCCCAAGTCCCCGATGCCATTTCCGGCCTGAGCTCCGTAAGTCGAGGCAGCTACGATACGTTCAATACTTGAGTCTTCCAAGGCCATCAGGATGGAATGCAAAGTTTCACGCTCTTCTTCAATCGAGTTTTTTGAAGGATCTCCGGGTGGGTTTAATAAAAAAAGACTGTGGCCCCGATCAAACACATGCCTAAGAGCATCCGTGTCTAACACGTCCACGGACGCGACCTTCGCCCCTTGTCGTTCCCATTTTTTGGTCTTGTGAGAATCGCGCGTGATCAAAAGAACATTTTCTTTTTTCTTAAGAAGGTTTTCAGTCACTTCAGATCCGACATGGCCGGTAGCGCCTAAGATAATATGCATAGATGCCTCCATAGGCCATTTTAGGACAAAGCCCCCCATCTTTCACCGAAATGGGTTTAACCTGTGTGATCTAACAAGTACTTATCGATTATTATTTTGAAAGGAGCGTGATCAGTTCATCTTTGCGCGAAAGGCCATCTTTATAACCGATCTCTATCAGGTCCGCACAAAAGCTAGATTCAAATAAAAGATAGCTAATAAGTTCGCTCGCATCGTGCATGGACCCAAGACCTTTTAAAAGGAAGCGCACCATCCGTGGGAGCTTATGCGCCTTTTGCACGGCCATTTCGCCAATGTCCACGGACGGAGAAATAAAAAGATAGTCCAAGGGGCGTAAAGCAATTCTTTGATGCTGATCTGCGGGAATCGCATTGGCATAGTCATTAAGACGTCGCAAACGATCAATATCTTGTTCAACCGCATCCAGCATCACACCGTTCATGATGGTATTCACGACACGGGCGACACTCGGAGCTAAGATATTTTTGTGGGCACGTTCTTCATAAGCGGTGGCGCCTTGCATGCGCACTCCGATCACTAATAATTTCTGCGCGCCTAGGTAAATCACGGGACTGCAGGGAGCATGGTTACGAACAGCCCCATCCCCAAAAAATCTGTCATCGACTTTAACCGGTGGAAATAAAAGGGGGATCGCGGAGGATGCTAAAATATGTTCTGTCCCGATCTGCGCCCGTTCACTGCGTTTTCGGCCCTTGTCCCACTCTGGTAATTCAGGATGCCCTTGCACGAAAGTGGTGGTCGCTGATTTTACGTAATCAATCGCCGTGATGGCTAAGGCTTTTAAATGGCCCTGCTCAATATTCATGCGCACTTTCTCGTAATCCATATTGCCGTGAATAAGCTCACGCAAAGGAGACGTATCCATTAAAGCCTTACCAGGCGTTGTTCCAGTAAGACCTCCGATAGACAGATCACTTAACCACTGCCAGCCAATGCGGCTCATGGTTAAAGAGTTTGTCGAGAAGACTTTTTCAAAGGTGATTTCCGTCCAAAGACGGCTTAGGTTTGTGACGGCAAATTTAAAATTCTCAGCATGACACGCCAGGGAGCTGGCATTGATCGCTCCGGCACTCACTCCCGAGAGATAATCAAAACGAAAGGGCACGCCGGAAGTTTCGCTCACTTCTTGGACAGCTTTTAATACACCCACCTGGTATGCGCCGCGCGCCCCGCCACCAGAAAGCACGAGTCCCATTTCTTTACTCATAAGCCGCCTTTATATTTGATCTTATTTTATCTCAAACCGGGAACTTCGCCATCAAAGCTTCGGGAACTAGACCTTTCTCAATAGTACACAGAAATCCTAGACAAACTTTTAGACTGTTTTTTTAAGTTCGACAGAACTTTGCCATCCCAAGCACTTTAATTGATTTTAACTGTGTACACCTTTTGCTTCTGTCAATTCGTAGGGCATGGGGGAAAAATGAAGGCATCTAAAATCGGGTTGTTTCTAGTCATGGGACTTACAATTATCACTTTCCAAAACTGTTCCAAAGTTGGACTTCAAGTTCAAGACATGGCAAAGCTTCAAGGTGACGATAATTTTGAGGCCGGCGTTGACGTCCCCGTTGTGGATCAACCCGACCATAATGATGATTCTGATAACAATGATGGTGGTCCCAAAGACGGCGGTCCCAAAGCCGGGATGCCTGATGATACCTCCTCCACACCACCAGCCGCACCTTTAGATGCGACTTGCAAAGGTCTTATATCTAGCAGCACAGCGATTGCTTATGACTCTGTGGCGGCCGCCAATTCAGTAGAGAAAAATTATGCGATCCACTCATTAGAAGAAGCCATCAATTATGAGACTGTGGGTAAGGTCAGCAATGGCTCCGCCAATACCGTATCGGTCACCGCTCGGTCCATTGCTCAGGTCAGCAACTTTTCGGTGAACAAACTTTTCTTAAATGCCACAGCTATCGGAAAGATTTCTAGTTTTTCGTCCTCACAAGTCGTCGCCGTCGCCAGAAGTATTGATCAGATCTCTAGCTTTTCAGCGAATCTGTGCTTAAGCCTTCAAGAGCTTGGCACATTGAGCAACCTTTCATCGGATCTTACCATCATGGGACGCGGTGAAAACGGAGCGCGTGCAAAAGTTAAAGAGATCGAACATATCTCTGCCTTGATGAGTTTGCATAATGTTGACGTGGAATCCATCCAAAGTGGTTCGATCCGCGTGCGAGCCGAAAACGTAAATATCGGAAGTATTTCTTCGGGCTCGGGCACTATTTATCTGGTGGACTCGAAAATCGATTCTGTGTCTAAATTTTCTGGCACCATTCACCTTTACGGGAACTCTTCGGTGGGTTCAAGCGTGTCCTCTTCAGTTCGCATCGTAAAACACTAAGAAATCTTTGATGGGGGGACTATCTGTCCCCTTGCTTAGGTCCAGTCAAATTAAAAACTTCCAAAGACTTGTCCCTTCAAGAGAGAATGACTCTTAAGACATTCATGAGAGTTATTCTGACATTATTCATTTTTATTTTGCCCCTCACCGGTCAGGCTAAAACCTGGCTTTGTGAAACCTATGATATTTGTCGAAGTGGTTCTCGCCCTAATTCATCCGCGCCCGCTCAGCCCACCACCAATAGTACGATCAATATCAACCCAGCGGCCGTGCCCACGACAAAAACCACCGGCATTGAGGCTTTATATTACAAGGGTCTTTTTGATTTTGCCTTGGTAAAAGGTTTAGGTCGTGTGGGTGCCGCGATTTCACCATCCAACACGGAAGAAACTTTTTTTGGGGCCCCGGGCTTTGAAGTACCCGAAGAGTACGCCGAACGTAAATCTGAAGGCAATAAACTCCCGTCGCAGAAAGTCGCTTTGGCGACCGCATTTAACATCTTTAGCAATAAAAGAAATGGCCTCAAAAAGTTCGAACTGAATTTAGGCGTGATCGGAAAGTACAATAAAATTTCCTATAAGGTTTCCCCCGGCGGGGGTGTTAGTGGTATCGCAGGTCCTTTCACTTTCGGGTATTCAGCTTATGCGGATTCTTTCATTTGGAATAAAGACGCCTTTGATGCCGATCCGAACTTAGAAATTCTTTATAACGTAGAAACCTATTCGGCCGGGATTTTTTTAGACAGTGTCGCCTTAGATTATTCAGAGCTTAGGATTTACCCCAAGGATGCCCGGGATTCAAAAGTATCCATGCTGACGGGGTCTTTACTTTTAAAAGATGGCATCATCACCTTGTCTTGGCGCAAAGAGACTTCGGATCGGTACGCTTTTAATTTCACCACCCACATGCTTGAAGAGCGCCGAGACAAAGAAGACCTATTCGGTGGTGTGCAAGTGGCGGCAACCAAAAATATCATGATCGGCGCCTTCTATAACTACTATTTACTTCACGAAATCTCTCTAGGCGTCACAGCATTTTTTTGACGACGAGCCCGTGATCGCGCATATTAAAAAAAATTAATATCTTTTAGGAGCTCTTAGTGACAAAAGGAATGGCCGCTCGTGTGACGGTGTCTTGGTTAACGGTTTTAAGTTTTTTCTTTTTCCTTTCAACTTGGCTGCAAGACTTAAGTTCTCCCCTGGTTTTGACCGGTCTTTTTGTTTGGCTCTTTGCCGTTATCATGTGGGCTGCATTTGGCGTGGTGCACGAGGCTGAAGAGCTTGCCATTCTTTTAGGGGAACCCAAAGGAACCTTAGTACTGACGCTTTCTATCGTGATTATCGAAGTGGCGCTGGTCGCCGCGGTGATGCTGGGGGCTCAAGGCGCCCCGACATTGGGGCGCGATACGATGTTTGCCGTTTTGATGATCGTACTGAACGGTGTTGTGGGTTTGGGACTTCTTATCGGGGGGCTTAAGCACCGCGAGCAGTCTTACAACCTTCAAGGGGCGGCTTCTTATTTATCTATTCTGGTTCCCCTGACTATCGTTGCCTTGATTTTGCCGAACTTTACCACGTCCTCAAACGCGGGGACCTTAACGAACTTTCAGGCCGGGATGTTTTCTTGTTTCACGGTAGGCTTGTACGCCGCGTTCTTGATCACACAAACAGGACGTCATCGCTCTTACTATGTTCACGTCAGGGATGGAGAAGCTCCCGTCGCCGTGGCGATGGCTCCGATGCCTCCCCCACCGCTTGATCGAAAAAAAGTTTTCACCCATACTATTTTACTTTTTGCGAATATCCTGCCGATCGTTTTGCTAGCAAAAGGCTTAGCTAAAATTTTAGATTACGGAATCACCTCGCTAGAGCTTCCCGCCGCTTTGGGCGGGGTGGTTATCGCGGCCATCGTTTTTGCGCCTGAAGGTATCAGCGCCCTTCGCGCCGTTGCGAGAAATGACTTACAGCGCACCATCAATCTGTGCTTGGGAGCGGCCACATCAACCGTCGGCCTCACCGTTCCGGTGGTTTTAGCTATCGGAATTTTTACCGGTCAAACGGTGATCCTGGGTCTTAAGCCCACCGAGATGACATTGTTAGTAATGACTTTGATTTTAAGTTCGATGACGTTTTCAAATCGTCGCACGACTTTGCTTGAAGGCGCCGTGCATATCGTTGTTTTCTTAGTATATCTGGTTTTAGTTTTTAATCCTTAAACCAAACATTGGCTTTGCCGGAGGCTTTTAAGCGCCTCCGCGAAGGGCTTTAACGGTTGAATCCATCACGTGAGATTTGGATTCAATTTCGGCTGCCGTCGCCACGATTTCTTCGGCTTGCGCGGCATTTCGTTGTACCAACTGGTCTATTTCACCAATCGAAGTTGAAATCGAAGTGATCCCCGTCGCTTGTTCCACACTGGCTTGGGCGATTTCGGTATTTAAAGTCGAAACCTTATCCACACTGCCAGAGATTTTTTTAAGGAACTCGCCATTTTCTTGCGCGGTCACGCGACCCTGTTTGATTTGCTGAACACTGGTTAAAACCAAAGAGCCAATATCTTTGGCGGCGATCGCGGATCGTTGCGCTAAGGACCTCACCGCTTCGGCCACCACCGCAAAACCTTTGCCATGTTCACCGGCGCGAGCGGCCTCGACAGAAGCATTCAAAGCTAAAAGATTGGTCTGAAAGGCGATATCATCAATGATCGTGGTGATCTCTTCAATGCGTTTTGAAGAGGCTTCCATTTCGCTCATGATGTTGATCAGTTTTAACATTTCAGCTTCACCTGATTTTGCTAACGTCGCTGATTCTAAGGAAAGGCCCGCAGCGGTTTGCGCATTATTAGTATTTTGTTTCACCATCGAGCTGATTTCTTCTAACGAGGCGGCGGTTTCTTCCACTGACGCGGCGGCATGGGTCGAAAGATTTGCAAGTTCCGAACCATTCGCATGAAGCTGTCTTAAGCTTTCAGAAATACCGCCGGCAGAGGAAGTAAGATCCGAAGACAGGTTTTGAATTTTTTTAGAGCTGACCCGGGCTCCCAGATATACGGTCAACAAGATCAAAACCAGCCCGCCGAGGGAAAATAGGAATTGATGAGTAAGAGCTTTGTACGCGGGAGCTAAAATCGTTGAAACCGGAGTCTCAATGATCAGGCTCCATTTTTGTTTTAAATTAAAGATTTGAATTGGCACCACTAAAACCCAATGGTCTTGGAGTTTTACATACGCCGTTTTATATTCATCAATCGCTTTAAGAACTGATTCGTCGGCTTGGTAAGGCTTCATTTCTTTTTCTTTATCCGGAGAGGAAACCACCATTTTTGTATCTGAAACCAACGTGACGCGAGAGTCTTCAAACGGGCGCATTTTTTCTACCACGCTGCGAACCGTGTCTAAACTGATATCAACACCTAAGACGCCTAGAAACTTTCCATCTTTCACCACCGTGTATACGGCGGAGGTCATAAATACTTTTTGTCCATCCACGATGTCGCTGTAGGGCTCAATCAACATGTTTTCTTTGGTTTGCTGGGGCTTCAAATACCAGTCGCCAAGATCGGGCGTTTCCGGATTTAAAATTGTTTTATAAGTGATTACATCCCCTTTACGAATCCACCACGGATAAAACCTTCCCGTGTGTTCGTGTTGAGGAGCATTGACGAACTTGGCATCCATGCCGTCGAATCCGTCAGGTTCAAATCCAGACCAGGTGCCAAAATAATTTTTATTTTGTTTTAAAATTTCACCCAACTCTAAAATTGTGCGTGCGCGACGTTGTTCGCCGATCTGCATTTGGGCTAATAAGTTAATCCCTAAGGTTTCCATTTGTACGAAAGGTTTTTCGAAATACAAAGTGATCTCTTGCGAAGAATGTTGACCGACTTCACGCAGTTGTTCTAAGGCTTTTTCTTGAACCAGCTGAAATGAGTTCTTGGATTCCCAATAACCTAAAATCAAAAGCACTAAGAGAGAGACAATCGCGATAGGCAAAGTGAGTTGTTGAGTGAAAGAAAGACGAGAAAAACGTGCAAACATGCCGACGACTCCGAATAAAAGGCTCAATTCAGTATCGTGATTAGTACGCAAAAACGAAAGGACTTTGAGGTCTAGACTCGCTAAAGATTTTGCACAGCCCAGTTGAGAATTTTGAGCAGTCGATCATTTAAAAGACGTGAGGCTTCACTTTCAGTCACCCATCGATACTCGTGATGTTCAGGCCGGCATAATTCAGGACTCAACCCGAGGACTACGTTTAGTGAATTTACTTCCCCCAAATAATATCGGGCCACTTTGCCGTTAGCATAGGGCTCTGTTTCCACAAAGATTTTTCCAACGGGAAATTCCACATCTTCGATCCCTGACTCTTCTTTGAGTTCACGAAGGGCTGTTTGAAAAGGATCTTCTCCTTCCTCCACAGTTCCTTTGGGAAAATCCCAATATTTATAACTGCGCAGGATAAGAAATAAGGTCTTTCCTTGCTTTCGATGTATCGGAATTATACCGGCAGACAATGTTCTCATCACCGACAGAGACTATTTTTATTTCCATAATCCTTCAATATTTTCGATAGCTTCGACGCTGCTTTGGGGGGCGACCTAAGTAATTGATTGATTACTTATTTGTAAATATGCTACATTTAGTATGTAATTAGTTACTTACTTAAAGAGCGGTTTTCATGAAATTCTTAAGTAAAAACAAAGACTTATTTTTTAAAGTGCTTTTAGACGTGAGAGTTGTTCTAGTCATTTTAAGCATCTTAGCCTCCATTCAATCTTTTGCAAATAATGACTTCAGCATCTCACGGCCGGCAACTGAGTATGCACAAAATTTTGGAATCATGTACAGCGCGCAATGGGCGTTTTATGTCCTCTCTCAAGAGGACACGATCGATAAACATGGTTCATTTAAGAACTGGATCGAGTACCCGACCCAACCCGACTTCGATAAAGACAGCTTTGACTACAATATTTTTAAACACAGCCTTGCGGGGAATTATTATTACTTATTTTATCGGCATCAAGGTTACAGCGAAATGGAAAGTTTCGCGTGGACCTTTCTTTCGTCTTTAGCTTTTGAATTCACCATCGAAACGGTCACCGAAAAACCCAGCTTTCAAGATATTTATCAAACGCCCATTTATGGAACGATTGTGGGGATGGGCAGCGAACGCTTAAGCCAATATCTCTTAGACAGTGATGCGACATGGATGCGTGTCTTAGGTTACGTAGTGAATCCATTTAATCTTTTAGGCCCACATCCTTTAGATGTTTCTGCGCTTCCTATTTTTGATGCAAAGGCACCGGGATTTGTTATGTCCTGGCGGTTTTAGTTTATGAAAACTTACTACATCACACTGATTTTATTCTTATTTCACTTCAGCGCTCGCGCCGACGACTTCTCCCCCGCATCTTGGCAACCCGGACTTCACCTTTTTGCCGGAGGCGGTTTGAATTCTTCCCTTTACACCTCGGACACTGAACGTGTCGAAGGTGGAGTGGGACTTAATATGAAAACGGACTTGGTGTATTTCTTTAACGACACGTGGGCCGCCGACTGGGGTTCTTCCGTCAAATTTGCGCGCATTGATGGTTTTCTTTTATGGGACACGCAATTCACCTTAGGTGTGCGACGTCGTCTTTCAAGTATTGATATTTGGGATCTAGCCAACCCTTACGTTCGCGTTTTCGCGGGAAAATCACCAACGGTGATTTTTTTAGACGGCAATGAGTTGCCGGGACGAAATCAAGATGGCGACGTGAATCGCATGCAGTTTGATGGCACTGTTTATGGCGTCACTTTCGGTAGCATGACTAAGACCGCCGCTGGGACCACGTGGTTTGCCGAACTCAGCCTTTCCCTTCAACAATTTGAACGGGAAAGTGAAATCAAAATGGACGGAGAAGTTCCGGTCGTAACTCACGAAGGACCCGTCCAAGCAAATGCCAATATGTATACGGTTACCTTTACTATCGGTGCACTGATTTTTTAATAAGAAGGCCCTTATGGAAACACTGATTCAGTTAGACCAAAAAATATTTTATCTGATCAATCATGTGCTTACGGCCCCGTGGGTAGATTTCTTTTTTATTCAGCTGACTGATTTTACTAAAACGCCGGCGTTCTATGTTCTATTGCCGGTGATCTTAATCATTGTCTTTCGTCAATTTGGCCTCAAGGGCTTAACGGTTCTATTTTTGGCGGTTTTGTTTTCTTCGTTGGCGGATGTGATTTCAAGCTCGTTAATAAAAGAATTTGTCGCCCGTCCCCGTCCCGAGTTTTCATCCCTGCCCTTCGAGGTGATCTTGCGACGTCCGTCTGAAGGAAGCTTTTCCTTCCCCTCTAGTCACGCCTTTGATGCTTTTACCCTGGCCAGCTTCATCTTTTATTTTTGCCGATCTTGGGGCGTCTTCTCGCTGACACTTGCCGCGCTTATTGCTTATTCTCGCGTGTATGTGGGCTTGCATTTTCCCGGAGATGTTTTCGCGGGCGCGGCTTTTGGAAGTCTGTTGGGTTTTGTGGGTGCCGCAGTAGTAACGAGAATTTTAATCACCCCGCAGAAAAGAGTTTTAAAATGAAAAATCTTTTTTTTGCTTTCACCGTTTTTTTAGCGAGCTCTGTTTCTTACGCCTTCGACGACCTTACGGGAGGAAAAGATTTATTTACCTGGGGTTGGGAAGATCAAATCCAACCGACCATCAACAGATCTTATGATACAAAAGGCTTAAGCATTTTAGCGGCCGGGGCGGCCTCGACCGCGATGGCCCATCAATATGACGATACGGTTCGCCGTCATAATGACGATATCAACCGCCGCATCTTTGATCGCGACACGACGGACCTGGGGGGCTATCTTGGCAGCGGAGGCCCGGGCATTGCGATTGCGTTGGCTCAACTTTTTTGGGACACCGAAAATGGCTTAGCTCATTCCCGCGCGATTGCTTTAACGGCGGCAAATCACATCACTCTCGCGGCTATCATTCATCGCGAGCGCCCAAATAAACGCGATTCTCTTTCCATGCCTTCTGGTCACGCCTCCTCCTCATTTGCGACCGCAACTTCATTGGCTTATGCCTATGGATGGCAAGTAGGTGTGCCGGCCTATCTGGTGGCAGGATTTATTGCCGCGACTCGCGTCAGTGAAAATATTCATTGGACCAGTGACGTCGTGGCCGCTGCGGCCTTAGGCATTTATTGGGGCCGTGCCAGCAGCCTGGTCGCAGAAGATCGTAAAAACTCTCCGCAGGTGATGCCCACCTTCACCCACGAGGGAGCGATGCTGACCGCGACTTGGGATTTCTAATTCCGCCTATTTTGTCACCGCTCAAGCAAGTTTTTCTAAAGCCCCCCTACGCCCCCCCTTATTTGCATATCAGATTGAAGCGCCCGCCCCTTTGTCTTAAACTGCGCCCATGAAATTCCTAATCTCTTCCATCACTATCCCTCTTATCATTTCGGCTTTCAGTTTTTCCGCCCGCGCATTTGATGCCCCCGTAAATTGCACGCCGTTTGGAAATTCAGAACAGCCCTTTGAAAGGGATTATAAATTTCTAAATTCTAAAGAAGCCATTGATCAAGATGCGCTGGCGACTTATCAGGGCGAACATCGCTTAAAGGGACGTGCCTATTGGGATCAAAACCAGCGCGCTTATGTTTTACCCTATTCTCAAAGCGGCGTGCCCCTGACTCAGAATTTTATCAAAGGCTTAAGCGCGCATTTTGCCAAAGCATTAGAAAACCGATATGCGGATGCGATCATTTATCCTGACATGGGACATGCTCATTTAGTTTTACCAACGCAAGAATGGATCGATACTAAAAAATCAACTGAAGACATGACCGCCCGAGTGAATGCGGCCCTAGCTTCACCGCGCATCAAAGCTCTTTATCATACCGCGGAAATGGTCCATATCAAAGAAGGCGATTTTGCCAAAGGCCGTATGCCTCAAGATCCTTGGAAGTTGTGGCGTTACTTTTCAAGAAACCTTTTGGGCAGTTTCGAAAGCCTTCCTTCCCTGGAAGTCCTTTGGGCGGGTCCAAAGGCTGTCTATAACACCGTTCGTGAGGTTCCCAGTATGACCGAAGTCACCACGGTGTACTTTGTCGCTCATAAATCAGGCTGCTTCCCCTTTAAGGCCCCTGAAGGCGAAAAGTTCTTTGACATCACTTTCGAGACAATTCCTTATAAAAAGAACTAACTTACGCGGCCTTAGTTAGAACAAGTTTAATGACACCCCGACATTGACCGGGCACGATCTCCAACTCATCGGATAAGATCTCAAAGCCCGCATCTAAAAGTTCGCGACGGATCCGTTCTGCGGGAGCCAATTTTTGTGAAGCCGTCCAAGATTTTCCCTCCATTTGTACGACTCCTTCAACATCGGATTCCGGAGTTTGTCTCCATAAGATGTAATCTTGATCTAACGTCACGGACTCAAATGTCTCTTGCGGATTAAATTCAGCTGTGAGCACATTTGTCACCAAAACAAATTTTCCGTTTTGCGCCAAAGATTCTTTCACTGATTTTAGGAACTGTTTTCGTTCTTCCGTATTTGTCATTTGCGTAAAGCACTCGCGATCATGGATCAACTCGAATTGTTCATGCAATTCGTGGATATGCAAAGGATCACCCACGCGCAATGAAATATTCAGATCTTCTTTTTGGGCCAGCTTTCGCACCACGGAAATCGAAGAGCGAAACACATCCAAAGCGGCAACTCGGAACCCCATTTCCGCCAAAGCCATTGCCGCCACCCCACGACCCGAGTTTAAGTCCAGGGCTCGGTACGGAGGGGTTTGATCATGGCTTTCTTCATAAAAACGACCGATCACTTTTTGTAGATGATCTACACAACCACGCTCGTCCAATGCGCCCAGGCTTAAAATATGGCTCATCGTATTTATCACGGGCGGACGTTGGATTTTACGAGCGGGAGAATGTGTATAATGGCGATATTGAGTTTTCATGGCGGCCTCCTTAGTGGCGTCTGCGTTAAGGGTATTGCATCGACAGTGCCACCGCATATACCTAGCAATTTCAATAAGTTAAGACGAAACCAGTGTGCCGAAAACTCGGCATATACCGGGAGTCCGGCAGGCGGCTGCCGAGATCTCGGCAGAGTAAAAATCAAAGACATTTCAAGATATCTGCCATATAAATTTCTTATGAAATCTCGCGAACACTGGCAGCAGTTTTTTAAACCAGAAACTCAAACTTCGGGTGATCAGTTAGTCACCGAAAAAAATGTGGTTTTGACGGTCACCTCGGACACCGCCATCAATGGTTTTGTGCGTGGCGGAGGCAATGCAAAAGTCAGCTTCGTGAGTTCGAGCATCGCTGCAGAAAAGTTCACGGCCACGTGCTCCTGTTCGCGAGCCGCTAAAGGGGTTTTTTGTAAACACATCTGGGCCGTCCTTATGGCGACGGAAGAAAAACATCCCGATTTTTTAGATTCTAAATCCGTGGTTGAAATGGGCCCGGCGCCAGCCAAGCCCACCACCTCGGCATTTAAAGAAAAACAGAACGAATTTAAAAAATTGCAGGCCGAGCGCTTAAGAATTCGCCATAAAGAGATGCGCCAAGCAAAAAAATCTTTAAAAACCAAAGAGGCTAAACCCTCCAAATTCAAGGTCTCCTATCCCGCTGATGTGCAGGAAGCTTTGGATTTTTTTAATTCTAATGGGTTTAGCTTTGAAGCCCACATGGACGAAGAAGGTCTTAAGGAAGCCCGTAAAGTTCTTTCGCGCATATTTCATCCCGACAAGGGCGGAACTCATGAAGAGTCGCTTTTATTAAACCAATATTATGACACTTTGTTAGAGTACTTGGGTTCATGAGTATCGTTTTCTTACCTGGATTTCTTTGCGATGAACGAGTTTGGCATCACCAAGTCAAAGCGCTGTCGCGCGAAATGAACACCGAAGTTTTGGATTTACGTCATTGTCTTGATCTTGAAGGGATGATTCAAAAAGTCGTCAACGCTTCATGGTCTCAGTTTCACTTGGTGGGTTTTTCCATGGGAGGTTATGTCGCGCAAGTCTTTGCGACAAAACATCCAGAACGCCTGCAGTCCCTGTCGATTATTGCTTCTAGCGGCTCTAAACTTTCAGAAACAGACCTTAAGGGCCGCCAGCGGATGGAGTCTATTTTAAAAAATGCGAAGTATCGCGGCATTTCCCCTAAAGAGATGGCTCGCTATATTCACCCGAAGCATCTGGAAAATCGTGAGATCACGGACCTCATCGTCGCGATGTCGGCCGAAAACACATCTGAAATGTACTTAAATCAAATGCGCGCCACCCTTCATCGACACGAACACTTCGCCGAGCTTGAAGCTTTGGATTTTCCGATTTTAATTGTTGGCGCTAAAGACGATCGTGTGGTGACCCCGGAAGAAATTCAGAGTCTGGTTAAAGGTATTCCGCGAGCCGAACATCACATGATCGCCGAATGCGGGCATTATATCCCGTTAGAAAAACCGGTCGAATTAACCGGCTTGCTGCATGATTTTTTAACTAGAAATCAGAAATCTGGCTGATGAAGTCCGGATGATCAATAAAGACATTGCGATTGCCTTGAATTTTTTCGATGGCATCGTTCCGAGCCATTTCTTCCTCATCAATAGGGTCTTCTTGATGCCAGCGGCGTAAGACTTCTTCTTGAACAGGATCAATCGATAAGTTGTAGCGCACGGAAAAATAAAACATCGCCCGCGCAATATTGCCTTTGTGATTTAGAGGCGCTTCGAAAACTTTATCGCCTTCGGGATTAAGTCCCACTTTAGATACGGGGCATTTCAGTCTTTGCGTGCTTTCAACCACATCCCCAAAATCAAGATTCGCGCGAGCGGCATTCATACGAGTGTCGGCGGGAAAAAGATGATGAAGGTCATCGCGTTGCATGTCATCATCGTATTCACTGGCAAATTTACTTTGCGGCCAAGTGTGCTCAACATTGATGATATTGCCACCAGGAACAAGATTTGGTCCGGGCGTTTGGCCTTTTTTAAACTCTTGAGAGACTCTGGTTTTATCGCAATACACGTCTTTCACCGCGTAAGTACCGTTATTGGCGGCGGTCAGATAAAACTGACCGAACATAAAGAGGCGCGCACGATCGTACCCGGCATCGGAGTGATGTTCTTCCATCTGGGCCCGTAAAGAGGCTTTTAGAGCATCGTCTTGAGTGGGCGCTGCCGGGGGAGAAGCCGCTAAGGCCAGTTGAGAAATCAGCAGAATGGAAAAAAAATGCGCTAAGAACTTCATCCGGTCAGTTATGAAGGGCCCGACTTAAAGAGGCAAGTTCTTTGGTTTTTTAGAAGGAAATTGCAAAAAAGGACTGTCGAAGTTTTTGATACTGCGGGGGGATTTAGGTCAATTTTTCACTAGGGTCTTGGCTTACGCATGAGGCGCTCATCACGTTGGGCTTTTTCAATGGCTTCATGGGCTCGTTGGGTGTTCATAAAACCATTTGGATCATCTTCATGTCGATCCGACTGACCAAATGCCCTACTGCTCGTAACCCACGAACTGGCCGAAGGATCCTGACTCTTCACCAAGGCTTCCCACTGATTTAATGGCACCGCTTTATCAAAAAGAATGGGATCAATCACGTAGGGTTCTGCCTGGCCATTTTTTTCAACGTACACCACATTCGCTACATGGAACTCATCCCAGCGAAACTTTCGACCCTTGGCTTCGACCCACAATGAGTTTTTAAACATCCAAAGAGTCGCCGCCGACCGTGAAGGACTCACGAAGACCTTGCCACTCTCCACTTTACAATCTTTCGCGATATCATCTGCGATTAAGTGGGACCTCGCCGCGCAAACTCCGGTAGCAGCCCAGCCGTCCTTGATAAGGTAGCGACTTTTTTGTTTGTTCACGTATTTAAAAACATCCTGCACGTCACTTTCAGTTAAGCGACTGACGGGGAATTTTTTTTCAGAATAGCTGGTCATTTCGGTCTGAGCCGGAATATCGGCGCGGGACGAGTCGCAACGATTTAAGTTTTTTGCTTGCAAGGTTTCTTCGATGGGGGCCTCTGCCGCGGCGGTCTCAACAACGGCGGACTTCTTGGGTTTGAGCTCCTTATGAACCTGGCAGGTTGTTTTAGGTTTATTTAGCTTATCGCAGGCATCGACAACATTGCGTTGAATAAGTTCTTCGATGGACAGCTCTTCGGCCCGCGCAAATTGCAGGCTCAAAATGAGACAGACTAGGGATAGCACACGCCATAACGACATGCTGAACACATCGGAAATATCTAATTTGGACTTTAAGTGGATTTAGTTCGTACCGCGACGAGCACTTTGATTGCTGCTTCCCCCGCGACTGGCGCTGGTAATAAACGTCGTGGAGCCCAAAAGGAAATCAGGACGCGTGATTTTCAAATAGGAGGGCACGTTGTTAGCCATGTCATAAATATCGGTCATCGGAACGATTTCGCGATCTTTGAATACGTATTTCTTAGCAACGCTTGCAAGCTCCGTCTTTGAAACCTTCATTTCTTTTACATACAGTAGGCTTCCGAATGAATAACACTCAAGGCCCTTTGCGGTTAAAAGGATAGAGGTGCACTTTTTATCCGTGTCTGGTTCTAACGAACATGAGGGGCTTAAGTCATTTTTTCCCTGATCGTTCGTAATCACTTCAATGGGGGTCGCACCAACCCCTTCAAAGGATTTTTTCTTACCCATAAATATCCGGTGAATGAAAGAACTTTTACGACGTTCCGCTGCTATGTCCGTCAGTGAAATCGAGCACAGGTTCACCGCAAATTTATCGGCAGCTTCACGCACATTGATCGAAGCCCTACGTGCTTTTTCTAAATCATCCACATTTAAAACAAATTTTTTATTACCGCGAACACAGGCGACTTTGCCTTCACCAGCAGCTTGAAAAGAATCACAGTCTAATGACTCTCCGTCAGCAAGAATATCGCCATTTTCATTCATCAAAATAGCGCCGTTATAATAACTGCTTTTAGCCACGATCAACTTATGATCGGTATTATTGTCATCAAGATTGGCCACGACATCATAGGAGCGATTCGTGATAGTATTACCCGTTTTGCGATCCATAAGCTTAAAGTTTTTATCATTCGGGGCCCAGCACTCCACGTAGCCCGAAATGACGGACGCCGTGATACGACTGCATCCCAGGCGCTGCTCATCAGTGCACTTAGCACCGGGCATTTCACAGATGGCTTTTTGTTGGAATTGGAGATTCGAGAGTGTGTTGCCTCCACCGCCCGAAGCGACACCCGCAAAAGGACCTCCCTTATTGTCTAATATTCTTTCGAAGATGTTACAGAGTTGACCGCGCGGGCAATCAGCCGCCAAAGAATGCAATGGGAAACCAACAGCTAAAGTTAGTACAACAAATCGAAATAATTTGGAGATCATGTATTTAATTAAGCCACAAATTCGTTCAAATTGAGCTAATTTTTAATTCAAGCCAGCCTTTGGACAGCTTAAATTCTTATTGGTTTTTTTTAATGTCTCACCTTGAGAATATCTCCTAGATCAGGCACTTTAAGGTTTCTTTTGCCGGTCTTCAATTCGCCCGGCAAGCTCGCGAATCTGCTTTTGTAATTCAGGACTCAGGGTCTGTAAAAATTTTTGCGGATCTTTTTGCGCGTTGGCCAGGGCTTCTTTCAAAGCCGCCGAATCATTTCCCTTCACCTCACCTAAGACCTGAGAAGCCAGCTTATAGATGGCTTCTTGGTCCATCTTATTCCCGCCCGTCACATCCTGTACTTGGGCCGCCGCCTCTTTCGCTTCGGGCGTGGTAATCATCTGCTGGCGTTGGGTGGCGTTTATCAGGTCTTTTTGAGTTTTTTCTACAGCCTTGGTGTATTCCGCCATTTCATCGTCGGCTAGGGAGATGTTGGTGGAAAAAGTGATACCAAGAGCTAAAAGAAAATAAAGAAGTTTGTTCATGGATTTATTGTCCCAACATACCCTGGTTTGGTCTATTTCTGAATAAAGATTTCCTAAACTGAAACAAAGATCGGGGTGGCCGAAGGCCTTCTTGACTTCATTTCCAGGCCTCTGTTATTCCCATTCCACAATTCTTAAAGCATTTGTTCCGGAGGGGTTATGAAGCTTTTTTGGGGTCTATTATTTCTTGGGTTTTCATTTGTTTCTGGAACCGCCCTAGCCCAAGTTCCAGGATGCTTAACTAACAATCCGCATTCATTCGCCTGCCAACAAGGAACCTTCTTTGGACGTATTTTTCCCTTAGTCCCGGCGTCTTCTAAAGCCCTTACTGGTAACTGGCGAGCTTTCGTGTACGCTCCGGCGCCAAGACAAGCCGCCCTTTTCCGGCCCCGCTTTTCACCCCGCAATCCTCGCATTCCGACCGGAATCGTCAATAGCGATAACAGCTTAGTGGGTTCTTTATTTTGGCCAGGTACGAAGGGTTTGCGTTTTCCAAACTTCCGCGTGGCGGGAAATAACTTGCAACAAATTGGCGACGTTCGGCTTTCTGACCAAATGACCGCACAGGTCCCGTTCTTTAATCCACGTGAAGGCACTCGCGAGCTTTTTATTTGCCGCGTGTTTGTACGCAATCGCACGGAACATCTTTTGTGTCAGTGGTTACGCAATAGCAGCCAAGGTTTTACCATGATGGGTTATTTCGGTTTCATCCGCTAAGACTTTCGTTTCATCCCGCGGATGGTGACCTTAAAAGGGTCTTTCCACTCGCGAGTCCCTTCAGGCAAAAGATCCAAGACACTTCTGCGCCCAAAAAGCTGAGCAAAGTCCATCACCGTCAAGTCGCGGTGATTTTTTAGCGACGTATCAGCGCCTGAACGCAAAAGCACACGAACCACCTCTGTATGCCCTTTAAAAGCCGCACGCATTAAAACCGAAGTGCCCGAAAGGTCCACCGTATCTACGTCAGCCCCTTGAGATAAAAGATATTCTGTCGCCGTGGAATGTCCGTTGTACGCGGAAAGCATTAAAAGAGAATGCCCGCGATGATTTCGCGCTTCGATATCTCCACCACCACTTAGATAGTTTGAAAGCTTCGATATGTTGCCATAACGAGCGTCTTCAAAAACCGCTTCCCAAGGTGCCACGTGCCTTCTCCTGCTTTTTGTATCGTAAGCATAAGAAAGCAGACGCCGCGGATGGCATTTGCATTTGTGTAATTTGTTAAAATAAAGGAGCGAGGACTTATCGGCCTTTATTTTTTGGCAGCTTCGAAGTGGTGGGCCCCTCTTCGCCCTCTTTCATAAAGTCGCGGGAAAATTTCATTTCTTTTTTCAAAGACTCACGTTGATCTTTCGGCAGATCTTTTAAGGCTTCAGCAAATTCCTTAGGGTGAGAGTCTTCGACGGCCACCAGATAATCTGGAAGCTCGCCATGCGCGTCGGTTTTTAGCATAAGCATGGTCGCAGTTAAAAGGCTGCGGATTTCTTCAGAAAGATTTTTTTTGTCTGCAGAAAGCTTTTCATTCACTTGCGCCAAGTAGTCATTGTACTGGTCGTAACCTTTGGCCTCGTCTTCTTCGTAAACCTTGGTCATCTTTTCAACGTCGGCACAAATGGCGCAAGTGCCAGACACGGCGGCTTGAGCCGTCAGAGACAAAGACAAAAATGTTGCGATGATAAGAGCTGATTTCATTAATCCACCCCCGACTGTTGTTTCTTCTTCACGCGGATTGGTTTGTAACCCACGCTCGGGCAACTCCCGATAGGTCCTTGAGAGATTTTATCAAAGTCTGGATAATAACACCCCGTCAAAATGCGTCGACCCGCATTATACACGTTTGCCGGCGTACTTGTGGACATAAAGTGATGATACATTCCATCATCCCCCACAACTTCGCTGTGCCCGTGAATATCCCCCTTCGAAGCGGAATAACCACGACGAAGAACGCCCTTATAAATACGCACCGCTCCCGGAGTTTCGCATTTAGAATTATCTAAAACAAAGCCCACTTTCAAGAGATCTGAGCCCCCATCTTTGGCCGATATTTGGGACATATGGGATTTCACGCACTCCCGATTTTTTCCCATGGCATCGGCGATAATAAATTTGACCGAACGGTAGCAATAGTTTTTTCCGGCAGAATAACCCACACCCGCGCTGGCACTTTTTGCCATACGCATGCCGATATCATTAGGTGGTACAAATCGCGAAGGAGATTGCAGGGCGTCGCCCGTGGATTGAGACTCTCCGTCAATATTCACCCGGCGCGTGAAAGCGTCAGAAGTTTGAAGGCCGGCAACCAGAATAAGACCCAACAGTGAAAACAGTTTAAGTGCTCGCATATATAAAGTGTACGTGGTCGAGACAACACCCTGTCCAGCTTCAATTCTTCGAACCTAGACAAAAGTGCTTATTGATTTACGACGCTCCGGAAATCTTTGAAGTCCCCCAGAAGCAGCGTAGGATTTTTTAAATAAAGGTGGTTCCATGAAAAAGTCTTTCGTGATCGGTTTGATGTTGTTAACAACGAGTTTTGCCCAAGCCGACATTAAAATTGCAATCGTCGACATGCAAAAAGTTGTTCAATCTTCATCTGCGGGTAAAAAAGCCAAAGCAACGCTAGAAGAAGAATTCAATAAAAAGAAAAAAGAATTAGAAAAAAAAGAAGCCGAACTTAAAAAAATGAACGATGACATCGAAAAGAAAAAAGCCGTGATGTCCGAAGATGCTTTGCAAAAGCGTCATCAAGAATTCCAAGGCGAAATGATGAAGTACCGTGAGTTGGTCAATAAAAGCCAAGGTGAAATTCAAAAACGCCAAAGTGAACTCGCTGCCCCCATCATGGAAAAAATCAGCAAGGTTTTAGATCGCATGATGAAAGAAAAGGCTTATGATTTGATTTTAGAAAATAATCCTGGGATCTTGCGTTCTGTCAGCAGCATGAATATTTCAGATGAAGTTTTAAAAGAAATTGAAAAAGAAAAGTAAGAGCTGATTTGAGGGAAAGCGCTCCTAAAGAGCGCATCCCATTCGTTTTTCATTAAGGCTTGGTTGTAATTTAGAAAACATTCCTGACTTTTCCTGAGGGTTGAGCCAATAAGAAGCTCGGTAAGAATCCTCCACCAATTCCATAAATTTCGTCTGCACGGGGAATTCATTCCAGTTGGTGCACATCACCGCGCCTGCAGAATTTAGGGCCTGACTGATAGAGCTGTGGGGATTTCCTAAGTTATAAAGATATGACCACAGCGAAGTTTGATCCCGCGAATCTTCTTTATTGTTGATTTCTGACCAATCCCGATCAAAACCAAAAAGTCTTTTAGCAATCCCTTGAGCAAAAACACTCTCCGCACCTTGGCGGGTGATGTATAAAACATTCTGACAACCCGCCGCCTTTAAGACTTGCACCGGATGTAAATCAGACCACCCCCCAGCCGAAACAAACTCCTTACCGGCTTCAGTGGTAAATTCGCGTAACGGTGATAAACCGGGTTCAGCCGGAGATAATGCAAGCACCTGTCTCCAGGTCGTTGAACCCAAAGAAACAAAACGACGGCTTTTTTCGTCGTTCATATTTAAAGCATCTTCGATTCCTTGCAGATCTTCAGCATCGCCCCAATATCCAAAGCGCACGTCATCGGGGTTGGTGACGTAAAATTTCGCCCCAAACTGAGGACTTAATTGGCGATGATAATCCAACTGTGCTTCACGAAATTCCGAAACCGCAACACCCGTTAAGATCGCCGTTGTTGGATAGACCTGGAACTGGGATCCGATGCGTTGTTCCTCGTAACCTTCTTTTGGACCGCGGGAGAATTCTTCACGGAAAAGTTCACTAAAATGGGCCGCGCATTTAGGATTTTTTTGCACGATCTGTGTCCAAGAAAGACCCATGGAATCTTTTTGGCAGGAATCAAAAAACTTCTGCCAGTTTTTCACTTGCGCCCCGCTGCCGCTGTTTAATGCGTAAAACCCCGCTATCGAACCAAATGTTTTAGCTGCTTGATCAAAATTCACGATCCCTGCACGGAAAAATAAATTAGGCGATTGCGCATTAAAACTTCCGAAAGTTTGCACTGAATCCATCAGTTCCCTAATATAGAACTGCGAAGTTTTAACATCGTTCTTTTGCAAGGCAATAAAAAGAGGCCTTAAAGAATTCACATCAAACAACCCCAACTGCACGGCATGATTGATCACGCTTCGGGCTTGTTGAAACTGTTTCGCCGAAACCAAAGATAAGGCGTTATTTAAAACGTCCCCTTCTTTTAAGTTTTTGGCCATGCCAAAGAGAGTTTTAAAATCATTCCAGGAATCCGTGCGTTGAACCTCGCCAAAAAATCCCACCATGCTTTTCAAAAGCAAAGAGGCTCTTTCTTTTTGTACCTGAATATTTTGGCCCCGCACCATCGGGTGAGACGCCATAGATTCTAATAAGAACATTGAAATCGTCGCGGAACTTCCCCCCGCCATGGCGTTTGGTAATCCCAGTTGCTCCACACTGCGAGCCAAAGCTCCCCAATGGGCTGGTTGGGCTTCGCCATTACCTCGCAAGGCGATACAGTAACCCGCATTAGTGGAGGCGGGGTTGCGTTTATCTTGATTTGGTTGAGTTAGTGGAAAAAAGAAATTCCAGACAAAAAATCCGGCCACCAAAAAAAGTGCTAAAAACAGTCCCTGTTTTTTCATGCGTTTTCACCTCATGTGATAGGCCCTATTGCACCTTGCCTTGCCGCGAAGTTCAACCGCTATTTTGACATGGCAGGATGAGGTCCGAAAATGGCCAGATTTTCATATTCACCTGGGGTATAGTCGTTTCCATGAAGCAGGACGACATTTTTTACCAAGCCATGCTCGCGCGCGATCCGCGCTTTGACGGTAAATTCTTCGTGGGAGTTAAAACCACCGGAATTTATTGTCGTCCTATTTGTCCTGCAAAACCCAGACGCGAAAACGTCGAATTCTTTTCATCCCCGTTTGAAGCCGAACGTTCTGGATATCGACCTTGTCTGCGCTGCCGTCCCGAAAGTGCTCCGCGATCTCCCGCTTGGATTGGCACTTCGGCAGTGGTGCAAAGAGCACTTAAGGTTTTACATGCGCAAGAAAGTTTAGACTTTAACGAAGATGATTTTGCTAATCAATTTGGGGTGACAGCTCGACACTTGCGTCGTCTGTTTATTAAAGAAATCGGCAAAACCCCCAAGCAGCTTTCCTTTGAAAATCGCTTGAATTTAAGCCGCAAATTGATTTCGGAAACTTCACTTCCTATTTCTGAGGCTGCTTTGGCCGCGGGATTTAAATCCATTCGCCGATTCAACGCCGCCTTTAAGGATCGCTTTAAAAAAAGTCCTCGTGACATTCGCCGCAGTAAAATTTCTAAAACTGAAAATCTGCGTCTTAGCCTGTCTTACCGCCCCCCGTTTGATTTTGCCGGTCTGCTAAAAACCTATAAAAATCATCGCATGGGGCATTTAGAGTGGTTCACGGATGACACCATGTTTCGCGTGGTTCACCACAATGGCCAGGTGGGCACGGTCTGCATCAAAGACCACGCGGATTCCAGCTGTTTGATGGTGGAAATTGAATTTCCGGACAGCTCGGCCGTGATTTTTATCTTATCCAAAATCCGAGCGATGTTTGATTTAGATTCTGATCCCGTCATTGTGGCTAATGCCTTAGAAAAAGATCCGGATTTAAAAAAGATTTTAAAAAAATACCCCGGCATTCGTTTGCCCTCCGGCTGGGATGGTTTTGAAGTGGCGATAGCTTCTATCCTGGGACAATTAGTCAGCGTGGAGCGCGGTCGCGCCTTGGTTCACGATTTAATCGAGATGATTGGCACCGATTCAGGATTAACAAATGAACTGGGGCCCATAAAACTTTTCCCCACACCAAAACAGATCGTGGACGCGGATTTAGAAAAATTAAAAACCACACGTACCCGCAAGCAAACCTTAAAAGATTTCTCGAAGGCTCTGATAGACGGAAAAATATCTTTAGAGCCCACCCAAGACGTGGATGCATTCATAAAACAAGTTCTTAAAATTCGGGGGATCGGTCCGTGGACGGCAAACTATATGGCTCTTAAAGTTTTGCGCAGCACAGATACTTTTCCCGGAACGGATTTAATCTTGGCCCGCGCCTTAGACAATCATCACCCCGAACTTTTAAATCGGGTGCGCCCTTGGCGCGGATATGCGGCGGCTTTGTTTTGGCGTGGCTATACCGGAACTGTGGCAAAGAAAGGAAAATAAAATGTCTTTAGCACAAATCCAATTTTCGACCCCTTTTGGGCCCATGTTTGCGGTGGCCTCTGAGAATGGTTTACGCAGTCTTTATTCTTTTGAAAAAGAAATTCCCGCCCCGAACGCCGGATCGGCACAGGCAAAAATTCTTTCGCAGCTCGTGGATCAGATGGAACAATACTTCTCCGGAAATCTCACACAGTTTGAGGTGCCGCTAGATCCTGTGGGGACGGAATTTCAAAAGAAAGTGTGGCGGCAGCTTTCACTGATTCCTTATGGCCAAACAATCTCATATCTGCAGCTTGCAAAAAATATCGGCAACTTGAAAGCATCACGCGCCGTGGGCAGTGCGAACGGTAAAAATCCTTTATGGGTCGTGGTGCCTTGCCATCGCGTGATCACCTCCAGCGGCGCCTTAGGGGGCTATGCCGGAGGCTTACATATGAAAAGTTTTTTGTTAGATTTAGAAAATGCTAGTCTTTCGAAAAATGCCAAATTCTAATCATCGGTTTTCCTAAGTGACGCGACCACTGCGGTTTGATTTTTTCTAAATCCGCGTCACCCAATATATCTTCAGCGCGAATCAAACTCAGCCCCGCATTGCCGGCGCCCAGAACAAAATCTTCTTCTCGATGCGGATGACTGGTCAGATGAACTTCGGTGTCTTCATTCACTTTGAAATGGGCCATCACCCCTTGTTCCGTGCGCGAAGGATGAATTTCGGAAAGATACAGATCCCCTTTTGTTTTTAGAGCTCGGGCGGCTTTTTCAAAAAAAAGATGTAAATCGCTTACGTGTTCTAGAACCAGGCTTTCCAAAACCACATCGTAATTTGTTCCCAGCGAAGTCTCTTTTATAAAATCGGCCTCTTTAAAAGTGACTAAAGGACTCTCGATTTTCTTTTTCGCCACGGCGAGCATTCCCGAAGATAGATCTAATGCCGTAACTTGATTACCGTTAGCAACAAGTTTTTGCGTGTGCCGACCCGTTCCGCAGCCAATTTCTAAAATCTTTTTCCCGGTGTGATGTCGCCAAAATGCCGGAAAGTTTTTTTCATCCATAGCCACTGTAGGATTAGGATATTGATCGTAAAATGCGGACCATTGGTCATACCCGTCTTTGTTGCTGGTTTTGTTAGAGCTGGTTTTGTTCTTTGTGAAAGACATAGATACTCCTTATTGAGGTCTGCCTGACCACGTGAGGAGCATGAATTTTTTGAACTCAAGGGATGAGTTCGCAGCGCCACTGCACCGTCAAAGTACCAAAGCTCTGTTCAGGTTTCAACGCTTTTTCTCGACGTAAGTCCCCAGCATAATGCCCAGAATATAGGCATTATGGATGAAGATCCTGCAAACAATTTCAACGTTCCACCTAAGATTAAATTCCTCGCGGCGAGCGGCCGAAAGGTCCTATGACGGAGGTCTTATATGATCGGAACCACTCCAGCCAGAAAACTTGTGGTACTTAGTTGTTTGTTAACTTTGATGGCTTGCGCTCCCGGTGCAAATCTTCCCAGCATCGATGAATCAGGCTCAGAGACAGCCACCGAAGTTCGTGAGCCCGCAGGTAATGAAGATTCCAGTTTTGGCTCTGAAAGTCCTTCTCTATTAGAAACCAGTAAAAAGCTTTTACTCAACCAAGCCATGACCTTACGTTATGAAAAATCCGGCGTGCTTGAATCTAAGGTCGAGCTTCCGGAAGGCACGCAAATCGAAATCCCACAAAACTTTGAAGTGAAGTATTTGGACTATCGCACTTCTTCAGGGGCGATCGAAAGATCCAGCACAGGTTTCGTCTATCCAATAAAAGTCCTTAGTGTGCAGTCTAAATACCAATCCAGCTTTCCCGCATCTAAGATCGCTTCTATCAATGCGACGGCAGGGGGTTTATATATTTCTGCTTCCATCGTCGGCAACATCGAAGGTACGACGGGAAATTTTGCCGTCATCGCTGCCGCTGCGCCAGGCGCCGGTTTTGCGACTTATTACCAAACAACCGGCAAACCAAAAGTGGGCTTCACCACTTCTGCGAAAAAACGTTTCGGTGATAAGCTCAATAAAGGTACGGATCCGGCAAGTCTTTCTTCGGCTCAACGTCAAAAGTATCAGTCTATTTATAATGAATTAGTGAAAGCCGTAAATCGTAAAGTCGCTACCCCCAAATCTTACTTGATGATGGATAAAGCCAAGGCGACCCAAGCCTCAATCAACTTTGAAAAGACCGGCACTATCTTAACCGGCGGCGCTTGGACGATTGCGACCGAAGCCACGGCCGTCCGTCACGGTTTCCCGAATGTTCCCTGTGCAGAATTTCAATCCGAACTTTTACGTCAAGCCTACCAACGTGCGGGTTATCGTGTGACCGATGACTTTAGCAAGGCTAAAGGAAACCAACTGATCTGGTCCAACACCGCCGCGGTTGTTAATTTCTCAATGGCTCTTTATAAAGCGGGCTGGACCGCTTGGGATCCTCAAAGTTATCGCCCGATTGTGGGTTCTTTCTTGATGCATGGTTCTGGTTTGAGCCCCGGTCATACTTATATCTCTGCCGGAGATGACGGCATGGTGATCGTAGATAACGGCGCTCCGCAAGGCCGCGACCTTCGTAAATCGACAGCAAAATCGATCAGCATCCAGTTTCAAACCGGCGTTTTCTTTTTACCTCCCGGGGTGATTCCTCCGAAATGGTAAGATCAATTAGTTATATGTTTTCCAGGTTATGAAACAGGTGCCGTTATAATTGATACGATAAATTTCGTAAATCACTTTACTTGCGGCAGTCACGGCCGCATTTGCCGGACTGTAAACACTTGTAGAACAACTGCCCGAAAACGTGTATGTGTAAGCCGAAGCATTTAAGATGATTAACCTCTTCTTCATCCCGGCGTTAACTCCGTTCAGACTGATTGACGCCGAAGAGGCCGTCGGAAAGATCACGGTGTCTGCGGTCGAAAAATCGGCCGTACTGCCACTGCCCGTCGTTTCCGAGATCTGAGATCCACCGATATCGGTGTACATGGAGCCATCACACACTTGCATCTTGCCGGTAAAAAATCGCAGCACACCGATTCGCCCCGAATTACATCCCACACCATCATCGCCAAAACGAAGGGTCCCGTTCACTGACAAGGTTGCACTTGGCGTATTTGTTCCGATACCGACATTTCCACCGGCATCAAAGATCGCCGAATTCTGAAATCCAGCGCCATCAAATCGGGGCACCGAGTTCGCTGCCAGACCGGAAAATAATGGTGCCCAGGCTCCATCACCGCGAAGGAAGGTGGAGGTATTCGCTGATCCAATCCCTAAGCGAACGGGAGGAATCACGCCGGATGCGATCGCGGAGGCGTCTAAAGCTCCGATAATCTGACACTCAAACGTATCGGTCAGCGAAGACCACTTCACCGTTTGATTGGCCATGCATGCACCGGTATTAAAGGCACTGCCGCCCACACTATTTCGGATATCATTAAAACGGATGCCTTGGGCGACCCAGGCTGTACCGTTGGATCTTAAAACTTCACCTGCCGCCCCCGGCATGGGCATTAAACCATTAATCGCATTAGCGGAAATCGATACGACTCGCCCCTTTGGATCGACGGTAAGCACCGGAACCATATTCGACGCACCATAAGTACCCGCCGTCACGCCACTGTTTGCTAACATAGGATTCGGATAAGTTCCGACTAAATCCCCTCCCGCGGCACCCACCGGTCCACTTCCGCCCGCAGGCGCATACAAAGATGAGGTACCGGCGATAAGATTTGTTAACTCTGTGACTTGCGCGGGATTAAATGCAGGAACGCCGACAGGATTGTTCGAACCGTCCACGGCACGGAGAAGACTTTGGGCTTCAAAGGCACCGACCGTACGTGCCGTATCTGCCATTGGAACGGGATTGATCGTCAATGTGCCCACCACATCCGCCGCACCACCACCAACATAGATGGTCACCCGCATGCGGCGCACGTCATTAATTCCCGGCGCGTAAGTTGAACCCGTCGCGCAAGAAAGACCATTCATGGTACCGTGATTTTGGAAAACACGAAGGAGCGTGGGATAGCTTCCCATCACCGTGCCGGTTCCGACGTTTAAAGAAAAATACCCCTCTGAAGCCGACATATCCAAAGTATGTGATTCACGGAATAACACACAGGCTTCAGACCCTGGACTTAAAATCTCTAAAACAAATTGAACCGACGAGTTCGTCACCACATTGCCGGAAGGGTCCACCAAAGAACCTTCATAGGTAAATCCTGCATGGGCTTGAAAACCAAAGACACTTAAACAGATGCTCAAGGACATTCCTGCCAACAGGGACTTGAAAAGATTTTTTCTCATTGGCTGACCTTCCAGTTTTTAATCTTGTAGTTGGTTCCTAAAGTCTTTTCGTCATTGAAAGGACCGACTTTGGAATACACTTTATAATTCATCGGAGAAACCATCACGCTGGCCCCACTGACAACACGCCCGGCACGTTTAGGAGCGGTCTTGGTAGTTGCTAGGCAGCTTGCAGGCCAGGATTTTTGAACCGCGATGTTTTGCGACTGACTGGGGACTGTGAATGGAATTTCAACAATAACGTTTGGCTTTACATCGACGTTCTCAGCTTTGCCTAAATAATAAATTCGCTCGATAGGCCAACTCCATCCGGTTTTTGCCACCTTTGGGCAAGGCTCCGTGCTTTGCCTTAAAAAGGCATACAATTCAAAATTGCGCTCCATCCCGATTTCAACGTCCACCGACAATTCACCACCGGGGCCGATAGCGCCCGCGATAGTGCCACGTTCAACATCACACGTGGTGGCGGGAACACTCGCGATCCCAGGCCCATTGACGTTGACCGCAAAACACAGTTTTTGTAAATCGATTGATGACATTGTTGAAACATCCGACTGAGACATCTTTTGCATTTGCTCTACGGTCGGCATCTGAATGAGGACGCTCGAGTGACCGCTTGATGATACGCGATCACACGCTGACAGGAACATTCCAAAAGAAAAGACCGCAAAAAGTCCGATGAAATAGTTATTTTTCACACCTAATTATTCGGCGTAAAGTGAACAAAGCTTAAACAGTTTCTCCACACTTTGGATTACAAATGCGCCTCGACCTGAGACGCCGTGATCTTATGGGGTGGACGCGGGCAAGCGAATGTCGCCGCGAGTTTCTCCCAAGAGTTGGGGACGACTTAAAAGCGTTTCATACACCCGGAAATTGCGTCGAACCAAACGAACATACTCACGAGTTTCACTGTAAGGAATCATCTCTACAAAGAGCTCGATATTGTCTGTTGGATATCTTTTTTGCCACTTACGCACAATCCCCGGTCCGGCATTATACGCAGCTAGTGCCAATTCCACCGACCCAAACTCTTCGATCAGCTGCCCAAGGAACTGCGAACCCGCTTGAATATTCTGATCGGGCTTTAACAACAAAGAAGGACGAGGCACACCGAAACGACGCGCCGTCGGATAAATCAATTGCATCAGTCCACTGGCTTTTGCACGGCTTCGAGCTTGAGGATTAAAGGCACTTTCTTGACGTATTAAAGCTTTTACTAAAATAGGATCCATGTCGTGACTGTTTTCCACGATTTCGTTCCAATAACGAGTCGGGAATAAAAGGGTCGTCACGTCCGGAGAAACCATTTCTGGATGATCGGCGATGTAGCGATGTAAGGTTTGGAAAACCGCTAGGTCCGCCCCCGCGTATGTCATCATAACCAAAACGGACGCTTGAAAAGAGTGAGGCAAAGAGCGTAAAGTTTCGTAATTCAATTTGCTCGCAATATATTGAACTGTGCTCTTTTTACCTTTTAGATTTAAATCAACAAACGTGGCCAACAAACGATCCCAGTCTTCAGAACCACTTTGAGTTGTTAAATACCATGCCGCCGGAGTGCGATTTTCTTTAGGCGCATCTTTTAAAAGAATGCCGTAACCACTCCACGGATTGCGTTGACTGACTTCGGAAGCGCCCACGCAGAAACTCTTCACGTAAGCCAAACGGTCACTTGTCCCCCGCTCTGCCGGAGGGAAGTCTTTTAAGTAACCCATGGCACGCGCACAATCATTTTTTTGGATAGAAAAAATCGCCAAGCGGAAATAACTTTCGGCTTTAGCCGCGTAATCACAAGAGATGACTTTTTCATGCAGTTGTTGAGACAATGTCGTCGCTGTTTCGGCCGGAAAATCAATTTCTAGAGTAAAGCCCAAAGCTTGCGCTTCTGGCGCATGTTCACAAGTAAACGTGCTTAGAACTTTTTCGCTTTGGTGCGCGCGACGTTCCGCAGTCCACACGCGGTACTTACGGATAAATCCTTGAGTTAGAGATTTTTCTTTTGGCAGTGCCGGCGCCTTAGACGCACGCAAAGAATCTGGCAAATGAGACGCAGGATCTGCAGAGTTTGACACGTCATAAAGTTCAACGCCCGAAACATGTTCTTTCAAGTAGGCCGTCGTTTCTTCGGGAGTCTGATGCAATGCTTTTTCCAAGGTCATCGCCCCTGCCGGAGCTTTTACCGGATAGGAAACGGGTTTTGAAGCGCAGGAAGCTAACACCAATAATGAAAGAATAAGCGTTTTTTGCATGAGTTCTTATCGGGCATTCTAAACTTTTTTAGCGGCCAGTTTCTTGGTTTCTTAACACGTTCCTAACATTACAAACCCGACCCTGACCTATCGACATGGCGCTCGTCCAAAGTCATAAAAATTCTTTGCCCGAGGCGCTGGAACCTGATCTGATATCTGCATGCAGAATTTCTTATTCCAACGTCTTGGTTTATGCATATGTTTTTTGGGTATTTTCTCAGGCGGGGCCTTTAGCCCAACTTCGGCCCTGGCCTCGGGCGGTTTAAGAAAAGTCCAGGTTCCAGAAAAGCTGATGAAGAAACTAAAAACTTTTGAGCCGTCTTCAGCCCTTTATCTGGGCGACTTAAATCGTTACGTTCTTTCATCTGATGACACAGACAAAAATGAAACGCCCTATCTTTTCTTGATGGATGACCGTGGTCAAGTGGATGAAACTCCCCTGCGTGTTCAAAACTTATCGCAAATGACAGACATTGAGTCCATGACTCAAGACGGTCAAGGAAACATGTATTTATTGTCGTCATTAAGCATTAATAAAAATGGCGCTAATAAGTTTTCACGCAATCTATTTTCCAAGGTATCTCGCCAAGGAAAAGATCTGGTGCTTCTAGAAAAAGTGGAACTGAGATCTCTACTGCTCCACGCGATCAAAAATTCTGATATTCCGGATATTCAAGCCATTCAAAACCAAGTGGATCAATCTTTAGATATCGAGTCTCATTTTATTTTTGATGGACAACTTTACCTGGGACTAAAAAATCCTCAGCCTCGTCCTAATGAAGCTTTGATTTTAAACCTGGGCCGCATCGAAGTGCTTTTGAAAGAACAACGTATTGAAGAGCTCTCCGTTTGGAAAACAGTGAATTTTGGCGGAGCTGGCACGGAGTGCCTGCTTTCTGATCTGCAGATGAGTGGTGATGAAATTTACTTAAGCACGACTTCCGATCGCGGCGAACCTGGTTATCTTTGGCATCTGCAAATTTCAACAGACACGCTTTCGCGCGTCGATACCTTTGATGACGTAAAGCCCGAAGGTCTTGCTTTACGTGCGAAAGACAACAAATTGATGATCGTCTTCGATCAAGGCCTGGAACCTGCTTTATTCCACATGCGTCCTCGGTTATGATGGGTGAATGCATTTTATCCGAGCTCTGATTGCTAGCTTCATTTTTGCTTTGATTACTTTCCCCGATGCTTATGCCCAAGAAGACTCTTCTGAGGCCTATTGGGATTATGGTTTTGGGGTGGGTGCAGTTCACTACGAACACTACCCCGCTTCCGATCAGTTTTCCGATCTTGTTCTTCCGGCTCCGACATTTCAATACCGCGGAAAAATCCTGCGCGCGGATGATCGCGAAGGGGCGCATCTTTATCTTTTGAAAGCTAAAGATCTGACCTTGGAGATGTCGGGCGTGGGATATCCCGCTTTAGATTCCGCAAATAATGAAGCCCGCCGAGGAATGGATAACCTGCCATGGATGTTAGCACTAGGACCTCAGCTGGTCTCTAGACACATTCCTTATATAGAACTGAGCCTTGGAGCTTATCAAGCCATCACAACCGATTTTGATATGACTCGTTTTAATGGTGGCATTTTTGAAGTCCAAGCCCAATACACTCACGACTATGAGTGGATGGAAAGCCAGGGCAAACTTTCAGCCTCTGTGAAGTGGGGCACCGCCGAGCTGCAAGAGCTTTATTATGGAGTTCCCGCAGATAAGGCAACGGCCGAGCGAGCGGCCTATATTACTAAAGACGGACTATTAAGCCAGGATCTGACCTATTCCCATAACTTTAAAAGCGGTCGACTTTCTTGGGTGGTCGGAGCTTCTGTGGGATTTTACGGTCAAGCGGCGAACAGTGACAGCCCTTTGCATAAGTCCGATATGAATGTGACGGGCTTTGCCGGAATGAACTATGTCTTAGGGGAATCTAAAAAACCCGCGGTGCCTCAAGAAGACACCTCAGGCTTAATTAACAGAATCAAACAGCGCCGCGACTTACGCGAGTACTAGTTTGCCGGTGCCTCTTCGGCGACTGCCGGGAAGAATACCCCCTTCGGATTGATCTTGTGACCCGCGGGAATGCCCGTACCAAGTTCCTCGGCGCGGAAAACAGACTCTGGCAAGTTTAATGACTTACGAACCTCATTCATGGTGTCGGGAACAAATGGCGCCAGCATGATCATCAGATTTTTAAGCACATAGAAGCATGTGAAAAGAGCATCTTTTCTTTCGGCTCCCGGCGCACGATCGTCGTGGGGCTTATATTGCGTAAAGAGCGAATTTACTTGGCGCGCGTAATTTTCAATTTGCCCTAACAAAATGGCATAATCCCCTTTTTGCATCGAACGCAGATACATTTGCACCAGCTTGACGGTTTCAGCTTCCGCTTTGCCGATCAATTTTCCTTCTGGCACAATTCCATTAAATTTTGAAATACAAGCGGACAGCGGTTTTTCCAAGGCCGCGTTCATCGGACCTGCTAAGAACTTGTTTCTTTCAGCGAAATGCTCAAAATCAAAATTCGACGCTTTCACGGGCAAGCTTAACAAGGCCAAGAAATACCGAACTTGATCGTTAGAATAACCCATCTCTAACAACTGATCGCCGGTATAAAAGTTCCCCTTAGACTTACTCATTTTTTCGCCGTTCACCATCAAATGGAACACGCTTAAAATTTCCGTCATCTGCAAGTCCCCTTTTTGCGGCAATTGCAGAGGATGTTCCTGCTGACCCAACCACATCGAGCCTTGCATGATCACATAGAAAAAAACATTGTCCTGGCCCAAAAACTGAACCACCGTCGCTTCCGGATCACACCAGAACTCTTTATAAAGATCTTTACTGCGACCCGATTTTTCTAAAGCCACTTGAGTAAACACGATCGGCGCGATGAGGGAATCCGGCCAAACATAAAGAGTTTTCCCCTTCATCTCTGGATCGATTTCTGGCGGAACCGGAATCCCCCAAGAAACGTCACGCGTGATCGGACGATAGGCCCATTTGTCTGTCGCGACCGACGGAATGCCGGCCGCTTCCAGGGTGCCTTGAGCTTTCGCCAGATCGGCTTTGGAATCAAACAGGCACTCTACTTTTTTTCCAGCGACGTAGCGAGATTTATGCTTCGGCAATGTGTCTTTAATAGTTTTATATTTATCTTCAAACTGATTTTCAAAACGGCAACCGATAAGCACGGTATTGATCACTTCTTGAACCACACCGGCACGCCATGCTTTTTGCTTGGTCTCAATCCAAGTTTTCAGTGGATCGGCAGTCTTCCACATATTGAGCCACCAGTGAGCCGTATCTTTAAGTTCGGGAATCGCATCACTCAATTGACTGCGCGGATCTTTTAATTGGCTTGGATCAAATTGAGTTCCGCAAGCGTCACACTCATCAGAATAAGCCTCGGTGTTACCGCAGTTCGGGCACGTGCCGCGCACGAAGCGGTCTTGAAGGAATCGATTCATTTTGGAATCGAACCACTGCTTGGTCACACGCTTTTCCAGGGCTCCGTTTTTATACAGGCGACGCAGAAAATCTTGCGAGTAAGCTTCGTGCAACGGATAAGTCTCAGGACGCGAAGTTCCCGTGAACACGTCGGTTTGAATTGAATATTTTTTTAAAGTGTCTTTTTGTTGTTCATGAATCGTGTCGATAAATTCGCGAATGCTTTTGCCGGCCTTCACCGCCGCCACTTCGCTGGTAGACCCATGGTCATCGTTGCCATTCACGAACAGAACATTTTCAGCCCCGATCAACATCCGCATCCAGCGTGCGTAAATATCGGCCGGAACATGAGCCCCTGCTAAGTGACCCAAATGCAAGGGACCGTTCGCATACGGCATGCCTGCGGTGACCACGACCTTTTTAGGTTTTTTAGCCATGGCTAAAACAGATTTAACGTCGGTCGGTTGCACAAATTTATTTTCTGGTTTTGATCCTGGCTGCATAAATGTCCCCTAGGGGGTTAATTTAACGAAAACTCCGCGTTGATGCATCAATTTAGGAGCTAATAACACGAGATTTTTCGGTAAAATAACAAAAGCAGCTACGGAGGTTGCGATGCATTAAATTTGAAGATGGCTCATAGATACCTGGAGGTGCGTCCAGGAAAGGTAGGGCTAGCGCGGAAAATCCCAAAAACGACACATCATTTCACTAGAATAAGGATCAAGCACCTTAGACCGGAGAATGAAATGCCCAAATGGCTTAATGCCCTAAAAGCCCGCGCTATCAAATTGCATGAAACAATCAAAGCCCTTGATGAAATGCCGATGCGCATGATCCAAGGCGAGTTTTACGAAGAGAAAAAAGCCGAAGTTCGAGCTCCTCGCAAAACGACCACCTCGGTGGAAGATCTCAGACCCAAAAGATAAGCCTGGGATCAGGCTTAAATACCTTATCAAGAGACCACCAACACCAAATTCTCTTTAAGCTGCAGATGCCCCGCCGTCTGCAGCTCTTTTAAAAGCAATCCCGGATCTTCTGCATATATCTCGGCCAGAATCTGTTGCGCTTTTTCTAAAGAATAAGACTTCTTTCCTTGAAAGCTGTGGCTGACTTTTTCTAACACCCACTCCCGCTTCTTTTTTTGCGTGGGGATCTTTATAAGCTTTCCGTATTTAAAGAAGCTTTTCAGTGTTTTTTCTTTAAATTGCTCTTCTTCTTTATCCTGCGCTTTTAAGTCGACCTTGGCTTGCGAAAGCAGTTGTTTCACGGAAAGCTCTAACACGTCCGTCTTTGCTGAATAAATCGTGTAATACTGGTCGCGATAAGACGTGACCAGTCCCACTTCATTCAGTTTTTTCAGATGAAACGACACCGTCGAGGGCGCCAGTTTTAGTCTTTCAGAGATGACTTCGATATAAGCGTTCCGCTCTATCAATAACTGATAAATGCTTAAACGCGATTCATCGCTAAGTGCTTTTAAAATCCCAATGACGTTCATTTTATACCTGAAGTGACATTAAAGCCCGACGAACGCCATCTAAAAAAGCTATCTTGATCTTGCCGATTTCGACATTGCGATGAACATCGTGCTGAATGTCTTTGGCTAATTTCATCGAAAAGTCGCACTCCATGCGCTCCACAAGATCCGTCATCGCGGCTTTTCCCACAAGTCCATGAACAGTGGGTTCTGGACGCGCGAACTTTTCGGACATTTTCAGAAAGATAGCCTCTAGCTCAGAGATGATTTTAAATTCGATATCTGCCGGAAGATCCCCACGACCTGAACTTTTCATTGTGCCCGCCATGGTTTTAATTTTTTCTTTAAATTCTTGGGTGTTAAACATAAACCCTCCTAAAATCTAATTCTATATTTATAGAATTAGATTTTAGTGTCAATTTGTTTTTATGTTTGTCGAATTAAATTCCAGTTCACCACCGATGCGGTTCTGCATGGAGTCATTTTTCATCCCATTTGCACGGCATATATCTTGTTTCACAGGGGCTTCTAAAACCTTGGTGCCAGCTTAGCCCCCTTTCTCCCCTGCTTAAGGTCGCACCTCGGACAGCCTTCGGACAAGGAATGGGTGAATGGAATG
This sequence comes from Bdellovibrio bacteriovorus, assembly GCF_001592735.1. Lineage (NCBI taxonomy): Bacteria > Pseudomonadati > Bdellovibrionota > Bdellovibrionia > Bdellovibrionales > Pseudobdellovibrionaceae > Bdellovibrio > Bdellovibrio bacteriovorus. The sequence goes on from NZ_LUKE01000001.1 coordinate 293,515, forward strand.
ATCAAGAAATTATCTGATAGCGAACTCGAAGCAAATTTGAAAATCCTAGTCGCCCACGAGCGCCGAACGTTGCACAGTATTTTAGAACATATTAACGAAATTGATGTCAGAAAACTCTATTTAGAAAAAGCTTACTCTTCACTTTACGATTATTTGATTCAAGAATGCTCATATTCGGGATCAGCCGCCATGCGAAGAATTTCCGCCGCCCGACTTATGAAAGCCGTCCCCGAAGTCGGCGCCCAAATCGAGTCCGGGCACTTAAATCTTTCTCAGGTGTCAGAGCTTTCTCGCGCTATTAAGGAAAAAGAAAAAACGGGCGCAGTGGTCTCAAATATCCAAAAAGCTGATATAGCCCGGGCTATATCACAGAAAAACATCGGACAGACTCAGAGAGAGATTTCCAGGAGCCTGGATCTTGAACTCAAAGCTCCCGAAAAAACATTTGTACAAAAAGATGAGTCTGTTCATCTTCAAATAACGCTTTCTAAAGAGCAGTATCAGCAACTTTTAGAGTGCCGAGACGAAGCCGCCTCGATTTTACTCTCCGAGAATGGAGACGTGAGTTTGGCGAGTGTCATTGGCTTATTGACATCTTCATTTCTTCACGAAAAAAAGAAAACCGTGTCTACCACGGAAACATCCCCGCGTGAAAACAAAACACTCACACCGAAAACCCGAAGAAACATCCTTAAAAAGAATCCCTGCTGCCAGTTTAAAGACCCCGTTACCGGAAAAATCTGTGGCAGTACCTTTAACTTAGAAATAGATCACCGACGGTCGCAGTGGGCGGGAGGGAATCACCATGTCGACAACCTGCAAGTGCTTTGCCGAGCCCATAACAACCATAAATACAGGAAGGAATCGATGGTCCGTTTACTTTAAAATTTAGAAATAAAATCGCAGGTACGTCATGATTCCGTAATAACCAGCGTAATCAAAGTCGCGATTGAAATTCAGGTAAGGAACGACTTCATAGCCGAACATGTTTTTATACAGCATATGATTCCACGAAGGCTGTAAGATGTATTCCGCGAGCTGATAATTAGGCTCATTTGAAAAATTAAAGAACACACCGTAGTTCATAAGCTTGGTGGCGCTAAATCTTTGTCCTAAGCTCACCCCGTTGGTCACGGCAAATTGATGGGAACGATCCTTATAATCGCCTTCATTGATGAAGGTCAGGCTTAGATTATGACTTAAGTGAAAATTAAAGTTGAAAGAAGAAAAAATACCGGCCCCTTCTGCGGCATCGGCATAAAACTCTAACTTGGGGTTGACCCGATAACCGTTTGGCCTTTCCGCCACACTTTCAAACGTCAGGGAATGCGAAATTTGAAAGCGACCTGCAAAACCTAAACGCGGCTGAAACGAAGTCCGAATGTTTCCTAACTTTTTAAAAAACCCGACACGAGCCCCGTAATTCCGTTCACGGGCCTCTTGTCTTAGATAAGTTTGCGTGGCGCTGCGTTCTTTGGTTTCATCGTAAGAAGAAAAAGTCAGATGCCAGTATTCTTCAACATTCGGTAAGCGCAGATTTAAATTAAAACTGGTCGCATCGGAAAAAGCGGTTTTTTCCGAATAAAAAAGTCCTGTTTCCACTTCAAAACGTGTATCATTTTTTCGCTCTGAATATTTCTTCCCGGCTAAAAAAAGATCTAAACCCTCAGCCATCCCGTCAAACCATTCAGAGATTGCGCGATTGTCATCCATCAAAGACTCATCCCAAGCTTTGCGATGGGGATCTTCTTTAAGCAGCTGCGCCATTGCCGGCGGGCTCACCAAAAAAAGTGCTGATAGAAGAAAAACAAGTCGTCGCATAATCTCCGCTGCTCTGAAACTGCAAAGGCGCAGTACTTTTTCATTGTATTTTCTGAGGGAGCTTTTAATCTTCCTCTATGAATGACTTTAAACTGTCTTTTGGGATCATGTCGCTGATTATCTGCTTTTGGATTCCAAAAAATGCCTCTGCTTACAGTATTCAACGCGGAAACGTGTCAGCCATCTTAGGCAACTATGTCTATCGCACTCACTATCAGGGTTCTGATCCCGCCATTTCGACACCCTATCTTTCCGGTCCCGCGTTGACGGTTTTAGGGGACGTTAGCGATAACGGAAGCTTAGAAATCGTGACGATCTACATGAATAAGCTCTATATCCGGGAGCAAGGGGGCTTGAGTGTCGCTGAAAAAACTCAAGCTTTTCATATTACGATGGGTTATCGCCATTGGTTTGGATCTTATTTTTCTACGTCGCTAGGCGTATACACGTCTTATCCGATGGGGGAATCCATGATTGTCCATGACGCTTTTCCGACGGGGCAAAGAATCAACACTACGGCCACCGAGGCCAGCGAGTCAGGACTTGATTGGAGCATCCAGTGGGAAGCGTGGAATAATGGCCGCTGGGGAGCCGTTTTGGAAACGAAGTACTCGTACTCCTTAACCAAACAGTCCAACGAGTGGGCCGACCAATATGGGTTTAATCTTGGCGTACGCTACTTTATCCAAGGCGACGACACTGACGCCGCCATTCAGGAAAAACGCAAACAGAAATAGTCACTTTTTCGCCGTATTTTATAACAGCCTCAACACGTGAGCCTCGAAAGGCTCTAAATTTACTCCTGAATCACTCCACGTGCGCGGCGTTTTATTAGTCAAAAGCGTTTGCGCCCCGGACAATGAAACCTCATGAACAACACCTTCAGCCGGACGAGCCGTCATGTTACAAATCACCAAAACTTTTTCGCCATTTAAATTACGAACATAAGCATAGATCTGCGAATGTTCGGGCATCACAAGTTCATAGGTTCCATAGACAAAGACCGCATGTTCTTTGCGTAGCTGGATCATACGACGATAGAAATTAAAAATAGATCCAGGATCCTCAAGCTGCTGCTCAACGTTGATATGCGGAAAATTGGGATTCACCTTCAACCACGGCTTACCCGTCGTAAATCCACCTTGAGGAGAAGAATTCCACTGCATCGGCGTGCGCGCGTTATCGCGCGAAACATCAGCGAGCTGAGCCGTGATTTGCTCATCCGTAAAACCCTCTGCTCGGCGAATTTCAAATTGGTTTCGTGCGCGAACATCATCAAAATCTTCGCGGCCTTTGAAAACCGTATTGGTCATGCCAATCTCTTGGCCTTGATAAATAAACGGCGTTCCCTGCATGAAAAAGTACATGGTCGCGATGCACGTCGCACTGTCATGCCAATAGTTCTTTGGATCGCCCCATTGATTGATAATTCGTGGCACATCATGATTTTCAACAAACAATGCATTCCATCCCACTCCATGAAGTTGCCTTTGCCAACGCGTGAAGATGGATTTCATTTTTACGATATCTAAGACATCGTTCTTTTTCTCTTCCCACAAGCCCACGTGCTCGAATTGAATGAGCATATTCAGGCGCAAACGATCTTCCGCCACCCACTCCGAAGCCTCTTCGGCGCTGACCCCATTCGCTTCACCCACGGTCATGACATCGTATTTATTAAAAGTATTTTTCGAAAGCTCGGTGATATAATCCAAAATGCCCGGAACGTTACGATGCTTAGGTGTTGAATCCACATATTTCAAGCCATGAGGATTGGGCATGTCGGCCAAACCCGGTTCCTTGCGAGCATGGCTAATGGCATCGATACGGAATCCATCAATCCCTTTATCCATCCACCAACGCACCATCTTGTAAATGGCCTCGCGCATTTCAAGGTTTTCCCAGTTTAAATCCGGCTGTTTGCGCGAAAACAAATGCATGTAGTATTGCTTCGTGGTCTCGTCATACTCCCAGGCCGATCCCGCAAAAATACTTTCCCAGTTATTAGGTTCTTGCCCGTTCTTACCATCTTGCCAGATATACCAGTCTCTTTTCGGATTGCTTTTGGAAGAGCGCGATTCAATAAACCACGGATGTTCGTCACTGGTGTGATTCACGACCAAGTCTAAAACCAGTTTCATTCGGCGTTTGTGCATCTCCTTCAGGAGTCGGTCAAAGTCAGCCATACTACCGAACTCCGTATGTATGTCCTGATAATCACTGATGTCATAACCATTGTCGTCTTGTGGAGACTTAAACATCGGGCACAACCAAATCACATCAATTCCCAGACGCTGCAGGTAATCAAGTTTTTCTAAAATGCCATTCAAATCACCAACCCCGTCACCATTGCTGTCTTTAAAGCTGCGCGGGTAAACCTGATAAACAACGGATTCTTTCCACCATTTTTTCGTGATCTGCATATGATTTCCTAAGTTTTGAAGTGCCCTCCAAATATAGGAGCAGTTTTCCGCGGAGTCAAAGAAACGCAGTCCCATTTTACAAGTCTTGCTGGCATCATTTCCCCTTCGGATTTATAACAAATCTATGAGATCCTCGAAGCTGGCTTTTTTGTCCTTGTTACGACGTAATTTCGCTTTTGCGAAGCTCGCGATCGTCTCCAATTTGGAGTATCGACTGAACTATTTCGTCGACGCCATTTTGCAGCCCACATTGACTACTTGCATAGAAATGCTGCTTTGGTATGCGGTCTTTAAAAGTGCGGCGACAACGGAAATTGCCGGATTTTCAAAAGAGTACTACCTAGCTTATGCCCTGTGGGGGGCCTTCTTTGCCCGTATCTGCACCAGCTGGATGTATGAATATCGCATGATTCAAGAAATTGATTCGGGCAGTATCAACAGTCTTTTGACTCGCCCGATGACCTTCTATGAATACTATTTTTCCCAACTTATGGGATACAAAGTGATCACGACGGCCTGCTCAATGATGGTGCCTCTTTTGGCGGTCCTTATTTTTGATTTGCCAACGAAATTTTCGCGTCTGCCTCTGGCATTTGCTTTGGAATTTTACTATTTGATTTTGGTGCATTCGATCAGCTTTGTGATTGCGTCATGTGCCTTTTATTTAAATAAAGTTTATGCCTTCACGGGTGCTAAAAACTTAGCCCTGTGGCTTTTCACCGGCGAGCTTTTCCCGTTAGACCTGATGCCAGAACCGATGAAAACTATCGTCATCACCCTTCCGTTCAGTGCGGGTGTGTATGTTCCAGTCGGATACTTGACGGGACGCCTGGGTGTGGGGTCCGTCATGAACTCTTTTGTTTCGATTTCTATCGCACTGATTTTAGTCAACGCCCTGGGTTTATGGATGTGGCGCAAAGGGGTCCATATTTACGCCGGGACAGGGGCTTAGATGAAAACACTGATAAAGTATTTCTCTTTGTACGGCGCCCTGTTTCGCACAAGCTTTATTGCCGACCTAGAATATCGCGTGAATTTTTTGACTCGGATCGCGACGGATATCTTTTGGTATATCGCGCAGATTGTAACTTTCGAGGTTCTGTTCCTGCACACGCCTAAAATCGGCGACTGGAATTTAGAGCAAATGCGCGTTTTCTTAGGGGTGATGTTTGTTGTCGACGGGATTTATATGATCATCCTGTCAGAAAACCTTGATCAAATGTCCGAAAAAGTGCGCAAAGGAGATTTGGATCTTTTATTAGCCAAGCCCGTGAATTCGCAATTTATGATCAGCTTACAAAAAGCCTCCACCGCGATGATCGGGAATCTTTTAATTGGTCTTAGTTGGTTTATTTACAGTTTGATTCAGCTGCCCAGCTTTGAATGGATCCGTTTGGCGTGGTTATTATATTTAATCCCTTGTGGGCTCGTTGCACTTTACGCCATGCGATTTTTTATGGCGGCGACGGCCGTGATCTTTGCTCGCTCTGAAAACCTGCAATTTATCTGGTTTCAGCTTTATCGTTTGGGAATGCGCCCGGATTCAATGTACACGCCCTGGTTAAAATATTTCTTGCTCACAGCACTTCCCGTGGGCGTGATTGCCAGTGTGCCGGCGCGGGCGTTACTTGAACCACCGAATTTCGGTCTTTTTGCTTGGGTTTTTATTTTAGCCATCTTATTAGTTTATCTTTCTCACCGCTTCTGGAAATTCGCTTTAAGATTCTATTCAAGTGCCAGCTCGTAAATTTTCCGGTCCTTATTTGCTAAATAGCATCTGTGATATCAGATGCTCCGGGACTGATTTCCTGCTTAAATACGGAATACTTTAAAAGGAGTTTTTTGTATGAAGTCTGTTTTATCCCTGTTAATTCTTCTTTTGAATTTTAGCCCCTTTGCGTACGCTCAAGATTCTGCTGGCAAGGTTTATGAGTCAGCCGGTCTTAAATTTCGCTATGAAAACTTAATGAAACGTTCGGACGCCATTTGGGGCTTTGATTTTTTAAGCGACGGAAAAATCATTTTCACGGAACGCCGTGGAACTATAAACACTTTTGATCCCGCCACCAAGCAAGTCACCCCACTCACTGGCACCCCCGAGGTATGGGCCCAAGGACAAGGCGGCATGTTAGATGTGCGCGTTCATCCGACAAATAAAAACGAAATCTTTTTTACCTATGCGATGCCTTTAAATAAAGGTGGCACCACCGCCGTGGGGCGCGCCACTCTGGATAGCAACAAG